>DYKZ01000119.1 GCA_020722345.1 Anaerolinea thermophila | reverse complement strand
CTGGCGGTCTTCGCGTGCTGCGCGGTGCAATAGCCTTTTTGCAGTAGAGTCAAAAATAATATCACGCGTTTCGCTTGTTCGGCAACGGGAGAATGATCAGGGCGCTGGTCAGGAAGCACAGGGTCGCCAGGGCAAACAAGAGCAGGTAGCCCGACGAACTGGAGCCGAGCGCCTTGTTGATCGGGTCAATCAAGACGCCGCCCAATAGGCGCGCCACGCCCGAACCGATGCAGGTGGCAATGTTGGCAATGCCCAGGTAGCGGGCGGTTTCGTTGGCCGGGACAATGTCCGTGGCCAACGCCCACGAGACGGTGATGAACGCGCCGATGCCCATGCCGATGACCGCGCCGGCCACGGTAATGAACGCCTCGCTGCGCACAAAGAGCAGGAAGAGCGCCCCGGCAAATGAGACGAATCCGGAAGCGAGCATGATCGGCTTGCGCCCGATTCTGTCGGAAAGCCAGCCCGAAAGCAGCGCCAGGATGATCAACGCCCCACCCAGGATCATCTTCAGGTTGCCGTAAAAATTCTGGGCGGCCGTCTGCTCCATTCCAATCACGTCCACCATGTAGTTGATGAGGAAGGTGTTGATGGCGATGAACGAACCCCAGAATAGGATGCGGTTGGCAAACCACCAGCCGAAGACCTTGTTCTCGCGGAAGTTGACGTAGAACGCGCCTTTGAGCGCCTCGCCCACCGTCTTGTTCGCGGCGGGCGCGGACCCTGAGCCTGCGTCTGTTTCCTCGCGCGCCCAAATGGCGGTGAAGATGACGAAGACGAAAAAGACCACCGTCGGCACCGCGGCTGCAAAATAAACGCCGTTGTCGCCCCATTTGTCAACTCCGGCGCTGAGGATCTTTCCGGCCGTCAGCCCGCCTACGACGAGGGCCACGATGTCCATCACGCCTTTCAGGCTGGAGGCCATCCCGCGCTGTGATTCGGGCACCAGGTCCGGGATGAGCGCCTGCCAGGGGCCTTGCAGGATGTTCGAGGAGAATTGGATCAGGATCACGCCCAGGAGCAGCACCCACAGCGTCGGAGCGGCGACCAGCAGAAACAGCGACATGGCAATCAACACCGCGCCGCCGATGATGAACGGCAGACGGCGGCCCAGTCTCGTCCTCGCCCGGTCGGAGAACACGCCCACGATGGGCTGGACAGCCATCGCCACCAGCAGGCCGACAAAGCCGAGGAGGCCCATGACAGTGTTGGGCAGGTCGGGGGCCAGTTGGCGGGTCTTGAAGGTCATCAAAGGCGGGTCCTGGATGTTGGAGGAAAAGGTCAGCGCAAAACCGAGCAGGCTGATGACGAACATACGGCCGAACGAAATCTTCTTCATGGCATCTCCTCTGGGAAAAGATTCAACGCGAATGCCGCGAATATTCGAATCCCATTCGGGTACGATGTGGCGCGAATGGTTCAAAAATATATTCGCAGCATTCACCCTTTCGCGCTATTGTGTTCCAAAAACCGTCCACTCTACGCATCCAGGTGATACGTGTGATACGGATTCTCGCACGGGTTGCCCCAGGCGATGTGCATCTCGCGCGCTGTCAGGTCAATCACCATGGCATTGACGGTCTTCTCCCGGTCAAGCACGTTGGCCACATCTACGGAATGGTTGCAAATCGAATTGGAATGGTTAACATGGTCGCGCTGGATGGTTTGCAGCGACTTGATCGTGTGGGCATCCTCCCGTTTGACCAGGCGCAGGGCGCGGAAGTAACGGATACGCGACGCCACCAGGTCCTCCGGGTCGCGCTCGATCTCCTGCATCTTGGACGAGAGATAATGGTTAGTGTGGACGATATAGCCATCCTCGCCGTACAGGATGGCAAAACGCCGCGAAGAAACCTCCACCGAATACAGTTCCCCGCTCTCATGGACCAGTATGTGGTTGTAGCCCGCCGCCCGCTGGGCCGAAAGCATATGGCGAATGGCCTCATCCGGAGTCTTTGCCGCCAGCACTGCCCGCGAAACCACGATGCGCGGCGTGCCAATGCGGGAATCATTCGGGTAAACCGAATCGCACATCTGGGCAATCCCGCGGGCATTGAAACCGATATTCGGCAAAAGGCCGCCATAAGTCATCGCCAGGAAGGGCGGCTCGTCCTTCGGCGTGGCATGGATGACAAACACGTCATCCTCATCCTCGGGCACCCAGTCCTCGTTGTGAGCCATCAGCACGTGCCCGTCGGCGGTGCGTTCCTGGTTAACCGCCATGCTGGTACAACGCGTCAAGTGCAGGGCGTCCATCGCCACCGCCTCCATGGCGTTCACAATGGCCAGGTCGTCGAACGGCACGTTGGCGCCCTCAGCCACGCCTATCATCTCCTCGACATACTGTGGATATCTCTCCTGTGCAAAAGGGATGTACTTGCGCGCCTGGATCTGCGCCCCCTCCCAGGTCAACTCCAACTGCTGGTAGGCGTCTGCGATGAGCGCGCGGGCATTCTCGATGCCGTGCTGCACCTGGCGGCGGCAGGCCTCGCCAATCTGGCGGCCCATTTCCCGGTGAGTGCCCGAAACCCGCACCAGCGGCGGCGGATTAGGATGCAAAGGCGTCTTTTCGGCCATACGAACCCTCTCTTTCCAACTGATAAACAGAACGGGATGACTGATTCTATCATCACCCCCCGAAAAAAGGAAACCCGCCCCGGCGCCCCGGAGCGGGTCTGGACCTCGAACCTGTTCCCGCCAATCAGGCAGGATTCTGCCCCCCCGCCTCGGACGAGGGGGGCGTCTCTGGCGCCTTCTCCACCTGGACGGCCACAGCCTGCGTCCCGAAATGGGTCATCACCACCGCCCCAAGCGCCGCCAGCCCCACGGCAACCGGGACGACCCAGCCGACGCAGTTCAACCCCGGGATGCCGGTCAGCGCGGCGGAGGCCAGCGACAGGGTCAGCACGCCCAGCCCGGCGGAGAAAGCCGGATGCCAGTCCCAGTGGAAGGCTTTCGTCAGGCGCAAGCCGATCTCATAGCCGATGGCAATCCAGCCAAACAGACCGGCCACGACCAGAGCAACGGCCGCGATCAACGCTACCGGGATGAGGAAGATCGTAACGGCCAGCATGACGAGCGCGATCGGAGCCACGATGACCGTGAGCAGGCCGATACCTCCCGCAATCAACGGCTGTCCAATCGCCGCCCGCGCCACGCGCTCGGCATGGGGAGCCAGAAAAAGCATCACCAGCATAGCCAGGCCTGCCAGCCCCAGCGACTGCCAGATGGTGTTCATAATACTTCCCAGGATGCCAAAATCGAAGCGGAAATTCGGCGTGACCGGCTGTTGCGGCTCAGGCTGTTCAGGCGCTTCGGTCGGCCCAGGCGTCTCGACCTGGTTGACGCCCTCCCACGAAGTGGCCGTGTTGTAGATCTGCCCGTCCACCTGGGCGGTATCGGCTTTATCGAGCGTCGCGCCGATGGTGATGAGGTCGCCGCCGATGTGCGCGGACGGGCCAATGGTCACGGTCGCGCCGGTCGCCGAAACATCCCCGGCCACTTCGCCGTCCACGGTCAGGTCGCCGCCGAACAGGATGATGCTGCCGTTCACGGTGGCGCCTTCCTGGATATCGGCGCTGCCGCCAAAAACCAGCAGGTCGCCGGTCAGCGTCTCGCCGTCGGCAAGCGTATAGGATTCGCCAAAGATAACCTGCCCATCGAATTGCGGGCCGCTGGCCGCCGCAGAACGAAGCGGCACGAACACCAGCGCAGCCAGCAAAATCAAAGCAGAAAATTTGAATTTCATGGTTACACTCCTTGCAAAACTTTAGCGGCCTTCTTCAACGATAAGACCCACACTGCACTCCAACCGGTAAATGCGAACAGGAGGATCATCCACAGGTAGCCCGGCACAAATCCCGGGGCCACACGCAGCAGCACGGAACCGGCATGGAACAACACCTGGAGCGAGGCCCATAGGTTGGTCAGGGACGCCAGCCACGAGCCGAGCAGGTCTACCGGCGATTCGACGGCGGCCTCGAGCGCCGGCCACGTCAGCCCGACGAGCAAAACGACCGCGCTCACAGCCAGGAGGACAAAGCCGAGCACGTTGCGCCGCCGCATGGCCTTGCGCTGCGCCTCCAACCGGACCTGGAATCTGTTCACAAACCCCGCAGGCGGTTCGGCCTGACGCACGGCGCGCAGGGACAGGTTCACCTCGGCCAGCGCCGAGCAGGAAGGACAGACCTGCAGGTGGGCGGCTAGTGCGCGCTTCTGCTGGGTGGTGAGGGGCTCTTCGGCAAGCAGCCAGTCTTCAAAAGGCCGGTGATCCATAGGGTTTCCTTTCTGCACGGAGACGAGGCGTCTCTTCCTCCCACAGGCCCGCCAGGGCGCGTCGCGCACGGTGCAGGCGGCTCTTGACCGCCGGGACGGTCAACTTCAAGGCCTGGGCGATTTCCACTTCCGAAGCATCGTGCCAGTAACGCATGACGATGGCAGCCCGGTCCACGGGGTCGAGGGATTGCAGGAGGTCGTGCAGGCGTTCGCGTTCCTGTCTTTTGGCGGTCTCGGTTTCCGGGTCCGGGGCGAAACGGTCGGGGATCTCCGCCTGCCCCTCCTCGTCCTCGTCAATCGAAAAGGAGACGAAGCGCCTGCGGCGCAGTTTGTCAATACAGTGGTGCGCGGCGATGGAGAGCAGCCAGGTGGCAAAGGAACGCTCACGGTCATAGCGGGCAAGATTCTGATACGCCTTGAGGAAGGTGTCCTGGGCCGCGTCTTCGGCGGCTTCGGGCTCCCCGAGCATCCGGTAACAAAGGTTATAGACCGGTTTCTGGTAGGCCTCGACGAGGCAGGTAAAGGCGTCATCGTCGCCTTGTTGGGCCCGGATGATCCAGGCCATTTCTTCAGTCACGGTGTTTCCTCGAGGTCGTTCTGTCAGGGTATACGTAGGACTTTCGGGGGAGTTGCGCGCTTCAGGGATGGGAATGCCCGTGCCCGCCGCGGCCGGTTTCGGGTCCGAGCCAGCGGCGCAGGCCGCCGAGGCGGTGACCGTAGAGCACCAGCAGCGCAGCGACGAAGGTCGAGATCGGCACGGCGGCCACCAATCCCAGTGAACCCACCAGTGTGCGGACGATCTCTTCGGCTACAGTTGCCGAGTTGAGCAGGTAAAGAACATTGCCGCTGCCCACGGTAAAGAGCAGCAGCATGGGCAGGGAGGCGCCGGCGTAGGCCAGCACCAGAGTGTTGACGGTGGCTGCCACGTGGTCCTGGCCAATGCGCAGGGCTGCGCCGGTGAGGGCGCGCAGGCCGAGCGCCGGGTTGGCAGCGTGCAGTTCGAAGACCGCCGAAGCCTGGGTGGTTACCAGGTCATCCAGCACGCCCAGCGCGCCGATGATCATTCCTCCCAGCAGGAGGCCGCGCAGGTTGATCTTTGCGCCGGGCAGTTGCAGCAGGAACATGGCATTCTCGTCGCCGTAGCCGGAAAGGTGCGCCAGGGTGACGAACAGCCAGGCCAATGTTCCGGTCAGCACCAGCACGGCCAGCATGGAGAGCACGGCGGCATGTGTCTTCAGCGTCCAACCGTAGGTCAGGTAGAGCGTGGCGGCCAGCAGGATGCCCGCTCCGATTATGCTGACGCGCACCGGGTCTTCGCCGACCAGGAGATGCGGCAGAATATAGCCAATGATGACCAGCAGGCTGAAGGCCAGCGCCAGCAGCGAGCGTAGCCCTTTCCAATGGCTGATTGCCAGGATAGCAGCCACGAACGCGCCTGCCAGCAGGAGCAGGGGCTTCCAGCGCACGTAATCGGCAAAGTAGGCCACCAGTTGGTTATCGGGCCGCAGGCTGAGCACGATGAAGATTTCGTCGCCGGGGCGGAAGAGGATGTCATCAGCGCGCACCTGCTGACGGCCGTATTCCAGTTCGATGAGAATGCCCTCGTATTCGCCCTCTAACACACGCACGCGCAACTTTTGATAGGGCTGGAGGACGCCATCCAGGTCAACTGTGCCTTCTTCGAGCACCAGGTCCACCTGCGCCCGCACCGTCTCGGACCCGAAGCCTGTACCGGTGGGAGTTGGCAGGTCCACATCCAAGAAGTACGGGACGCCCCAGAGGCCAAAGGCCAGCACCGCTGCAACGGCCAAAAGGGCAAGGGGTAAAATGGTTTTGAGGTTGGGTTTCATACCCCCAATCTTACCACTTGAACTCCCCCCGCAAACGCTCGGGCAACTGGCGGGCAATGGCGCGCATGACAATTTCGGCGGCGCGGCGGTCACGTTCATCCGGCTCGAGGCGGGTCGGGACCTCGAGCCTGTACGCCGCGCCGAAGCGCAGACAGAACTCCCCGGCCTCTTCGTACGCCCCGACTGGCGTGATCGGGAAGCCGCTCCCCCCCAACAGGGCCAGGAATCTCCCTGCGCCGGGAGGAGGCCACACCAGCGCGCCGCTGGGGACGTTATCGCCGCCCTCCGGGGCCAGGGCAAGGATGGCCTGCGGATGGGCACGGGCATAGTCCAGTATTGCACGCACCGAGTGCGCCCGCGCTTCCACATCCTTTGGGCGCGGCGGCATGGGGGGCATGGTCGTGAAGCCGTAGATGTTCGCAAGTCTGTGCAGCAGCCAGTGTGAGCCGGCCTGTCCCAGCGACGCGTACCATTTACCAGGGTAAGTCAACTCGCCGGTCATGCCGAAGTGGATCTCCTGCGGAACGGCCGCGGCAATCCCTAGCGCCAGCCACCAAGCGTGGAAACCGGGACGATAGTAGTGGTTGAAGGTGATGAGAGAGGGACCGCTGTGCGGGATGTTTTCCTGTCCCAGGATACGCAACGGGGGGTGCAGCCGCGTGAGGCAGGCCTGCGCGTCGGAATGGAAGGAACGTTGGGCTCTGCGCAGCAGGCTGGCGACAAAACCGGGGGCCAAACGAAGAGGGTAGGAGTAAAGAGGATACATTGAGTTCTTGTGGTATCTACCTGGCAGCGAAGCGCCCGAAGTGGCACCACTCTGAGTAGTGCGGGAACATCGGTCCGGCTTTTATTTTATCCGGACAACCTTGGAAGAATGGCTTCATCGAAGGATTCCATGATAAGGTAAGTTCTGGGATGAGCGCTGGCAGCGCGC
>DYKZ01000367.1 GCA_020722345.1 Anaerolinea thermophila | reverse complement strand
TTGGGGGCATGTCAAACACTAAAGCGCACATCACCTTGAGTGCCGACCATCGTCAATTGCTATCCCAATGGAGTCGTGCCCATGGAACTCCCCAGCAAGTCGCCAAACGATGCCATATTGTCTTACTTAAAGACCAAGGCTGGTCGGATGAGCGGATTGCTCGTCAACTGCATTGCAACCGGCACACCTGTCGCCTATGGCGACAGCGGTTTAAGGACGGCGGTCCCGAGGCCCTTTGGGAGATTGCTCAGGGACGCGGTCGCAAACCAAAGCCCGGTTTGGCGGAAAAGATTCTGGAGGCGACCTTGCACCGCAAACCGGAGGGCCAAACGCATTGGAGCACTCGCACGATGGCTCAAGCACAAGGGGTTCACGCCAGCACCGTCTGCCGCATCTGGCAGGAGCACCAGCTGAAGCCCCATCGGCAGGCGACCTTCAAATTATCTCGGGATCCGCAATTGGTGCCCAAGTTACTGGATGTGGTTGGGGTTTATTTGAATCCCCCGCAGGATGCCCTGGTCTTATGTGTTGATGAGAAGAGCCAAATCCAAGCCCTGGATCGCACCCAGCCCGGACTGCCCTTGAAACCGGGGCGCTGCGGCACATGGACTCACGACTATGTGCGCCATGGGACGACCACTTTATTCGCGGCTCTGGAACTGGCCCGGGGCAAGGTGATTGGGGAGTGCTACAGTCGGCATCGTCACCAAGAGTTCCTGAAATTTCTGCGACGCCTGGAGGCGGAATATCCGGGAACCATGGAAATGCACTTAATCATGGATAATTACGCCACGCACAAGCATCCGCGCGTAAAGCGATGGCTGGAACGTCATCCCCAGTTTAAGGTTCATTTCATTCCGAGCAGTTCCAGTTGGTTGAATCTAGTGGAACGATGGTTCGCTGAACTGACCAACAAGGCGGTGCGGCGGGGCAGTTTTGCCAGCGTGCCGGACTTGATCGAGGCGATATTGGCTTTTATCGGGGCTTGGAACCAAAATCCCAAGCCTTTCGTTTGGACAGCCAAGGCGGAGGATATTCTCGCCAAAATTGAGCGCTGTCGACGTCGTTTAGAGGCCATTGAGCCCGGTTGTACGCAGCGAAAACTACGGAAAAAGGGAA
>DYKZ01000118.1 GCA_020722345.1 Anaerolinea thermophila | reverse complement strand
TTGCGCGACGCGCAATTTCAGAACCGACCGGAGATGCTTATGAAAGAGAAGATGACGCTGGAGCAGCTGTTGGTGATGGCTGACTCGCTGGCTTCTGAGAGGCGCGGAAAGAAGAAAACGCGAGCTATTACTGTTCGGGTGACGGAAGCCCAGCACAACGCGCTACAGATTGCTGCGCGCGCTCATGGAAAGAGCGTCTTGGATTTTGTGCGAGACGCGGCTCTGGCCGGGGTCCGTGTCGCACAGGCGAAGGATGAAATCCAGGGTTTGATAGAAGCGCACGAAGAGCGCCTCGTGAATACGATGACAGCCATGCTCAAGGAGATGCGCAGACTCTCGCGCGATTCGCAAATCGAGCTTGCTGTACTGGACACTTTCATCAAGTCCTATTTCGTTCATACGCCATCCATCCAGTCCGATGCGGCAGAAATGGCACAGCAGGAAGCGGCTCGGCGTTATGGGTTGTTCCTTCAAGCCGTACCCAAAGCTTTAACGAATCCCGATGCTCTGCCTGGTCTTGCTGCGAGGGAATCCATTGATGACTGATCTTCATACCGACAAAATCCGTGATTCCGGCGTTGATTCGTCCGACAAGGAAAAAGGGCTTGCCTTGTTTTTGACCAGGATCGGAAAGGAAAAGGAAAAATCACTTTCGCGACTCGCAAAAAAGGTCAAAGCCGTGGCGCGGCAGAATCCGCAAGCGGCTAAACGCGAGAAGAACCCTCGCATCATTAAAGCCGGGACCCTGCAACAGCGCGTGGCCGTTCGGATGACGTACACAGCGAACAAGAGTGGCGGGCAATGGGCCGCCCACGGCCGATACATCGAGCGCGAGTCGGCGGCGATGGATCAATCTCAGGATCACCAGGAAAGACGATCGTTCGACCAGGCCGGACGTGGCATTGATGCTTCATCCCGCTTGCGCGCCTGGCAAGAAGCCGGCGATCCCCGCATCTTCAAAATGATCATCAGTCCGGAGTTCGGCGAGAAATACAACCTGGAGGAATACACCAAGCGCTACATGCAGCGGATTGAGAAAGATATTGGGCGTCCGTTGGAATGGTTGGCGGTTGATCATTATAACACTGGCAATCCACACGTCCATGTTGTGATTCGCGGAATTGATCGTAATAACCAAGAATTGAATATTCCCAAGGAATATATCAAGCATGGATTACGGCAAGCCGCTCGAGAACTGGGCACGCAGCATATCGGATTCCGTTCAGAAATTGACGTGCGGAATGCTTTGGAGAAGCAGGTCGAAAAGAGCCGTTTCACGGATATAGACAGGAGCCTCAAGCGGACAGCCGAGGCGAAACAATGGTATCGCGGGGATAATCTGGCTTTTAATTTCGATCAGGCAGGTAAAGAGTGGGAGCGTGAGCAGCGTCTATTCATGATCAAGCGGCTTGTCCATCTTGAGAAAATCGGACTTGCTCAAAAGACCGGAAACATGGAATGGGAGGTGCGCGGTGACTTTGAGCAAGCGCTGCGCGCAAGACAGATGGCAGAGGATCGATTAAAAACCATGCACCGGCATAACGAGATGATTTCCGATGCTCGTCTGGAGTTTAGGGTTTTGGATAAGGACGCCGTTCAGGGAAGGACGATTGGACGAGTCATCGGTGTAGGGGAGGATGAATCACGGATGAAACCGTATGCACTCATCGAAGCCGTCGATGGACGAATTTATTATCACACCTCGCAAGACCTTATGAAAAAGGGGCAAGTTGTATCGATTATTAACGACCCGAAATCCGGGATGAAAGTGTACAGAGAGGGTGATGCCTTGCGCATGAATGATCCAGCATCGTATCTCCATCTCGCCGAGCGCCTTACAAAAGCGGGCGTGACAGTTCATCCCCAGGGCTTTGGGGGCTGGGTCGGCGAGATGCAGACAGGCCTTGCCGCCGCCCAGGATGCAATGCTGTCAAAAGGGGTCGCCGTCATGCGCGACGGCAGGATTCAGTTTGTTCAGCCCGCCCGCGAAAGGGGAATTTCAAGATGAGAAAAATAACAGCAGCTTTAGCCATCGCTACAACCATTGTAGCCGGCACCGGCACGGCCGTTGCTGGTGGCTATGCTTCGGCCACGGTAACGCCCATTTGGGATCACAGCGTGGATCCTTCGTATCACGTCGGCGATCGTGTCGATGTACATATCGCGCCGGACCCGTCCGACGCGGGGAAGCCCGGCGCATATTTCATCGGTGCTGATGTCGATGGAGAAAGTTATGCCATCTATACAGCGACCGGGTGGAAAGTTTTTGATGGCGGCCTCTATGAGGCCGTTGCGATCACGGACTCCATGCCTGGCGGCACGCAGAGTTTCAATGTCCTCGATGGCAGCCAGACTATTTGCCAAGTCGCGTCCCAGCTCGGGGTCACAAGCAACGTGACGATTTGGGGCGGCTATGGAGTTTTGCAGCCGGACAAGGAGGCGATGGTTCAGAACTTCCATGCCCATAAGAACCCGCGCATCCCGCCCGATCACATTCGATCGGTTTACACCATTAACGATATGTCGTTGGGCAAAAAGTACACCAGCGTCCACACCGAATCTTGCTACACCGGAGGCAACTGATGAGCATCTCTATTGACAGTGATCTTCCCGGCGGATGGGCCGAAAGCCCAGATATGGACTTCGACACTTCCATTGTCGGTTCCGAGCTTCCTGAGGGCTGGCCTGAAGACGATTTGACTACTGATCCAGTTGAGCAGGTCATCACGGGCGAGGAAGGGGAGGGGGCAGCATGAGCGATGAGAAGCGCAATTACCGCCAGGAGCTTACCGACAAGATCATCGACTTGATGGAGCGCGGTGAAGCACCTTGGCAAAAACCATGGAACGGGGAAGGGCGTCCGCTGGACATGCCTTACAACCCTGTCTCGGGCACACAGTATCGTGGCGGCAACGCGATGTCGTTGATGATGACGGGCATGAGCAAGGGATATGAAGATCCGCGCTGGATGACTTATAAGCAGGCTGCGTCCATTGGCGCGCAAGTCCGGAAAGGAGAGAAATCCACCCTCGTTGAATACTGGAAGTGGCACGACGAGAAGAAGGAAAAGGATCCAGCGACCGGGGAAGAAAAAACTGTGCGCACCAAGCTGGATACACCTCGTGTTTTTTTTGCCAACGTCTTCAATGCGGCGCAGATCGATGGGCTTCCGGAGCTTGAGAAGTCTCCGAAACACGATCCCGATTGGAATCCTGTTGCAGCGGCCGAGCGCATCCTTGAAAACAGTGGCGCGGACATTCGCCACGATCAGACCAGTCGCGCGTTCTATCGCCCACATACTGACTCAATTCATCTTCCCGAGCGCGGACGGTTCGCAACCGAAATGGACTATTACGAAGTGGCGATGCACGAACTGGGGCATTGGACGGGTCATGAAAGCCGGCTGGGCCGCGACCTGCAGGGACCCTTCGGCTCCCCGGAATATGCACGCGAAGAGTTACGGGCGCAGATGGCAAGTCTTTTCGTCAGCGCGGAGCTGGGCATTCCGTTTCACCCTGAGCGCCACGCAGCTTATAACAAGTCGTGGATCGAAGTGCTGAAGGAAGATAAGCATGAGTTCTTCCGCGCAAGCCGTGAAGCCGAACAAATTGCTGATTACGTTCTGGGCTTCAATCGTGAAGTCGAAGTCGAAAAGGTGCGGGAGTATGCGCCAGCGCTGACCGAGGCCGAAGTCCTCGCTCAAACGATCGACAAGAGCCTCAAAGTCGAGAGAGCAACTGATGACGCCATGACGTACACCGGGGCAATCGTAGGCGAAACTGGCGGCGACGTGCTTGTGAAAGTGGGTGACAACCGCACCATTGCGATGTCGAAGGCGCGGATGGAGGTGGATCCAGAAGTTGGCAATCGTGGCACCGTGGGCTATCAGCAGAAAACGCAAGATCAAGCGTCTGATCAGGCTCGTGAAAAGGAGAAACTATTGATCAACTTGGGCGGCAAGCCTTACGCGCTTCAACGTGCGGACGAAGTGATTGCTGACGAAGGTCGTAAAACATTCACTGGCCGGATTCTTGCTCTACATGACGGCGACGCATTGATGTCGTTCGGCAGAAATGGGGACGGCCAGGATCGAGTCGTGGCGCATGACGTGAGCCGCCTTCCGCAGCAGCCGCAAGTTGGTCAGATGCTCGAAATCAACTATACACAGCGGAATCAGGTACTGATGAAAAACCTAGATCGTGGCGCTGAGAAAGGCAAAGGACTCGACATCGCTTAAGCATCGTTCTTTTCGCCCGCAGGAAGCCGAAGGCCCGAGTGATCGGGCCTTTTTCTATTGTTGAAATCCGGGCTGATCCGATACGTTGATTGCGTCAGATTACCGGAGAACGGACATGGCGCAACAGAGGCCAACCACGCTTTATAAGCTCCCGTCGAAGCCGCAGATGCCTGGCGGCGTGAATCTAACAGGCATCGGCATTGGTCTGGTTCTATTGGCTCTCGTCCTTGTAGCCACAACACAATATCTTGCTCACGCTTTCGGTTATCACGCGAGCCTCGGTCCGTCCCTGATCTCGATCGGCGGATTCAGGGTCTACGAACCATGGAAATTTGCAGTCTGGGTGTGGCAATGGGGCAATCAGGACCAGCTCAAGCCTGTATTCTCGATCGCGTATGCAATTGTTGTTGGCGGTGCGTTTGCAGCAGTGATCGGAGCGGCGCTCATTTCTTACGCGCTCAAGCGTGGCAACGCCAACGAAACCGAGCATTTGCATGGATCAGCTCATTGGGCTACTCGTGAAGAAATCGATGAAATGGGCGTGCTGGGAAATAGTGGCGTCTACATTGGGGCGTGGAAGGACGAGAAGGACAATATCCGCTATCTGCGGCACGACGGGCCTGAGCACGTCATGGTTTTTGCGCCGACCCGGTCTGGTAAGGGCGTGGGTCTAGTTATTCCAACACTTCTTGCATGGCCGCATTCAGCGCTGGTATATGACATCAAAGGCGAGAACTTCGCGCTGACGGCGGGTTTTCGAAAGGAGAAAGCCGGGAACCACATCCTGAAGTTTGAGCCCACCGCCACAGATGGTTCCAGCGTGAAGTTCAACCCGCTCGAAGAAATCAGGCTTCGGACTCAGCAAGAAGTGTCCGATGTTCAAAACATCGTGACAATGATTGTGGACCCAGACGGGAAAGGTCTTAATGATCATTGGTCAAAAACAGGTCATGCGCTCCTGGTCGGAGCTTTGTTGCATGTTCTTTATTCGGAGAAAGACAAAACCCTTCGAGGGGTTTCAAACTTCCTTTCCGATCCAAGCCGCACGCTTGAAGATACGATGGCGCTGATGATGAATACTGTTCATGACCCTGATGGTGGAATGGGGTGGGTGGATAATATGGGCCAGTCCACAAAAACTCATCCAGTCGTCGCAAGCTCCGCGAGGGACATGATGAACAAGTCCGAGAACGAGCGTTCCGGAGTTCTTTCAACAGCGATGAGTTTTCTCACTCTGTACAGGGATCCGATCGTCGCCAGCAACACATGCCGCAGCGAGTTCAAAGTTATGGATTTGATGAATCTCGATCAGCCGGTATCTCTATATCTTGTCGTTCCGCCGAGCGATAAGGACCGACTTAAGCCGCTGATCCGACTGATCATCAACCAGATCATCCGTAAGCTGACAGAATCCATGAAGTTTGCGGGTGGGCGTAGTGTCGCGAGTTATAAACATCGGTTGCTCCTGATGATCGATGAGTTTCCGAGTCTCGGGCGACTGGACATCTTCCAGGAATCGCTTGCATTCATTGCTGGTTACGGCATGAAAGCATATTTGATCACACAGGATCTTTCCCAGCTCTACGGAGCCTACGGCAAAGACGAATCGATCATGTCCAATTGTCACGTTCGAATTGCTTACGCACCGAACAAGATCGAGACCGCAGAACTGCTTTCAAAAATGTCCGGACAAACCACGGTTCAAAAGCTCTCCGAGAGCTTCAGCGGCGGACGGACGAAAGTCATGCTGAATCAGATCAGTACATCGATCCAAGAAGTCCAGCGGCCCCTTCTAACCCCAGATGAAGCCATGCGTCTTCCGGGGCCGACGAAAGATGCAGCAGGCAACATCACTGAAGCGGGCGACATGCTGATTTTCATTGCCGGCAAGAGCCCCATTTATGGCAAGCAGATCCTCTATTTCAAAGATCCTGTTTTCCTTGCGCGGGCCAAGCTGGCGCCTCCAACAATGAGCGATCGTGTTCGTGGTGCGGATGAAGCAAAGGATGCCCCGACTCCTCAAGCGCAAGTCGCGACTGTTCCAGTTGCGGCGGCGGCCTTCACAGAAGTTTGCGCTGAAGTAGTTACACCCGAAGTCGATCATTCTTCTTCGCAGTCGGATGTTGAAATTGCTGATGGGCCGGAACCAATCAAGCTCAGATCATCGATGCTCGGTCTGGGTGAGCCGGTCGATGAAGAGGTGCCGGAAGAACTTGTGATGAATGAGTGGGCTCCGGATGAAGACAGCGAGCCGGTCTTTGAAGAAGTTGTGATCGGTCATGAGGATGAACCGATCGAAGCCTTTGACATGATGGCTGAACTGACTCTTGCCGCTGAAGGCGCGGATGAATCGGAATTCACGTCGATCATCGAACTCGCGATTAGCGAGGATGATTCTAACGCCATGCCTGCTCCTCAGGCCGAAGCGGCCGAAGCTGTCGAGGATGTAACGGCGGAGGGGCTGGATGACGTGCTTGGGATGCTCTACGCAGAGGCCAAGAAATGATGTACATGAATCGCGTGCAACTTGTGGGAGTTGTCGGCAACGACGCCGAACTGCGAGAAGTAGGGGAGGGGAGGCGCAAAACGTGCAGCGTGCGCTTGGTGACGGCTAACTACTACAAGGACCGAGCCGGCCAGGTGCAGGAGGAAGCTGAGTGGCACACATGCGTTGCGTGGAACGAAGTGGCTGAATGGTTGAGCCGGGCCCGAAAGGGAGACTGGTATTTCGTGGAAGGCCGAATCAAGTCGCGGGAAGCCGCTGGAGCAGACGGCAAGACTCGAATTCATCGAGAAATCGTCTGCGAGCGCGTCATGTCCATCAAGAGCAAGAAAGATGCTCAGTCTGGTCAAGCGATAGCTGAAGAAGCTCCGCCCGAAGTCCCTATCGAGCCTGGATCGGGTTTTCAGAAGATGCCCGGTTTTGTGATGTGAAATGCAAACCCCGCCTCGGCGGGGTTTCTTATTTCCGCCGCCAAATCCGGGGC
>DYKZ01000001.1:84962-111818 GCA_020722345.1 Anaerolinea thermophila | reverse complement strand
CCAGGGCTTATCGATCGCGGCTGGTTTAACTAATGGAGCGGCCAGGGCTTATCGAGCATCATATCCGAAGCATCGAAGAGTCTGCACTGACGCGAGCGTGAGCGCTGCCTGTGTGGTTATCGGCTGCAAAATATCAAACGCGCCTGCTTGTAATCAACAAAACTCACGCGCTATACTGCATGCGCAGCACAGCCCAGAGCGCAGCAGTGAGCTCCACCATACACCGTGGATGAATCTGCGAGGCTCGGGACTCGCCTTCCGGTGGGCCAGGAGACCACATAATTCGCCGGACGCAACGAACCCGATCGCCGATCATCGGAAACAGTCTGCGCACGGGCGGACTATGGCTCGGCACCGTGCATTCCTTTACGTGGATGCTGGCGGAGCGCGGATATAGGCCTTACCCGCAAGGACGTCAGCTGAAGCGATAGCCCGTGAGCGCTGGTGTGGGCCAGGGTAAGCGGGTGCAGGCCCCACACGTCTGCGAACTGGTGCCCTGCCTGGGGTCTGGTGCCCTGGGCAGGGTCACTTCTACTGGAGTGAGTATGAAACATATAGAGAGTTCTCAAAGCTCTTGCCCGGCCTTGAGAACAATCAACTCAAAGAACTAATGACCTTGCGCCCGACACTTCAGCGCGATGGGTGGATGCCACTGCGCGCAGGTACGGCATGGATGTCTCACTTCTGGAACTCAACGAGGAGCGCTTATGAATCAGATAGGTCAACTCACCGTCAAACTGGCGGTCGATAAAGGGCCCGCTTTTAAGCTGGTCGAGATGCTGGAGGAGTACCGCGAGGGTAAGCGCGAGTTCCCAGGCTATCAGGAACTCCTGGAGCTTGCAGGCGAGATGACACAGAGCCTTCAGGTGCAGACCGGGGAATCCTCACCCGACGAGAACGTCGAGCGGAACCGTCAGCTCCTCCTGGATCGCTCGGTCGCAGGCCTCAAGAAGTACGGCGTCACAACCGAGCGCACCGATCTGAACCTGTCGCAGTGGCTCCAGCATCTGCTTGAAGAACTCCTTGACGCGGCGAACTACATCCAGGCGGCCAAAACGTACATCGAGAAACGCGGTGAGGCTCTGTACATCCAGCAATGCGGCCGCGCGGAGCGCCCTCATGGACAGGACTGACCCATACTGCACGCTATGCGGTGCGCACGGGCACACCGCGCCGCACTGCCCGTGGCAGAAGCGATATGCGACCATCGATGGCGGACTACCCGAAGAAGTGGCGCCTGAGACTGAACCGAAGCTCCGCTCACAGTCGAAGCTGGCATCGCTCGTGGAGTCTGTGGTCAACACCCTCGTCGGTCTTGTCATCGCAATGGGGGCGACGTTCGTCATCTGCTGGGCTTACAGCATCCCGATGACGCTTTCTCAGAACTTCATTCTGACCTCCTGGATGACGGTGATCAGTGTTCTGCGCGGGTATGTGATCCGCAGGCTCTGGAACGCCGAGTTCTGGAAGTCATGGGGACGCAGGAATGAATCGGCCTAAAGCACCAGGTAAGGCGGTCGCCCAGACCATGGGCGCACCCGCTTTCAAGGAGACGATCGTCGGCTTCTGGACTCAGCGATGCCGCGATCTGCTCCAGCTTCGGAACAATCTGAGCCGCGAAGACCTCGAGTATGTAGCGGAAAAGGTTGCAAGCCTTCGGGATGAACGGTTAAAGTCGTGCATAGCTGAGCTGATCGGCTGGGGCGACGAGGAACGGGCTGAGCTTGAGACGTTCTGCGCCATCGCTCTGGAGGTCATGAAGCAAACGACGCCATCCAAGATGCGGGAGGCTGCATTGCGGGTGGAACTTCGATATCACCTAGGAGTCAACCGAAATGACTATTCTGAAGCGACTGAACCCGTTCCGCCTTCCGACGGGTCGTGAGCTGGAAGCCCGCCATCTGGAGCAGGCCGAACGCGAACTGGCTGAGGCGCGCTACGCCCTCGAACACTATCATCATGAGGTGGCGAAGCTGGAACAGCGCGTCACACGTCTGAAGGGGAACAAGTCTTGAGCATCAACATTCGACAAAAGGGGCAGCAGGGCGAGCGCGAGGTCTGCGACATGCTCAACTTCATCATCTATCAGGTGATGGAACAGATGGGCTACCCGAAAGACCAGTGCCTGAAGGCCATGTCCTGCGTGCAGCGGAACCAGAACCAGTCGGCAGTCGGCGGCAACGACCTCACGAACACGTTCGGTCTGTCCATCGAGATCAAGCGTCAGGAGCAGCTCAGCGTCGGCACATGGTGGCGCCAGTGCAAGGCAGCCGCGGAGCGGAACAACGAGATGCCCGTCCTGATGTATCGCCAGAACCGCAAGGCCTGGAACGTGATGACACTGGTGTGGTTATCGCTCCCTGACGGCAAGCAGATTCAGGCAGTGGCCGAATTCGACATCGAACAGTTCAAGAACTGGTTCCGCGAGTGGGTGCGAACCCAGCTCCACAACGGCCACGAGGTGCGGTCATGATGAGCATGAGCCAGGAACGGCTCATCAAGGCGCTGCAAGAGGAAGCGCTGAACTGTCAGGCGACCGGGCAAAGGTACAGCGGCGCGCTGGCGCTGTATCAGGCCGCCTGCATGGAGAACAATGGAGCGGTCGCCGAGGAACATCGGCAGCAGCTCCACGTTCTTTTGGACATGCTGCTCGACAGTATGGCGACGCAGCAGATGTTTCAGCGACAAATCTTGACTTTTCGCGGATAGGGGCTTGCGCCAGTTCAAGCCTATGCAGCAAGACCGCTCTGTCACCGACCGCATCATCGCTCAGGTCCGTGAAGAAATCAAGACCCTCGAGCAAAGGGTCGCAGATCTCAAGGCTGGCAAGGTCTTCCCGCAGACGGTGCGCGTCAGCCACGCTCCCAAGGCTGAACCCGTGCCGTACAAGGACGCTCCGGAGTGGGCACAGCGCGACGGGGTACGCACCGCCATCTTCCAGACGGAGTCCCGCATCCGTGCCGGGGAACACTTCTGCCGCGATATGGGCGCCCTGGTGGATGCCTGCCACGGCCAGCCTCTGCGGGAGGTTGTGGTCAACTCCGCGCGGTTCTATACTGCGCGGGTCTTGTGACACCAGTCAGCGCACCCCGCGTCGACTCAACTCGGAGAGAACTTATGAACCAGATCGTCATGATGCCGCGCAGAGCCGGCAAGACGACAATGGCAAAGCACCAGCAGGCCCTGATCGATGCCTTGAAGGCTGACGGATGGAAACTGGATCGCTTCGGCCACTTCCAGAAGGATGTCACCCGCGTCAAGAACCGCGAAAGCGGTGAGACCGTCACGAAGCGCATGCGGGTGAAGATGCAGGCTACCTCCTGCCGCATCGAGGTCCAGGGCAAGGTCAACGGCCAGAACGAATGGTTCCGTGTCGGTGGCGCCTATTACAGCGAACTGATCCTCCTGCCTGACGGCCGTGTGCGTGTCGGCACCTACTTCGTGGGCGCCAAGAAGGATCCGAACTGCAAAGGAACCGAGCTGTGAAGACCATCCTCCAGATCAGAGACGAGATCCTCCAGCAGTGTGTCGACCAGGACAAGCTCCTTGACGGCAGGCTCGCTGGAGGGCGTGACACCTGGCCCGACTGCCTGTACGTCGGGCGTGACGAGTACCTCACCATGAAGCGCGACGCACACCCCGCGGATTGGCGCCTGGCGAAGGACTCGGAGAAGTTCATGGGCCTGAAAGTCATTCAGGTCCAGGTTCAGAGCCACCTTCGGGTAGGCACCATCAACCCTCTAGGATAGCATCATGATTCCTCGATACCCTCACTCACCCGAATACGTCAAGGCAGTCGCCGAAGCTCAGGAGCGGCGCCGTAAAGAGCGCGAGGAGCGCAAAGCACAGCAGGCCGTGCAGGGGCCGCAGCAGCGCGCTGGCCAGTGGCGCTACCCCTACGGTATTGACGCGCACGCGATCGCGCTGTACGTGCTGGCTGTGCTCGCGCTGTGCGTGCTGGCTGTGCTCGCGCTGGTGCTGTACGGGGGCTCGGCAGCGGTGCTGAGCTTCTTGGACTGGCTGGGCCTCCTGCCGTAGAAGTAGAGCTGACTCAGATATCAGCTTGCATGAGCGGCTCTGGAGTGTTACGCTGGGGCCGTTTTTCGTGAGGTCGATCATGGATAACCACGATGAGGATGATGGTCCGAACGCCTTCCGCGGGCTGGTGAACGGTGTGCTGCTGAGCATTCCGCTCTGGGCGGTCATCTATTTCGCGGTCCGCATCGCCCTCTCCTGACTGGAGCCTCTGATGAAACTGGCATGGGGAAAGAAAGTCGACGATGCGTTCCGCCGTCGCGTGCTCGGGATCTGCGATACGTTCGCCTGGAACCCTGAGACCCATGCCAGCCGGCTCATGAGCTGCATGGCGTTCGAGTCCGGCGAGACATTCAGCCCGAGTATCCGCAACGCTGCGGGCAGTGGCGCCACCGGCCTCATCCAGTTCATGCCTTCTACTGCCCGCGACCTGGGCACCAGCACGGACGCGCTCGCACAGATGAGCGCGGTGGAACAACTCGATTATGTCGAGAAGTATTTCCGCCCTTATGCCAAGCTCGTGCATACGCTGTCCGATATGTACATGGCCATTCTGCTCCCGAAGTTCGTGGGGCAGCCCGAAGACTCCATTCTGTTTCTCGACCCGAAGATCTCGTACCGGCAGAACGCGGGGCTGGACGCCAACCGCGACGGCAAGATCACGAAGGCCGAAGCCAGCGCCAAGGTGCAGGCCAAGTTCGATAAGGGAATGCTCGAGCGATTCAGTTTGGAGGTGGCGCTTTGATCACATTAGCGTAACCGGATCAGGTGTGGTATCATCCCGCGTCAAACAGGGCATGGGCCTCTGTCGAGAATACTAATCGAATAGATGGGGGTCACTATGTTACCTGAGGATCCGTGGTATAGCTGGTGGATCAAAGCTGTCGCTTACGCGCTCTTCGCTTCATTCGGAGGAGTGATTGGACATCTCATGCGGACTTTCGATCGTGGTGAGAAGATCAAATGGGGCCGCGCAGCTCTGGAGGGTGGCGCGGCTGGCTTCGTCGGGTTGCTGGTGATGCTCATGTGCCAAGCGATGAACCTGTCCGAGCAGTGGACGGGCGTCATTGTCGGCGTATCCGGGTGGCTGGGGGCCAACGCCACGATTCGCATGCTGGAAGCGGTCGTTCTGAAGAAGCTGGGCATCGAGAAACCCTCCGCTGAACCCATTCGGGAGCGTGCCGATGATCACCCTTCTGCTGACTAAGCTGCCCTGGCTCGCGACGGCCTGGGGCTTCCTCAAGAACAAGAAGCGACTCGTCATCGAGTACGTGCTGATCGCCATCGTTGTGGCGATGGCAGGCTTTACCTTCACACTGTGGTTATCCAAGATCCGCACGGAGAAGGCACTGGCTGAAACGCGCACTGACCTCGTGACGGTGCAGGGGCGTCTGACGGCTGTAGAGTCGATCAACCAGGCGCAAGAAGCCACCATCGGTGAGCTCAAGGAACTCAGGCACACCGACGCGCAGGCCTTGACGGGCTTGCTGACGGACTATAAGGTGCTGGCTGAGAACGACGCCCGCGCTCGTAGGCAGCTCGATTCCTTGGAGAAAAGCAATGAGGCAGTTCGGACTTATCTTAATCAGCGCATCCCTCCTGATCTTGCCTGCCTGCTCAACGGCACCTGCGAAGCCGGAAATCAGGGTAGTGACAAAGATCGAGCGGGCAACCCCGCCAGCGGAGCTGGTGCAGCAGTGTCTGGCCGCCGCTGACCGCGAGATGGCAGTGACCCGGGACATCATTGATTCCCGGCAGGATTGGATCACCGCGTTCTGCGAATGCTCCTCCCGAATGGCACGCCTGATCGAGTGGAATACCGGCAAAAAGCCCGCAGAATTGCCGGCTTGCCGCAAAAACTCGCCCTGATGTTCTCATTGCGTATCCGGCATTAGTGCCGCTATACTCCGATCAAACTGGGCGGGTGATCCGCCATATTTAATCCGATTGGAGTTCCACATGGCTGAGAACACATCGGGTCTCTACTTGGATCCTCGGCTCATGGAGCCGGAGCTCTCGGCACAAGAACAGGCCCTTCGTGATGTATTCGTTCAGGAGTATTTGAAGGATTTCGATCCTTTTCAGGCTTGCCTCCGTGTGGGGTTTCAGGCTGCCTTTGCTGTTGAGTACGCGAAGAAGTTCATGGGCGAGCCTTATGTGCATCGCCGCATCGTCGAACTCCAGCGGTTGACCCCTGAGAACGAAGAAGCTCAGTCGAAGGAAGATAAGGCGCTGGTGTTGAGCGTGCTCCGCCAGGCTGCACAGAATGGCCCCTATACTTCCCGTGTCGCCGCTGCATCCAAGCTGGCCAGCATCCTGGGCATGGATCGTCCGGACGGCGGTGAGAAAGATGAGCAGGCGCTCATCGATGCGTTCCGCGACTTCGCACAGAGGGCACCCGTATGACGAAGCTCACCGACAAGCCACTGTTCGAAGTTGATCGCAACCCGGACGGCAAGACGTACAACGGCATCACCGCCATGCGCTGGATGTATGAAGCATTGAGCGGTAAGCCGCTGTCTGAAGAGGAGGCCCTCCAGATCACAGAAGAGGCGAAGGCCAAAGCTGCTGCGCGGAGGGCCACCCGTTGAGCAAGATCATTCTCGAACGCCAGATGGCGCGCTGGTACAGGCTGAAGGACCACGACGTCCAGCTTCGCCTGCTGCGCGCGGTGGAAGACGGCATTCGCTTCCCCATTGTGCCCGCAGGGCGACGCAGCGGCAAGACGGAGCGCGCTAAGCGCTTCCTGGCACGTCAGGCGATGTGGTATCCGGGTGAAAAGTATTTCGCGGCTGCGCCCACGTACAACCAGGCCAAGAAGATCTGGTGGGACGACCTGAAGGCGCTCACGCTGTCGTGCATGCACCCGAAGAAGCCCAGCGAGTCGGAGCTGAAGATCTTCCTGCCGAACGGGACCGAGATCCACATTATCGGCCTGGACCAGCCCCAGCGAATTGAAGGTATCAACTGGACCGGAGGTGTGATCGACGAAATTGCGGACGTCAAGGGTGAAGCGCTCCAAGCGAACATCATGCCTGCGCTGAACACCGTGAACCCGACTCGACCCTACTATCGGGCGTGGTGCTGGTTCATTGGTGTTCCTGATGGTCTCAACCACTATTACGACATGGCGGAATACGCGCGCACCGCCAACGATCCAGACTGGGGCCTGTTCCACTGGACATCAGAAGAGATCCTGCCTCCCGACGTGATCGAGGCTGCGAAGCGCACCATGTCGAGGAAGCAATATAATCAAGAGTACCGCGCCAGCTTCGAGACCGCCAGCGGTCGAATCTACGAGGACTACTCGAAAGACAATTTCACGACAGAGCGAATCCTCCCTCACGAGGCGCTGCACTGGACGCACGACCAGAACTTCACGCCGCTGAGCTCCGCCGTTGCGGTCATCCGCAATGGTGTCCCCTTCTTCCTGGACGAGATCGTTCTGGAAAGCGCAGTCAGCCGGCAGTCGGCAATTGAGTTCGTGGAGAAGTTCAAGGACCACAAGAACAAGACGGTCTATATCTACGGTGACCCCGCTGGTCGCGCGGGCGAGAAGCACGGTCACAAATCGGATTACAACGAGATCGAGGATTACCTCCGTCTGCATAACTGGAAGTTCGAGCGGCGCGTGCGCCCTGCGCACCCTGCTATCAAGGATCGCCAGAACGCTGTGCGTGCCATGATCAAGAACGCCAAGGGCGAGGTTCGTCTGCGAGTAAATCCGCAGACTGCGGTCTGGTGCCATAAAGGTCTGAGCACCGTGCAGTTGAAAACGGGTTCGAGTTTCCAAGAGGATGATAAGAACCAGTATCAACACATAACCACAGCGATCGGTTATTTTATCGACTGGCACTGGCCCGCTGGACGGATCCTTACGAAATCGGGTACAGTTACGGGCAATTATTGACGGAGGCGCGACATGGCTCTCGATTCGGTTCATCCGAAGTATGCGGAATTCAAAGACGATTGGGTCACCATGCGCGACCTCTACAAGGGCGAGCGCGCGGTCAAAGCGAAAGGCGAGATTTATCTGCCGCCCACAAAGGGCATGCGGCTGGACGGCATGGAGACCGGCAAGCCGGGGCGCGAGGCCTATGACGCCTACAAGCTGCGCGCGGTGTTCCATGACTACGTGAAGGAAGGTGTGGAAGCCTATATCGGCCTCATGCACCAGAAGCCTGCGACGATCGAACTGCCCAGCGCGCTCGAACCGCTGCGCAACAAGGCGACCGCATATGGTGAGACGCTGGATCTACTGCTGCGTCGAATTAACGAGGAGCAGCTTGTCACCGGGCGCCTGGGCCTACTGCTGGATCTCCCGGTCAACCCTGACCCGTCCAATCCGATGCCGTATATCGCCCTGTACGTGGCGGAGTCTATTCGGAACTGGGACGACGGAGAAGCGGACGAGGGCGAAGCACGCCTGAACCTCGTGGTGCTGGACGAAAGCGGTGTCCGCCGCAGTAGCGACTTCGAGTGGACTACGCAGACGAAGTATCGCGTTCTTCTGCTAGGCACGCCCGACGCCAATGAGGCAGAAGGGCAGCCCGGCGTCACCTATCAAGTGGGCGTTTTCACGAACAACGAAGGGCAGTCCGCGACGTTCGACCCGTCCAAGGTCACCGTCCCCATGCTACGCGGTAAATCGCTCGAACGTATTCCGTTCTGCTTCGTTAATACGAAAGACATCCTAGCGACTCCCGACGAGCCGCCTCTGCTGGGTCTAGGCCGGCTTGCCCTGGCGGTGTATAGAGGCGAAGCTGACTATCGCCAGAACCTGTTCATGCAGGGGCAGGACACGCTTGTCGTCGTGGGTTCGCGTGCCCAGAAGGACGCCACGCAGCCTGACAATGCACCTCTGCGCACTGGTGCGGGCAGCATGATCGAGGTGGAGCAAGGCGGTGACGCGAAGTACATCGGCGTCAACAGCCAAGGCCTGTCGGAACAGCGCCAGGCGCTCGAGAATGACCGTAAGCGCGCGGAGACGAAGTCCGGTCAGCTGATCAACGCGGGAGGCAGTCAGGTGGAGAGTGGAAATGCGCTCCAGACCCGCATCGGCGCCCAGACCGCTACCCTCAACCAGATTGCCAGCACCGGCGCCGCTGCGCTGGAATTCATTCTGAAGGCTTGCGCGGAATGGATGGGCGCCAATCCCGACGACGTGAAGGTTACTCCGAACCTCGAGTTCGCCAACTTCGAGATGTCCGGTAAAGATCTGGTTGACTTTATGACGGCTCGCACCATGGGCGCTCCGCTGTCCAAGAAGTCGATTCATGCTCTGCTGGTGGACCGCGGCGTCACGAAGATGGACTTCGAGACCGAAATGGACACCATCGAGGAAGAGGACGCGAACGCACCGTCCGCTGGCGGTACGGGTGCAGGGGGCGCGCTGCCGCTACCGGGGCAACAGCAGCCCCCGCGTCAGCAGCCAGGGCAGGGTGACGAATAATGGCGAAGACGGCGAACGAGGAGCTCTATGACGCACTCGTGCGTCATCAGATCTACGTGCTGCGTTATAGCGGGTATGTACGCAACCGCATGACCACAATCATGAACGCCAGCGAGGACGAACTCGCTCGGCGTATTCGTGACAAGCTGCGCAACACGCAAGGCCTGAGCACCCCTGTCGAGTGGCAGCGCCTGCAAAGCCTGCAAGCCGGCCTGGACGCCCTGCGTCGCGAATCCTGGGATGAAGCTACGAAGTTTCTCATCGAAGAGATGGTGGAGCTGTCGTACCAGGAGCCGATTCGGCTTAACGCAATGATGCAGGCGGTGCTTCCTGTGGCGGTCGAGACCGTCATGCCTAGCGCCCGCATGCTGCGCGCCATCGCGCTGTCCCGTCCGTTCGAAGGCCGTATCCTGAAAGAGTGGGCTGACACAATGGCGGCGGACGATATCCGTCGCATCCACAGCGCCATCCAGGCTGGTATGGTGGCGGGCGAAGACAGCGCAACCATCGCGCGGCGTGTGGTCGGTACGGGTACGCTGAAGGGTGCCGACGGCGTAACTGAGATCACCCGTAGGCAGATCCAGACCATCACTCGCACTGCTGTTCAGCACATTGCGAACGGGGCGCGTGATACATGGTTCGATGAGAACTCGGATATCCTGGAAGCGGAGCAGTTCGTCGCAACCCTCGACTCCCGCACGACCCCTATCTGCCGCGCGCTGGACGGTAAGACGTATCCAGTAGGCAAGGGCCCGCGTCCGCCGCTGCACTTCAATTGCCGGAGCTTGCGTATCGCCGCGATTGATGGTACGCTCGCGGGTGATCGTCCTGCCAAGCCCACAACCGAGAAGCTCCTCGTGAAAGAGTACGCGGAGAAGAACGGCCTGGGGGATGTGCGGTCGAGGGATCAACTGCCGAGGGGAACGAAGGGCGACTATGATAAGTGGGCACGCGGTAGGATCCGCCAACTGGTTGGCCCCGTTCCCGCGACGCAGACCTATCAGACATGGCTCAAGGGCCAGTCGAATGCTTTCCAGAACGAAGTGCTGGGCGACACGAAAGCCAAGCTCTTCCGCGACGGGGGCTTGACGCTGGACAAGTTCGTTGACCGTAATGGCACCGAGCTCACCCTGAAGCAATTGGCTCAGAAGGAGGCGGATGCGTTCCGCGCCGCTGGGCTGAACCCGGCAGACTATTGACCGCGATGGTGTGGTCATCAACCGCCACATGAGTGGCATTTACTTGGAGAACAGGCATGGGCCTCAAAGCACTCGTTGACAACCTGGATGACGTGGACGAGAAGTACCACGATCTCTATACCGAAAAGAACGGCAAGTTCGAGCTCACCGGCATCGAAGGCGTCAAGACGCAGGCGGACGTGGACCGTTTGCAGTCCGCGCTGGCGAAGGAGCGAAACGATCACAAGGCGGTGCGTGAGCGCCTGGGAATGCTCGGCGATCGCAAGATCGAAGACGTGCTGGCGCAGCTTGACCGCATTCCCGAACTCGAAGCTGCTGCCGCTGGCAAGATGGACGACGAGAAGATCAACCAGATCGTCGAGACGCGCATCAAGACGAAGCTGGCGCCCCTCGAGCGTGAGCGCGACACCTTGCGCAATCAGCTGGGCGAGAAGGACAAGCTGATCGAGAGCTACACCACGAAGGAACGCACCCGCATGATCCATGACGCGGTGCGTTCGGCTGCTGCCGCCTCGAAGGTGTTGCCGGAAGCGCTGGAAGACGCCCTCATGCTTGCCGAGCGCGTGTTCGAAGTCAACGAGGACGGCAAGGTCACGACGAAGGACAATGTCGGCGTCACGCCGGGCGTAGAGCCTGCGGTGTGGTTCACCGATCTGCAGGCCAAGCGCCCGCACTGGTGGGGCCCGTCCTCCGGTGGCGGCGCTGGTGGCGGCAACCGCAACGGCGGTGTCGGCGGTGCCAACCCGTGGACCCACGAAGGTTGGAACATGACCGAGCAGGGACGGATTCTGAAGGAAAACCGTACCCGTGCGGAGCAGCTGGCCAAGGCGGCAGGCACTACCATCGGTGGCCAGCGGCCGCAACCCCGCAAATAATCAAACTGCGGGGCTTGCACGCTGAAAAGGCTCATGCTACATTTGCGATCAATGTGGCATGAGCCATACTCAACGATCGAACGCCAGCCATGGGGTCTGGATTCGAGTCTGACAAACTTGATCCGAACTCTGAAGAAGGAGAAGCACCATGGCTAACGGCGTAACCCGAATTTCCGACGTTATCGTTCCCGAGATTTTTTCGCCCTACGTGCAGCAGTTGACGCAGGAGAAGAGCCGCCTGATTCGTTCGGGCGCGATTGTCTCCGATGAGCGCCTCAACGCTGTGCTGGCAGGGGGCGGTCTGACCTTCAACGAACCGTCCTTCAAGGACCTCGACAACGATGCCGAGAACGTCTCGTCCGACGACCCGGCGACCAATAGCTCGCCCAACAAGATCGGCACCGCCACCGAGATTCAGGTCCGCCTGTCGCGGAACAACTCCTGGAGCTCCATGAACCTGGCAGCTGACCTCGCTGGTGCGGACCCGATGCAGGCCATTGCCACCCGCGTGTCCGATTACTGGACCCGTCGTCATCAGGCTGCGTTCGTCGCCACCATCAATGGCGTGTTCGCGGACAACGCTGCGGCTCCGTCCGGTGCGGATACCCACACGCAGAACGACATGACCCACGACATCTCGGGCACTTCGTTCGTGGACGGCGTCACCAACTTCAGCGCGGAAGCGTTCATCGATGCGACCGCTACCATGGGCGACTCCATGGAAGACCTGACGATGGTGATGATGCATTCGCTGGTTTATGCCCGCGCACTGAAGAACAACCTGATCGACTTCATCAGCGACAGTGTGAACGGTCAGGCGATCCGCATCCCGACCTTCCTGGGCCGCGAAGTGATTGTCGATGACGGCGTGCCGCGCACTGCTGGCGTGTTCAACACCTGGCTCTTCGGCCGCGGTGCGGTGCGTGCCGGTGTGGGTTCGCCCAAGGTGCCGACCGAGGTCGATCGCAAGCCTGCTGCTGGTAACGGTGGCGGTCAGGACGTTCTGCACAACCGCCACGAGTGGATCCTGCACCCGGTCGGCTATCAGTTTGCCGGCACCCCGGCCGCTGGCGGTCCGTCGAACGCGAACACCGCGAACAACCTGGCCCACGCCGACAGCTGGCGCCGTGTGTTCCCGGAGCGCAAGCAGATCCGCATCGCTCGCCTGATTACCCGCGAGTTCTAAGCGGGTCTCTGAACCGGACAGCCCGGGTCTTCGGACCCGGGCTTCTTTCGCACTAGGAGACGATCATGGCTCGCACACCTTATATCCGACACCTTCGTCAGCGGGACCAGGATCGCGTCCGCCATTCCCAGCGCCTGCTGGCGTGGCTCAGCGCCCAGGCCACCCGTCTGTCGACCTCCGTTGCAAACGTGTTCGCCCGCCTCAAGGCAGGCGCCACCGCAACCGAGATCGAGGAAATTGACGGTTCCTATCCGACGAACACCGTCCTTCCGGCAATCACCGGCACGACCGTTTCGGGCGAGACCCTGACCGCCACGAACGGAACCTGGACCGGAGATCCTGCGCCGACCTACACCCATCAGTGGCTGCGGAATGGTGCTCCGATCTCGGGCGCGACCGATACGACCTACGACCTACGTTCTGCAGGCTGCGGATGTGGGTACAAAGATCAGCGTCCGCGTGACCGCCACCAATACCCTCGGCAGCGGAGACCTCCACCAGTGCGGAGACCGCTACCATCACCGCAACGTAATGGAGAACTGACATGACTCAGAAGATCGTCGACGCACTCAAGAAGCTGGACGTCAAGAACGACAACCATTGGACCGCCGACGGTCTTCCCCGTCTGGACACGGTCAAGATGCTGGCCTCGGACCAGACCATCACCCGTGATCAGGTGGCCGCCGCTGCCCCGGGCTTTTCCCGTGCGACCGCCGAGACCTGGACCCCGCCCACCGAAGGCGAAGCCAAAAGCACCGACCAGCAGGCCACGCAGCAGGAAGGCCAAGGGGGTAGCACCGGCAGCACCGAAAACGCGGCCCCTGCCGCCCCGCAGCCGCCCGCGGAAACCCCGTCCAGCACCGAGCCTGCTGATCAGTCTGGTCAGCAAACCGAACAGCCCCCGGTGGCGCAACCCGCTCCCGCTTCTTCCGATGAAGTCGAAGCGCTGGAAAAGGCGCTCGCGGCGCAGTCGGAGAAGGTCGAAGAACTGCGCCAAGCCCGCGCCAAGCTCGAAGCTGAATTCGTGACCGAGCGTCAGAAGGAAGATGACCTCCGGGCCAAGCTGGAAGCGGTGCGCCCGGTCAAGGACGACACCCCGAACGCCATCCAGGAATACCTCGCGTCCCAGCGCCGTCAGCTTGAAGAGCGCGCGGCCAAGAAGCAACTGCTGAAGGAAAGCGGCCTGGATCTGAAGGAGCTCCAGCGCGGTCTGCGCTCTCCGCTGGACGCCGCCATGGCCCGCAAGACCCAGCGCGGCACTCAACGTCCCGGGAGCTAATAGATGAAATGGCTGGAGGCAGTCTCCAAGCGTCGTAAGCAACGCCAGAACATCAGTGCTTTCAAGGCTCTGATGGCGACTCCTGCTGTCGGCGCGGTGACGCTTCCAGCCAACGCTCGTCTAGCTCTGCGCAGCGTAGCGGGGTCCGTAGAAGGCGACCCCGCTGCAACCATCGTAGGCGCAAGCGACCGCACCATCCACGCACCAGATCTGGACGCCGGCGGAATGCTGGTGCTGGATCAGGTGGCCCGCGGAGCTGTGGTCACCCCTGTTGCCGGCTTCGAACTCATGCTAGACACAGGCCTCAGTAACTTCGTCAAGATCGGGGAGGGCGCCTGATGGCTTTCGTCGTGGAAGACGGCACCGGCAAGCCCGACGCCAACTCGTACGGTGCAGTCGCTGACGCCGACTCGTATTTTGCAGACCGCGGAATCACTGCCTGGACGGGTACGCCCGAACAGAAGCAATCGGTGTTGATTCAGGCCACTGACTACATCGAAGGGCGTTTTGGCGATCGTTTCATCGGGACCAAGAAAACCGACACTCAAGCGCTGTCCTGGCCACGCAAGAACGCAGACGCCTATCCTGACGACACTGTGCCTGTCAAGCTCCAGCGTGCGTGCTTCGAATACGCGGTCCGTGCCCTCAGCGCCGCCCTTGCACCGGATCTGAAGGTGGATCCCAGCGGCCTCAGTGTCGTCGCCAGCAAGAAGAAGGTCGGCCCTATCGAAACCGAATATTCTGTCGCGCAGACGGGCCTGGGTTCGACGCCCATGCTGTTCCGCCCGTACCCTGCGGCGGACATGCTTCTACGAGGGCTGGTTTATTCGGCGAGCCAGGTAATCAGGTGATCGCATGGCTACCGACTACACCGAATTCGTCCAACTCGCGCAAGAACTGATTGCGGAGAATGGTCGCGAGGTCCAGATTCAAAAGCTGGATGCGACTGCTGTTGACACTTCGAAACCTTGGAAGGGCCCCGGAGCGCCGACGGTAGCCACGTCCCGCACCTTGCCCGCCGTGTTCGTACCTGCGTCCGGTTCCGGTCTGGGCCGCGACATCGTCAAAGAGGAGCTGCTCGACCGCGTCGATCAAGTCGCACTCGTTGCGCCCACGGATATTGGGCTTGCCGATTTTCACGTCATTCTTGATGAGGGTGTACGCTGGAACATCGATTGGGCGCAGGAACTGAAACCAGGACCGACGACCGTCCTCTACGTGTTCGGGGTGAAGCGATGACCTTCGACGAGGCACGTGACATCATCCTCGGGGTGTTCAAAGGGGCCTGGGACGGTACTGGTTTCCCTGCTGTGTACACCGACGTTCCCGGCAGCGTGCCCACTAGCGAGACAGTGTGGGCTCGTGCTACAATCCGGCACGCAACTGGTAATCAAGGTTCGCTGGCTGGGGACCAGGCCACAAGGCGCTGGAATCGAACCGGCACCGTTTTTATCCAAGTGTTCGCCCCCGTGGGAGATGGCTCCAAGGCCGGATACGACGCCGCTCAACTCGTTGTGGATGCCTACCAGGCGTCCCGCCATCCGGAATTGTGGTTCCGTGACGTCCGGATGAACGAAGCGGGCACGAGTGGGGCGTTCGAGCAATTGAACGTCCTGGCAACCTTCTCTTATGACGACGTGAGGTGATCACATGGCAAACAAGATTGATTCGAACGTAACGGGCCTCCGGTTCGCGGAAGAGTCCGCCCTCAAGCAACTGCCCGGCTCTCCGGTGTGGTATGCGCTGGAACCTAACTCTTACAACGATTTCGGCGGTCAGATCTCGACCGTGGCGCGCAATCCCATCAACCCGTCTCGCCAGCGCAAGAAAGGCGTGACGACCGACCTGGACGCCTCCGGTGGCTTCAACCAGGATCTGACCTTCGACAACACGACCCGCCTGCTCCAGGGCTTCTTCTTTGCTGACATCCGCGAGAAGAAGACAACTGCTCCGCTGAACGGTGCGGCCACCGCTGTGACCGGCGTCACGGGATCGTCCAAGACCTACGCAGCCGCGGCCGGCCTGACCGGCTTCCTGGCGAATCAGCTCGTGCTGGCGCAGGGCTTCGGTGTGACCGCCAACAATGGACTGAAGTCTGTTGCGAGTGCAAGCACTGCAACCGCTGTTGTGGTCAACGAGACCGTGGTCGACGAAGCTAACCCGCCCGCTACTGCCAAGCTGACCGCTGTCGGCTACCAGTTTGCGAGCGAGACGGTGGACATCACCCTGAACGGTGACCTTGTGCGGTTGAGCCGTGCGAGTGGTACGTTCGATATGACCACGTTGGGCCTCATCCCGGGTGAGTGGGTGTACCTCGGAGGTGATGCAGTGGGCACGCAATTCGCCGACAACCGCGGATTCGCTCGAGTGAACGCCATCACCGCTACCTACATCGAGTTCGACAAGACCTCGTGGGATGGTGTTGCGGAAGTGGGCACTGGCAAGACCATCCGTATCTTCTTCGGTGCTGTGCTGAAGAACGAAGCGGACCCCGCCCTGATCAAGCGTCGCACCTATCAGGTGGAGCGCACGCTGGGCGCCGACGCCAACGGCACGATGTCCGAGTACCTCGTGGGTGCTGTACCGAACGAGCTGTCGCTCAACATCGCACAGGCCGACAAGGTCACGATCGACCTGTCTTTCGTCGCGGTGGACAACGAACAGCGCACCGGCGCTCAGGGCGTCAAGACGGGCACCCGTCCGTCGCTGGCTCCGGGGGCTGCGTTCAACACCTCCAGCGATTTCAGCCGCATCAAGCTGGCGCTGGTGAGCGCGACTGATTCCTCCCCGGTCCCGCTGTTTGCGTTTGCGACGGAAATGACCCTGACCGTCAACAACAATGTGACCCCGAACAAGGCGATCGGTGTGCTGGGCGCTTTCGACACCAGCGCAGGCACCTTCGAGGTGGGCGGCAACATGACGGCCTACTTTGCTGACGTGCAAGCGGTCCAGGCGGTGCGGAACAACAGCGATGTCACCCTCGACATCATCATGCTGAAAAAGAACTTCGCGCTGCTGTGGGACATCCCGCTCCTGTCGCTGGGCGACGGCCGTCTGGCGGTGGAGCAGGACCAGGCCATCACCCTGCCGCTGGAGACCAATGCTGCGGAGAGCAAGTTCGCGCACACCCTGCTCTTCCAGAGCTTTTCCTACTTGCCGGATGTTGCAGGCGGAGTGTAAGCTACGGGGGCGCGGGCAATGGTGCTCGCGCCCTGAAACTTGCATCATGAGGTGATCGAATGAGCCTGTACAAACAATTCAAGACCGACAACAGCCTGGAGAAGGAGGGTATCCTCCTCGAGTACGGCGAGAACAGCAAGGGCAAGCCGATTACGATCCGCATCGCCCGCGCCGGTGGCGCCAACAAGGCCTACGAGAAGCGGATGGAGATCCGCGTCAAGCCGTATCGCCGTCAGATCCAGAACGAGATCATCGAGACCGCGCTGGTCGAGAAGATCATCAAGCAAGTCTATGCCGAAACGATCGTCCTCGGCTGGGAAAACGTCGAAGATGAGAACGGCAACGACATGGAGTTCTCGGTCGAGAATTGCTTGAAGCTGTTCGATGACCTGCCTGACCTGTTCCGCGACATCCAGGAACAGAGCCAGCGCGCTGCGCTGTTCCGCCAGGAGGTGCGGGAAGCCGACGCAAAAAACTGACGGACGTCCTGCTCTACTTTTTGGAGCAGGGCCCGACAGAGAAGTTCATTATTCAACAGTGTGTTCAACAGCGGCTTCCGCTGCCAGAGAAGATTGCCAATGCCCCTGAACTGCTGCTAGGACTTGATTTCTACTACCTCGCCTTCATGGACCTGACGTCGTGCAGGGGTACGGGGTACATGACAGAGGGTCCGATCAGCTGGCTATCCATCAAACAGTGGGCAGACGAGCATCAGGTCGAAGGGGAGCAACGAGAGGATCTGTTCTACCACGTACAGTCACTCGACGCGGTCTACCTGGACTTCAAGGCGAAGAAGCTCAAGAAGGCCACTGAACCAAAGGGGAAATCGAATGGCTGACTTGAGGCAGTTTGCAGGACGGATCCGGGTCATCGGTCAGCGTATCGAACAGAACGCTGACGCGATGGTGCGGAAGGTCGCGCTCGCTGTCGATAGTGCTGTGGTCATCGGAACCCCTGTTGACACCGGCCGCGCGCGTTCCAACTGGCAGGTGAACATCGGTAGTCCTGCTGATGGAACGCGCGAGGCCTATTCCGAAGGCAAGGATGGGTCTACCGGCGGCGCTAATGCCCAGGCCGCCATCGACCAAGGCAAAGCCGAGATCGGGAAGTATCGAGGCGGCAGCTCCATCCACATCACGAACAATCTCCCATATATCGGACGGCTCAATGACGGCTGGTCAGCGCAAGCTCCCGCGGGCTTCGTTGAGAAGGCAGTCTTGGTCGGAGTCGCTGCTGCGCAGGGCGCCGGAAGCTTATTGCAGACCTCGCTGCGTGAGGAACTTTAATGGCGACCGAAACTATTGACATCCGAATCCGGGAAGACGGTTCCCGGGTCGTCAAGCGGAACATCGAGGACATCGGCAATTCGTCTGAGAAGGCTGCCAGCGGTGTCGACATGCTCAAGCGCGCCCTCGGCGCGCTTGCTGGTGTATTGGCGATTGACCAGATCCGACGCTACGCCGACGCATGGGCCAGCGCTGCGGGCCAGATCCGGGTAGCCACGCGCAACACCGAAGAAGCGGCAGCGGTCGCCGACAAGCTCTTCCGCGCTGCGCAGAACACCCGTCAAGGCTTCACGAACATCGTGGAGCTCTACAGCCGCACCGCGCGAGCGGGTAAAGAACTGGGCGTGTCCCAGGAACAATTGATCGGCTTCACCGAAAACGTGGGCAAGGTGCTCGCGTCCAGCGCTACGACCGCAGAACAAGCCCAGGGTGCGCTGATGCAGCTCGGCCAGGCGCTGGGTTCGGGTGTAGTGCGTGCGGAAGAATTCAACTCTATCTTGGAAGGCGCGCCCGCGATCTTGCAGGTCGTCGCGAACAACATCAAGGGCGCGGACGGCAGCATTGGCCAGCTCCGGAAGATGATGCTGGACGGCAAGCTCACTTCGCGTGAGTTCTTCGATGCCGTCATGGCGGGCACCGACCAGATCAATTCCGACTTCGCCAAGTCGTCCATCACCATCTCGCAGGGTATGACCCTGATCAGCAACGCCTTCATGAAGTGGATTGGCGAGATGGACGCCAGCCTGGGCATCAGTAACAAGCTGGGCGAAGCTGCTAAGTGGCTTGCCGAGAATTTCGACCTCGTGGCAAAGTCGCTTATTTCGGTGGCTGCGGGGTTTGTGCTGGTGCAAGGCGGGGTAGCGGCGATCAACGCTGTGCGCGCGGCTGTGCTGGCGCTTAACGCGGCTATTGCAGCCAACCCGATCGGTTTTCTGCTGGTGTTGATCACCAGCGCAATCACTGCCCTGACCCTGTTCCGGGATCAGATCAAGCTGGGCACTGACGACGTGACTTCGTTGGGCGACCTGATGCGTGCAGTATGGGAGAGCGCCGTCCAGGGTTTCACGCTGATCGCAGATTGGGCCGAACGCACCTTTGGCCCTGCCATTGACATGATCAAGAGCTGGGTCGGTGAAGTCGACATCAGCCTTGTGGGTATCTTGCGCCTCGTAGCTAAGGCAGTCGACACGTACTTTGGCGCCTGGTTCGGTGCCATCAAGGCCGTGATCGCGCTGTTCAAGGGGCTGCCCGCTGCAATGGGCGACTTGTTCACGCAGGCCTTGAACGTCATTCTTGGCAAGATCGGTAACTTCGTCAACGGGGCGGGTCAACTGCTGAGCAGCGTGACCGAATTCGTGGGGCTAGGCAAGATTGCCACTCTGAATCTGCAACTGACGAACGAGAACGAGGGCGCGGCCGCTCAGCTCGGAAAGGACGTGGGCACCGCATTCATGGACGGATTCAACTCCGTCGACTACGCTCAACGCTTCCTGGAAGACCGCATCAAGCGGGCGCAGGAAATCGGTCGCGAGCGTGCTGCGCGTGAACAGGCTGGCGGCGCTGATCTCAGCAATCCGCTGGGCCAACTGCGCGCCCCCGGTCTGGATGCTAAGAAACTGGAGAAGCAACGTAAGGAACTCGAGAAGCTCAAGAACGAACTGCGCAGCCTGTTGAACACTATTGCTCCGGTCGAAGGTGCTAAGCTGGAGATGGCGAAGGCCGAGGAGACGCTCAACAAGGCGGTTGCCAAGGGCTTGATTACCACGCAGGATCAGGCGCGTTACCTCGAGCTCTTGAAGACGCATTATCAGGACGCGATTGATCCGCTGGGCAAGATCAATCGTGAGATCGACGAGCAGACTTCGCTTCTCGGTCTGAATAACCGCGAGCGTCAGATTCAACAGCAGATGATGCAGTACGAGAAGGAGCTCAAGTCCCAGGGTATCATCCTGAATGAGCAAGAGACCGCAAGCCTGCGCGCTAAGCTGGAGGCAATGCAGCGTCTGAACGAGGTTGTGGCGGCGCAGGATTCGCTTCTGCAGAACAGCGTCCAGACGCGCCAGAACTTCGCCACGCAGATTGAAGCGATTAAGAACTTGCTGGCTAACCCGTCCAGCGGCTTCACCAGTGCTGACGCAACGAACGCGCTGATGAACAGTGTCGGGTCTGATCTGTTCGCTGGTACGCAGGAACAGATCAACGCTCAGCTGGCCTCGCTTCAGAATATGTATCTGCAGATCGATCAGATGCGGCAAGCAGATCTGATCAGCGAACAGACTGCCGCCCAAATGAAGGCGAAGGTCAACGTGCAGGCGCAGCAGATCCAGCTCCAGAACGCGCAGAGCTTCTTCGGCAACCTTGCAACTCTGTCCCGTTCGGAGAACAAGAAGATTGCAGCGATTGGCAAGGCAGCAGCGATCACGCAGGCCACGATCGACGGTGTCCTGGCTGTGCAGAAGGCCCTGGCAAGCGCGCCGCCCCCTGCCAACTATGCGCTGGCTGCCGCGGCTGGTGTTGCTGCCGCGGCAAACGTAGCCTCGATCGTCGCGCAGAACGTGGGCTTCATGACGGGTGGTAGTTTTAAGGTCGGAGGCAGCGGTGGAGCTGACTCGCAGATGGTGGCGTTCCGGGCGAGCCCGGGCGAAACGGTGAGCGTCGCTACCCCGACTCAAGTGCGCAAGGGTACGGACGCAGCAACGGGCAATGCCGGCAGAGGCGCAGCGCAGCCCGCACTGAATGCGCGGATCATTAACGTGGTGGATCCGGCACTGGTCGGGGACTACCTCAGCACGCCGGAGGGCGAAGAAGTGATCATGAACGTGATGCGACGCAACTCCGATCAGACCCGTGCCATTCTGAACGGGGGTTAAGATGGCGAAGATTACAACGTCGCTCGGAGACTTCGCCTTCCTGCCTTTTCCTGCCCGGGCTCCCATGCGGGAGAACCTGGAATGGAAGACAGACCTCATGCAGTCGTTCAACGGAACCGAGAAAGCGATCCAGCTTCGCAACCATGCCAGGCAGTCGTTCAATTATGACATCCCGGAAGGTAACGTCAGCAAGCTGCGCGCCTATCTGGCCTATTATGGCGCCCTGCGTCTGAAATGGGCTGTGCCTGTGTGGGCTGAGGTGCAACACCTTGGAACGGTGATTGCGAACACCCGGACGATCCTCTGCGATACGGTGAACTATGACTTGCGTCCGAACGGGCTTGCCCTGCTCTGGCAAAGTCCCGACCTGTGGCAAGTCGTTGAGATTGCGGCTATGGATGCGACCTCCATCACCATTGATGGGTTCACAGTCGCGTTCCAGAACGCCTACTTGCTGCCTGTGCGCGTCGGCCGCATTCGGGATGACATCACCCGAGCGTCCAACGGCTTTGAGGGTAGCACCAGCATCATCTTCGAGGTGGAGGATAACCTCGCGCTGGACGCTACTGTTCCCGCGCAGTTTCTCGGGAACGACATCTACCTCGATCCGACGCTCTTCAACGACGGGCTCATCAGTACCGCGTTGACCACGCGCACCGATCGCATCGACTATGAGCTCGGCCTTGTGGAGAATCGCTATCCGTGGAACTTCAACCGAGATCTGCGTCCGCGCCACATGCTCGCCAACGGCCCTGCTGAAGTGCGTGCGCTGCGGGGCTGGCTCATGCGCCGTGCTGGGCGCTTCCGTCGCTTCTGGGAGCCCACCTACGAGAACGATCTGCGCAACGCATCCACGGGCACGCTGACGAACAAGCTGAGGGTGAATCCCGCCGACGGGTACACCGATTGGCCGCCCAATCGAAACCACATCGCGGTGAATGCTGGCGGTGTGTGGTTAGCTCGTACTGTGACGGGGATTGCTACTCCGACTCCAGGTGTGCTAGAGTTAACCCTTGACAGCAACCTCAATATCCAGGCCAGCATCATTCGAGCAATCAGCTTCCTCGGCCTGCGTCGTCTGGATACTGATCGCGTTGAACTCAACTGGCTCGGGAACAGCGTTCTGCGTGCCACGGTGAACACTGTGGAGATTCAACCTTGACGACACATGCGGAACTCTATCGCTTCACTGAAGTAGGTATGCGTGACCCGTTCGACGGGAACCAGAACTTCTACTTCATCCTGGACAGGTCCGGCTCAATGGCTGAGCAGGTTGCTCCAGGCGTGACCCGCATGATGATCCTCAAGGAGCAGGTCAAGAAAGTTCTCGACGAGATTGACCGCAAGCGCATTGAGAAGAATGTTGAGGTGCATATCGGCATCTGCGGGTTCTCTGGATCTACTGTCGACATCGTTCGCCGCGGTGTGCAGACCGCCAACATCGCCGAGCTCAAGGCGTTTGTAGATGCACTGGAGCCGACGTGGGACGGTACGAACTACAATCTGCCGATGGTGATTGCGCGGTCGTACTACCTGACGCCAACCCCTGCTGATTTCCGTCAGTCGTGCTTCTTCATTACCGACGGACAGCCTGAACCGCCTAGCTCCGCAGCCCAGGCCGCCACAAACTGTGCAGATATGATTGGTCGGACTGGTTCCTTTGCACCGTCCACTGGCAACGATGTCGATATCTACTGCCTGTCAGTCGACCTGTACGACACCACGTATCTAGGCCTCCTGGACAACACCCCGCGCGACGGTGTGCCCGTGCTGTCCTCCACGAACTCCGACGCGCTCTACAATGCGATCATGTCGGCAGTGCCCACCGAATCCAATGTGTGGACCTTCACCAGCGGGGACGAGTGGGTCACATACGAGGGCGAGACGTACGAGCCCATGGCCATCGGTCGCACCGAAGCCGAAATCAAGAACGAACTCTCGCGCGCGAACCTCGAAGTGCGTATGTCACTCGATAACCCGATGGGCATCCGCTGGCTGCACGATCAGGTCGAGACGCTGGTAGGTCTCACGATCTACGAACGGGACGACGACGATGAAATCAGTGTGGTGTGGAAAGGCAGGCTTGCCGGCGTTAAGCCCACCATGTCGGAGATCGTTCTCAACTTCGAATCTATCTTCACATCTTTGCGCCGCCCAGGCCTGCGGGCACGTTATCAGCGAACCTGTCGTCATATGCTGTACGGTCGGGGCTGCGGACTGAACAAGGAATCGTTCGCCTACGGCGGCATCCCTACCGCCATCAACGGTAAGGTCGTCACCGTTCCGGAAGCTGCTGATCAACCGAATGGGTTCTTCACTGGAGGCATTCTCGAGGGCCCGGACGGCACCATGCGATTCATCGTCTCGCATGTGGGTTCCCAGCTCGTATTGATTCGCCCGTTTGAATCGCTCGCCAAAGCGCTGGTCGGAGACGGTTACGGTCTGTCCTACGGCAAATATTACGGAGGCATTGCGTGCCGTATGTTCCCTGGCTGCGACCGTACCCGCCTGACGTGCGCGGGCAAGTTTAACAACCTGAACAACTATGGGGGCTTCGACTGGATTCCAACTCGAAACCCCATGGACGGCAGTTCCATCCTCTAAGAAGGCGCGATCATGGTCTGGTGGTACATCGCAGTTTTCATTGTCGCGCTGGTCGTTGCCTATTCGATGACGCCCAAGGCGCAGAGCCACAAGCCTGCCGGCCTGGGTGAGATCCAGGTGCCTACCGCGGAGGAGGGCCGGGAAATCCCCGTGCTGTTCGGAACGCGAGATATCGACAGTGCCAACGTCGTCTGGTACGGAGATCTCCGCGCTGTCGCAATCAAGAAGAAGGGCGGGAAGAAATGACCGACGACACCCTCATCATTCGCATGGACGATGTACGCTCTGTGAAGATGTGCTCACGCGGTACGCGGGACTTCTTCAAGAAGCACGACCTGGACTGGTCTGACTTCCTTCAGAACGGTATTCCGGCCGACAAGCTCGCTGCAACAGGCGATCCGATGGCCCTTCAAGTAGTGGAGGCGGCTCGTGGGCGGCAGAAGTAAGAAAGTCACTGTCGGATACAAGTATTATCTCGGGATGCACATGATCCTCTGTCATGGCCCCGTGGATAAAATCCTTCGTATCAAAGTTGACACGAAAGACGCCTGGGTCGGAGACCGCAAATCCGGGCGGATCTACGTCAACAATCCCGAACTCTTCGGCGGTGAGTCGCGAGAGGGTGGCGTGCAAGGCGCGGTCGATTTTGAGCCAGGTGGGCCCGGGCAGGGTGTGAACGACTACCTGCAATCGCGCCTAGGCGGGCTGGTGCCGGCGTTTCGCGGGGTGGCTGGTGTGGTCCTCCGCCAAGTGTATCTCGGCTTGAACCCGTATCTGAAGCGCTGGTCGTTCCGCTTGCAACGCATTCACACCCGTCAGAACGGTGTGGCTCAATGGTACTACCCTCGAGCGGAGATTAAGGTCGCGTCGAACTTCAAGACGCGGCAGATGTTCTACTTCGCACTCGACAAGTCCGGCTCCATGGACACGCTGATCGGCGGTCAGTCACGCCTGCGCATCGCTAAGGACCAGCTCAAGGACGTGCTTGACTCCATCAACCAGATGCGCATCGATTCGAAGGTGCAAGTCGACATCTGTATCGTGGGCTGGAGCGGAGGCACAACGACGATGACGCGCTATAACGCGCAGACATCGGATTTCGTGGACCTTCGAAACTTCGTTGAGGGTATCGTCACTGACGGAGGGGGAACGAACTTCAACTCCGCATTTGAAATAGCGGATAGCTTCTTCCAACCTTCCTCAAGCGACTCTCGTCGACGCGCGATGTTCTTCATCACGGACGGTGAACCCACGCCGGTGAGCTCGGTCGACGACGCTGTGGCTAACCACGGGGATATGATCAGCCGCTCGGGTGCTTACGCGGTCAATCAGGTTGACATCTTTGCGATTAACATCGACCTCAATAACACTTCGTACACCGCGCTGATCGACAACACCCCTCAGGACGGCATTCCCGTCGTAGACTCCGCGAACTCGCGTGCGCTGTACGATGCAGTCTTCTTCGCGGTCATGGGTGACAGTTCCGCCATGAACCCCGCGCACATCATCCGGGAATGCCTCACCGATCCAGATTGGGGTATGGGGTACTCGGACACGGACGTCGACGACCAGTCCTTCATGAAAGCTGCTGACACGCTGTACGCGGAGCGTATGGGCATCAGCGTTCTGTGGGATAGGCAGAAGTCGATCGAGGACTTCATCTCGGACATCGTTCGCCACATTGATGCTGCGCTGTACGTCGATCGCAAAACTGGGCTGTTCACACTCAAGCTCATCCGGGGCGACTATAACAAACCAGATCTGATTCACCTGAACGAGGACAATATCGATCGGGTGGAGAACTTCTCTCGACCCGCGTTTGGCGAGCTCGTGAACGCGGTGACGGTCAATTACTGGAACGTGAACACCGGACGCGATGCCAGTGTGACCGCGCAGGACATCGCTCTCCAGCAGATGCAGGGCGTCACCATCGGAACGACGATGCAATATCCAGGGTTCGTGGACCCCAGCATTGCGTCCCGTGTGGCTCAGCGCGACCTGAACAGCTTGTCAACGCAGCGTGCAACCTGCACCATCTACGCGGACCGTACAGCCAAGGATCTGACTGTCGGTAGTGTGTTCCGCTGGTCGTGGGCGGACTACAATATCAACGACGTCGTCATGCGTGTCACGGGCATTGCTTACGGTGACGGCAAGACGAACCGCATTCGCCTGACTTGCACCGAGGACGTGTTCGATCTGCCCGCTGTGCCGCCGGTGGAGCCGCAGCCCCCAGCCTGGGAAGACCCGAACAGCCCGCCCACCATTATCACGAAGCAGATCGCGTTCGAAGCGCCGTATCTGGAACTTGTGCAGACGCAAGGGCAAACGACCGTCGACACCGATCTTGCCACGAATCCCGACTTAGGATACGTTGGCGCGGCATGTGGACGTCCGAACAGCGCATCGATCCAGGCGCGCATGTTCACAGCCGGCGTGTCTGACACGCAGTTTGAAGAGGTGGGCTTGATCGACTTCTGCCCGACTGCAACTGTGGTCGGCGCTCTGTCCCGTTTCGCAACGACGATTCCGATCACAAACGGTGTGGATCTCGACATGCTGGAACTGCCGTGCTGGGCGCAGATTGGTTCCGAGCTGGTGTGGGTGGAGTCGATCACGGGCACCAGCTCCATCACCGTTCGCCGCTGCATCCTCGACACCACTCCGCAAACACACCCTGACGGTGCTGTCATCTATTTCTGGGACTTGTACGGTGCAGGCTCGCCTACGGAATACGTGACGAGCGAAACCGTGCGGGTGAAGCTCGCAAGCGTGACCGGACTGGGGCAGCTGAACCCGGACCTCGCTCCGGAGCTGCCTGTGGTCATCCAAGGCCGCGCGGCCCGGCCCTACCGCCCGGCGAACCTCCGCATCAACGGCGAGCTGGACG
>DYKZ01000001.1:0-84862 GCA_020722345.1 Anaerolinea thermophila | reverse complement strand
TGATCCCGGGCCTCGTTCCGCGCAACCCGTAACAGGAGAACAACATGGCATCGAAAACTGAAACCCGCTCCGGCCTCGTGTATGGTTGGGACTACGGCGAGAACGGCTGGAACGCGGGCATGGACGCGAACCTGCTGCGCATGGGCCGCTTCGGCTTCCACCTGTCCGTGAAGGACCGGGACCTGACCGCACCCCCGGCGACCCCGGCGGCGGGCGACACCTACATTGTCGGAGCCGCGGCGACCGGCCTGTGGCAGGGCTATGACAACCAGGTCGCGGTCTGGGACGCCACGGCCAGCCTTTGGGCCTTCGCCAACCCCCGCCTGGGCTGGGTCGCCTACATCGAAGATGAGGAGAAGCTGTCAGCGTTCAAGGCGGCGGGCTGGTCCGCGGGCGTGGCGATCTAAAATTTGCCAAGTTGTTCGTTGGCCGCTAAAATAGTCACCAACGAACACCTTGGACAAGAAGGAGGACCGACCATGCCCTTGACGCCGGAGCAGGTTGAACAGATCGCCGTCAGCGCGGCGACTCGGGCGGCGACTCGGGCGGCGACCCAGGCCGTTGAAAACGCCGCGGACCGCGCGGCGGAGAAGGTCGCCATGTCGCACGCGGAGCTGAACAGCGTGGTGGCCGAAGCCGTGAAACAGACGCTGATTCAGCTCGGGGTGGACACCTCGGACCCGCTTGCCATGCAGCGAGACTTCCAATACCTCCGCCAGTGGCGCGAGTCCGGGGAGGACCTGAAGCGGAAGGGGACCGTTGCGCTGGTGGGCATCTTCCTGTCGGGCCTGGTCTCCCTGTTCCTCCTCGGGCTCAAGGAGTGGTTCCAGAAATGAGGATGCGCTTGGGCTACTTACCTTCACACCTGAAGAAGTATAGACCCCAAGCGCCATCGAAAGCCCAGCGCCGTAACAGCTCCGACCCTCCTGCGCTTAGGTTACTTCACTTTCTCCAGTTCAGTTCTACTTCGCCCGATAAATCGCCCGGACCTCCTGCCCAGGGAGGCGACCGGCGACCGTTCTGAGTGTCCGAAGGGCTCCCAGGCTTTTAAGGTAAGTAAGTTAAGTAAGTTAAGAAGAAGAAGAAGAAGAATATATAAACCCCCAGCCCCGCTGGGCTTCCCTGCCTACTCCACTTCATACTTCTTCAGCACACGAAGTCGAGCGTTGGGCCACCGTCCCAAGCGCACATGATTCTCCGCTCGCCTTCGCCGCCCCGCTGGGCTATACTTCCGGGCATCGCTATGAGAAATGGAGTCACCCTATGGAATACCCCTTCAAGACCGAACCCTTCAACCACCAGCGCGAGGAGTGGTTGCGCTCCCGCGAAGAAGAAGCCCGCGCGATCTTCTGGGAACAGGGCACCGGCAAGTCCAAGCTGACCATCGACACCGCCTGCTGGCTCTGGCTCCGCGGGCTCATCGACGGCGTGCTGGTGGTCGCCCCGAACGGCGTGCACCGCAACTGGGTTGAGAAGGAAATCCCGGACCACGTACCTGATGAGGTGATCAAGCACGTCCGGGCCTTCCACTACCAGAGCCCGAAGGCCGACACCAAGTGGCACAAGCAGGCGGTCAAGGCCGTCATCGAGCACAAGGGCTTCGCCTGGCTCACCATCAGCTATGAAGCCTTCATGACCGCCTCCGGGAAGCGGGCGCTGATTGACTTCTTCGACAAGCGCCGCCTCCTGTACGTCCTGGATGAGGCGCACTACATCAAGACCCCGACCGCGGAGCGCACCAAGTCCATCCTCCGCTCCGCGAAGTACGCCCCATTCAGGCGGGTCCTGACCGGGACCCCGATTGCTCAGGGACCCTTCGACGCCTACAGCCAGATCAAGTTCTTGATTGACGACTACTGGAACAAGAACCAGCTGGGGACCTTCACGGAGTTCAAGCAGCACTTCGGCATCTGGAAGAAGGGCTGGAACCCGACCGCCTTCAACCCAAAGACCAAGAAGAACGATGGCAACGAGTATGACGTGCTGGTGGGCTATCGCCGCCTGGACGATCTGAACGCCCTCCTCCAGCCCGTCTCCTCCCGCGTGACGAAGGATGACGTGCTGGACCTCCCGCCGAAGCTGTACAGCAAGCGGTTCTTCCCGATGACCCCGGAGCAGGGCAAGCTGTATCGCCAGTTGCGTGACGAGTACATCGTGTGGCTGGAGACGGGCGGGATTGAACGGGACGCCGCTGCGGTCGCCGCGGAGCCGTCGCCGGACGCCTGCCCGACCTGCTTGGGCAAACGTGAGGTGGAGTTTGACGGCTTCATCTACCCCTGCCCAGACTGCGGAGACGCCCCCGACCTGGGCGCGGAAGGCACCACCCCGGTCATCGCCGCCCTCGCCATCACCCGGCTCCTCCGCCTCCAGCAGATCACCTGCGGCTACCTCCCGACCGACGATGAAGCGGAACCTGTGTACACAATCCCGGGGCCGAACCGTCGCCTGGACCTGCTCTGCGATCTGATCGAGGAGTCCCAGCACAAGGTGATCGTCTGGGCCCGGTTCCAGATGGACATCACGTTGATCATGGACGCCCTCCGCGAGCGCGGCATCAGCGCGGTCCGCTATGATGGGCTGGTGAACGATGATGAGCGGGCGGACGCCAAGGCCCGGTTCCAGGGCGAGCGCCCCCTGTACCATAACGGGCAGGTGGTCGGGCGGGAGGCCGTCCCGCCGGAGGAACAGGCCCGCGTGTTCGTGGGCAACCCCGCGGCGGGGGCGACGGGTCTGACCTTGACGGCAGCCAAGACTGTCATTTATTATTCCAACAGCTTCAAGCTGATCGACCGCCTTCAGTCGGAGGACCGCGCCCACCGGATCGGACAGACCAACAACGTGCTGTACATCGACCTCGTGGCTGAGGACTCCGTGGATGAGAAGGTGGTGGAAGCGTTGAGGAACAAATTCAACGTGGCGAGCCAGATCACCGGCGACCGCCTCAAAGACTGGTTGTGAGACTACTATGAGCCGTGTATTTGTTGTACAGAACCAACACCGCTGGGACCGCGACAAGCAGCGGTTCGAGCCCAAATTCAACCTCGCCCCGGCGGAGGAGTTCGGTGAGCTGGTGTTCCTGCTCAGCCCGACCGCGGCCCCGTTCCGCCCGGAGCCCCTCATTGATGAGCTGAAGGAGAAGCTGGCCGACTTCGGGCCGGGGGACCACCTCCTGCTCGTGGGCAATCCGGTCCTGATCGGGTTCGCCGTCGCCATTGCCGCAGACGCCAATGACGGGGACGTGTCCCTGCTCCAGTGGAGCGGCAAGGACCAACGCTACCTCGCGGTGGACGCCTCGGGCCTCTTTACTTCTTCCGATTGACCGGCTATACTTCTTCAGCGTGATCGGAATACCCCCTCACCGAAGAAACGGAGAACCACATGTCAAGTGAAAACGCATACCTGGACTATGTCCAACCTCAGACCGCCGGTGGCGAACTGAGCCAACTCACTCAGCTGGCCGAACAACAGGCCGCTGCCCAGTCGAAGGTCGCAGACCTCGAAGCCCAGCTCAACAAGGCCCGCGAAGAACTCCGCGACATCGCGGAGCGCCAGGTGCCCGAACTCATGGACCAGATCGGCATTGGTGAGTTCAAGACCACCACCGGCCTGAAGATCAAGATTGACGAGACGATCCGCGCCAGCATCCCGAAGGCCAAGGCCCCGCTCGCCTTCGCCTGGCTCAAGCAGAACGGCCATGCCGCGATGATCAAGCGCGTGGTCGCCGTCGCCTTCGGCAAGGGCGAGGACGAGAAGGCTGATGAACTGCGCCAGCGTCTCGCGGACGAGTTCGAGGTGGACGACAACGCCCGCGTCCATCCTTCGACCCTTGCCGCTTTCGTCCGCGAGAAGCTGCGTGAAGGCGAGGAAGTCCCCCTGGACCTGTTCGGGGTCCATCGTCAGCGCGTGTCCAAGATCGAAGTGTGACCAGAATGCCGGAGGACGGCCCCGGGCCTTCCTCCCAACCGAACCGCCCCGCGGGTGACAGCGGGTACAGCCGGTGAGACGGCAGGGGCTATTCGACCGGGGGCCCAATCGACCCGCTCACATTGAACCAAAGGAGCCTATCATGGCCAAGACCGAAAGCAAGACCACCGATGTCGCAGTGAAGGAACAGAACACCGCAATGGCGGAGTATGGCGCATATGCCGACTACGCGGGCGCGGGTTTCGAGAACCAGACCAGCGATGACTACAGCATCCCGTTCCTCCAGATTCTTCAGGCCCTCAGCCCGCAGCTCCAGGAGAACGACAGCCTGCGCCAGGGCATGATCCTGAACACCGTCACCGGCGAAGTCTGGGACGGCAAGAAGGGCATCGCCTTCGTCCCGGCGACCACCCAGCACGTGTACGTGGAGTGGAAGCCCCGCGATGCGGGCGGCGGTTTCGTGGGCATCCATGAAGTCAACAGCGATCTGGTGAACCACGCCAAGGCAGCGTCCTCGGAGTATGGCAAGTACAGCACCCCGGACGGCAACGAGCTGATCGAAACCTTCTACGTGTACGGCATCGCGCTGGATGATGACGGCAACGCCTCGGAAGCGGTCCTGGCCTTCAGCTCCACGAAGATCAAGAAGTACAAGGGCTGGATGACCAAGGCCAAGACCATCCAGATTCCGCTGCCGGACGGTCGCCGCATTCCGGCTCCGCTGTTCGCCCACCGCTACCGCCTCAAGACCGTGAGCGAGAAGAACAACAAGGGCCAGTTCTTCAACTGGGACGCCATCGCCTTCGACGGCGAGAACGCCCAGCAGGCTCGCCTGCTCCCGGATGACCCGCTGTTCCAGTCCGCTGTGAACATCAAGTCGATGATTGAGCAGGGCAAGGCCCGCGCCGCCTATGAGTCGCAGGCTCCGGGCTCCGCGGATGAAGAAGCCCAGGGCGCGGGCGGCGGCAAGCCGGTGTTCTGATCTACCGGGGGGACCGACCCGGACGGCCCGCCCCCTCGGGCCGTACCTTCTGGGGGCCTTCGTGGCCCCCTCTTTTTCATCAGAAACGGAGAACGATCATCATGTGGAGTCCGCAACAGCAGACCGCGCTGGACCGGGTTGGGCGCTGGCTCAAGACCCGGGACAAGCCCGTGTTCCAGCTCGCCGGGTACGCCGGAACCGGCAAGACAACCCTGGCCAAACACCTCGCCGCGACCGTCAATGGTCCGGTGTACTTCGCCGCCTACACCGGGAAGGCCGCGCACGTCCTCACGAAGTCCGGGGCGACGAACGTGAGCACCATCCACAAGCTCATCTACACGCCCAAGGACAAGTCGCAGCAGCGCCTGAAGGAACTCCAAGCGGAGCGGGCGCGGCTCCTCACCCACAAGCCCGTCCCGGAAACCCTCGTGGAGAAGGTCGATGCGGCGATCAAGGCGGAGCAGATCAACCTCGCCCGCCCGATGTTCCAGCTCAACACGGAGTCGCCCCTGTTCGAGGCCGCGCTGCTCGTGGTGGATGAGTATTCCATGATTGACGAGCAGATGGGGGAGGACTTGCTCAGCTTCGGTTGCCCGATCCTCGCCCTGGGCGATCCGGGACAGCTCCCGCCCGTGGGCGGCACCCCCTTCTTCAAGAACAAGCCAGACATCCTGCTCACGGAGATTCACCGCCAGGCCCAGGACAACCCGATCATCTGGATGTCCAAGGAGGTCCGCGAGGGCCGCGTGCTCCGCCCCGGCGACTACGGGGCCAGCCGCGTGATCCCCTATGGCCGCCTGCCACGCGAAGAACTCCGGGACATGGTACTGTCCACTGACCAGCTCCTCGTTGGCAGGAACGCCACGAGAATCACGAGCAACGGACGCGCCCGGGAACTCCTCGGGCGGACGAACGCCCTGCCCCAGGAAGGCGACAAGCTGGTGTGCCTCCGCAACAACCACGAGGTGGGCCTGCTCAACGGCCAGCTCTGGAAGGTCCGCCGTGACACGATCTTCGACGGCGACTATGTCATCATGGACATCGAAGGCGAGGACGGTGCGAAGGTCGAAGTCAGCGCCCACCCCCACTACTTCCACGGCAACAAGCCGGAGTATTGGGAGCGGAAGGACGCGGAGGAGTTCGACTATGGCTATGCGCTCACCGTCCACAAGTCCCAAGGCTCGCAGTGGAACAACGTCCTGCTCTTTGATGAGTGGTACGGGAAGGACCGCAAGGAATGGTTGTACACCGCGATCACCCGCGCCGCGGAGCGCATTGACATCGTTATGATGTAGCCCAAGAACAGGAGCAGCGATATGATAGAAAACCCTCAACCCTTCAAGGAGACTCGCAAAACGCACGGTCCACAAGTACCCTACTCACAAGAACTACACGCCCAGAAGTACCGCGGCAGCGGCGAGTCCTTCCGCGAGGCCATGAACCGGATCGCCGCGGCCCTGAAGGACGATGACCAGCACTTCGCGGACTTCCGGGACGCCCTCCTGGGCATGCGCTTCCTCCCGGCGGGCCGCATCCAGTCCGCGATGGGCTCCACCCGCCAAGTCACGCCATACAACTGCTACGTCTCCGGGACGATCAATGACAGCTTTGTGGACGGCGAAGGCTCCATCATGGTCCGGGCCGCGGAAGCCGCAGCCACGATGCGTATGGGCGGCGGGATCGGCTATGACTTCAGCACCCTCCGTCCTCGCGGCGACCTGATCCGCAAGCTCCAGTCCCACTCCTCCGGCCCCATCAGCTTCATGCACATCTTCGACGCGATCTGCAAGTGCGTCGCCTCCTCCGGCCATCGCCGCGGAGCCCAGATGGGGGTGATGCGCGTGGACCATCCCGACATCGAGGAGTTCATTCACGCCAAGCAACCCGGGAAGGACGTTCAGCCGCTCTGGGACCTCGTGGCCGAACTCCCGGAAGGGGCCCAGAAGCAGCAGCTGATCATGTCCCTCCAGCAGACCCTGAAGCTGACCGGCTTCAACGTCTCCGTCGCCATCACCGACAAGTTCATGGAGTGCGTCGCCTCCGGCGAGCCGTTCCCCCTCACCTTCGAGGGCCGGACCTACCGCGAAGTGGACGCCCGGGCGCTGTGGGACGCGATCATGCGCGGAACCTGGGATTGGGCGGAGCCGGGCGTGCTGTTCATCGACGCGATCAACCGCATGAACAACTTGTGGTACTGCGAGACCATCGCCGCCACGAACCCCTGCGGTGAGCAGCCGCTCCCGCCCTACGGTGCCTGTTTGTTGGGCTCCTTCAACCTGGTCAAGTACATCTACAAGGACGGGGCGGGCCGCTACGCCTTCGACTGGGACCAGTACCGCGAGGACCTCCCGCAGGTGGTCCGCGCGATGGACAACGTGGTTGATCGCGCGATCTACCCGCTGCCGCAACAGAAGCAGGAAGCCAAGGACAAGCGCCGCATGGGCCTCGGGATCACCGGCCTGGCCAACGCCGCCGAAGCCCTGGGCCATGAGTACGGTTCGCCCGCCTTCCTCGCCTTCGAGGCGGAGGTGCTGGACACGCTGCGTGATGAGTCCTACCTGGCCAGCGCCCACATCGCCAAGGTCAAGGGCTCCTTCCCGAAGTTCGACAAGGACAAGTACCTCCAGGGCCAGTTCATCAAGACCCTCCGCGAGGACGTGCGGGACGCCATCGCCAAATACGGCATCCGCAACTCCCACCTCACCTCCATCGCCCCGACCGGGACCATCAGCCTGTGCGCCGACAACGTCAGCTCCGGGATTGAGCCGGTGTTCGCCTACAGCTTCGACCGCACCGTGATCGAGTTCAGCGGCCCGCGGGTGGAGACGGTGGAGGACTACGGTGCCCGCGTGTTCGGGGTCCGCGGCAAGGCCTGCTCCCGCGTCACCGTCCAGGAGCACGTCGCCGCCCTGACTGTCGCGGCCCAGCGGGTCGATTCCGCGGTGAGCAAGACCTGCAACGTGCCTTCCGACATCAGCTGGGAGGACTTCAAGAACGTGTACGTGAGCGCCTGGGAAGGCGGGGCGAAGGGCTGCACCACCTTCCGTCTGGGCGGGAAGCGGTCGGGCATCCTCGTGGTGAAGGATGACGGCGGCGAGCCCGAAGCGGACGCCCCGGCGGAGGAGCCCGCCAGCCAGTGCCGCATCGACCCGGCCACCGGACGGAGGGAGTGCGAGTGAAAGAACTGAGCCTGAAGGCGGTCCTGCTGATCGCCGCCGGGTTCTTGCTCATGACCGGGATGCGCCTTGCTGAATGGGCCATCCCGGTCCCGGAGCGGACCCTCAAACTGAACATCACCCAAGAAATGGAGGAACCCGAAGATGAACAAGCCCCTGCTGATCGGCCAAGCACCCGGACCTAACACGGACCCCGACCGGCCCCTGGCTCCCCTCCCGCGGTCCTCCGCGGGAGGGCGACTGGCGGAGCTGGCGGCCTATCGCCCAAGGACTACCTCAAGACCTTCGACCGCGCCAACCTGCTCCACACCTTCCCGGGGCGCTGGAAGCGGGACGACAAGTGGCCCGCCCGGGACGCGGAGATTGCTGCCGCAGCGATGAAGCCCTTGTTGGGCGGACGGTCCGTGATTCTGGTTGGGCGCAACGTCTCCGTGGCCTTCGGCTATCCGGCGGAGCACCTGGACTTCCACCAGTGGTTCGCGGATGATCGCTGGGGCTTCGAGGTCGCCGTGGTTCCTCACACCTCGGGGCGCAACCACTGGTACAGGAAGCCGGGGCACGAGGACGCCGCCCGGGCCTTCTGGGAAGAAGTTGTACAACGGTTCGCCCTCCGCCGTCCAACGGTTGTTGGCCTTCGGACGGGGACCTGAAAAAGTTTAGTCAAACCACTTTACTTCTTCGGGGGTTGGGGTTAAGATTCTCTCACGGTCGAACAAGATCGCACCTCAACCCCAGAAAAGGAGCCTACCATGAACGCCATCAACTTCAACAACGTCGCCTACACCGAAGCCTCCCTGAGCGAGCTGTCCGGCCCGGCCCTGGTCGAGCTGTACAACGAAGTCATCGGCACCTTCCGCAACGGCGAGTCCGTCCCGAACGTCCGCCGATTTGCCGACAAGACCACCGCCATTGCCCGCACCTGGAAGATGCTTCAGCGTTACGCCGAAGCGCACCCGGAAGTTGAGGCTGAGGCGCAGGCCGAACCCCAGAAGGTCGAAACCGTGAACGAAACCGCAACCCCCGCCCCCGTCGCTGCTCCGAAGGCCCCGAAGGCTCCGAAGTCCGCGGAGGAGAAGAAGGCCCGCGCCCCGCGCGGCACCAACCTGGTCGCCCCGGGCCACGCCCCGATCCCCTGCCGCGAGGGCTCGAAGCAAGCCATGCTCCTGGACATGCTGTCCCGCCCGAACGGTGCGACCATGGCCGAACTGATCGAAGCCCTGAGCGGCGGCAACAAGCCCTGGACCGAAGCCACCGTGCGCTCCGGCTTCGGCTGGGACATGAAGCTGAAGGGCTACGGGGTCCGCTCCGCCTTCGACGCGGACGGCACTGAGCGGTTCCACATCGTGGTCCCGGAAGGCCACGCGATCCCGGCCCACAAGCCGCTGAAGCCCGCCCCGAAGGCTGACGCCCGCCAGACCCGCCTGGTTGGCTGAGGCAAGGGTCATGGGAGCCTCGGAGCGCACCTATGACTACCTGATCCGCCGGGTGGAGTACCCGGCGGAGCGGGGATACAGAATGGAGCCCTTCAAGCTACCTCCGTGGATTCACGTGGTGATCACGGAGGACGGCGACAGCAAGTGGCTGACGGTCCATTCCCGTATTCATGTCAACAAAGAAGTCCGCATGGAGCCTTCCTTCAGTCGCCAATTCTCTGATTGGGACATCTTGAAGGACCTGAGCGGGAAAATCAGTCACGCATACTTGTGAGAAACGACCATGAGCAGAAACTACCCCCGGCTGGATATCGAGACGTTTGGCCGACACCTGATCACCACCGGCGATCTGGACCCCATCTACACGGCCCTGGTTCGGGCGGAGCAGGCGGGGGACTTCTCCGTGCCGCAGCTCTGCCGCTGGCTCCTTGGTTATTGGTGCTACTACCACGCCGGGGTCGCCTCCTTCCTGAGTGAGAAGGAGGGCGAGGAGTTCTGGCACTGGATGATGGTCGCGGCCCGCAACGAGGAGGAGACGCCCGCCGGAGGACGCTGGCCCCGGGGACACGAGCGCCGCCACTATCGGGCGAAGATCGCCGTGGACTCCGTGACCTCCCTCCAGGCCCGCTACGGCGACCGCCCGGAGAACATGGCCCTGTACGTGGGAGCCCGGGCGACGGAGGATGAGCGCCTGCCCTTCCGCACCGTCTCCGCACGCGCCCAGGAGCACAACGGCTTCGGTCCGTGGATCGGCTTCAAGATCGCGGACATGATGGACAGGGTGATGGAGGTCCCGGTGGACTTCGACAACGCCGCCGTGTTCATGTTCAAGGACCCGGAGAAGGCCGCGATGATGCTGTGGGAGCAGCGCGAGGCTCACAAGTACCCGGAGAACGCGAAGCCCAAGCGCGAGGCGATCCTGTCCGGGGTCGCGGACTACCTGATTGGGCGGTTCGCGGACCTCGCCGCCCCGCCCCTGGGCGACCGCCCCGCGAACATCCAGGAGGTGGAGACGGTCCTGTGTAAGTGGAAATCGCACATGAATGGCCACTACCCGCTCTGGAACGACATCCACGAGATCAACACCGGCCTCGAACCCTGGGCGGGCCGCTGTTCCGCCGCCCGGGCCTTCCTCGCGCACATGCCCAAGGAGACGGGAAAGTGAGCTGGTGGGCTTGGCTGAACCTCGCCGCCGGGATCGCCTGGGCGATCTGGTGGTTGCGCGGAGCCAATCAAGGCTTCTGCCTTCACGACTTCTTCCCGGGTCGGAACGTGTACCTGCGTGGAGCCTTGACTTGCTCCAAGTGCGGTCGCGTCCAGTACCCGGAGAACATGAAGTTGCGCAAACTGTACCGCGCCCTTGGGCGTATCCACAAGGAGTCTGACAAATGATTGTCAACAACACGCCCCTCGAAATCCACGAACTGAACGGGGTGCCCATCATCGTCAAGCGGGAGGACCTGTGCGCCCCGCTCCCGGGGCCGTCCTTCAGCAAGATTCGCGGTGTGGTCGCCCACATCAAGAACCGGCCTGAGACCACCATCGGCTGTCTGGACACGTACCGCTCGAAGGCGGGCTGGGCGGTCGCCTACGTCTGTCAGCAGCTCGGGAAACAGGCCGTGGACTACTGGCCCCGCTTCAAGCGCGACGGGGCCGCGGACGCCCCGCGCGTCCAACAGCAGCACGCTCGCCAGCTCGGGGCGGACCTCGTGGACATCCCGGCGGGCCGCTCCGCGATCCTGTACCATACGGCCAAGAAGCCCCTGCGGGAGAACTACCACGACAGCTACCTGATGCCGAACGCCCTGAAGCTCCCGGAGTCGATCACGGAGAACGCCGCGGAGGCCGTCCGCACCGCCCCGCACCTCCCGGGCTCCGGGACCCTGGTCATTAGTATCAGCTCGGGGATGGTCGCCGCCGGGGGGCTCAAGGGCTTCGAGGAGGCGGGCCTGCTCCGCAACTACAACGTCATCCTTCACATGGGTTACTCGCGGAGCCAGGACGCCGCCCGGGAATACATCGAGAAGGCCGCGGGCCTGACCCTGGGCGACCGGATCAAGTTCATTGACGAGGGCTACGGGTACGCGGACGCGGCCCGGGACGCCTCCGCCCCGTTCCCCTGCAGCCCGTTCTATGACCTGAAGGCTTGGAAGTGGCTGAGTGACCCGCTCAACCTGGCTTCCGTCCACCCACGCCCCATCGTGTTCTGGAACATCGGGGAGTGACCCAATTCATAGTGCTTTACTTCTTCCGGGTAAGGCACTAAACTTTTTCGCAACAGATGAGGAGTTGAACTATGGACCACGCAGCATGGCTGAATGAAGAAACCGGCGAAGCCGCTCAGGAGGCTTACAAGTATTTCATGCGCCCGGACCCGAACCAACGGGAGTTCCTGGGCCCAATCGAGGAGGAGGAGGACCCGCTGACCGGCATGCGCGCGAAGTTCCGCATGGCCAAGGTGGGGATGGTCCGCAACGCGAAGGATGACGACAAGAAGGAGGTCAAGGTGTATCTTGGCTTCAATGACGTCACCTACCCCCCGCACATCCGCATCCCGAACGCCAAGCCCCTTCAGGGCTGGCATAAGGACAAGCACAACGACAAGCGAGGCTCCCGCGCCCGCCCCTGCTTCAGCGAGGCGATCCTGACGGAGCCTTATGGAGGCTACTGCACCGTGGGTTGCGCCTTCTGCTACGTCAACAGCGGGTTCCGGGGCTACCGCGGCACCGGCCTCATCAGCGTCCCGGTGAACTACGGCGAGCAGGTCCGCAACATGCTCTCGAAGTCCCGGACCTCCGCCGCGGGCTACTTCTCCAGCTTCACGGACCCCTTCCTGCCGATTGAGGACGTGTACCACAACACCCAGCAGGGGGCGGAAGCCTTCGTGGAGTTGGGCCTGCCCATCTTCTTCCTGAGCCGTCTCAGCTACCCGTCCTGGGCCATCGACCTCCTGAAGCGGAACCCCTACAGCTACGCCCAGAAGTCGCTGAACACCGGCAACGACCGCGACTGGCACAAGTTGTCCCCCGGGGCCATTTCCCTCCAGGACCACATTGACGAAATCGCGGAGCTGCGCCGTCAGGGCATCTACACGTCCATTCAGGTCAATCCGGTGGTCCCGGGGATCGTCACCCATGACGACATCCGCCACCTGTTCGAGCGCCTGGCCGCGGTCGGCAACAACCACGTGATCGTGAAGTTTGTGGAAGCGGGCTACAGCTGGGCACCGGCGATGATCGAACGCCTCCACAAGCGGTTCGGCCCGGAGCGCACCAAAGCCTTCGCGGACCTGTTCACGGAGAACCAGGCCGGAGCCCAAAAGACCATCGCGGAGCCGTACCGGGTCGAAGCCCACCAGCTGTACCGGAAGTGGGCGACGGAGCTGGGCATGACCTACGCGACGTGCTATGAGTACCGCCGCGGGAAGCCCGGAACCGGCGAACCGGCCTGGCTTTCGATGGGCCGCGAAATGATCACCGCGGACCAGTGCCACGGCCAGCGCGTCCCGATGTTCACCCGGACCGATCTGGGCCAGCCCTTCCAGGAGGTCAAGGAGTGCGCCCCCACCGGCTGTCTCCACTGCGCGGACGACAACGGCGGGAAGCCCCGCTGCGGGTCGGAGCTGTTCGGCTCCGCGAAGGCCCTGCGCGCGGCGGACTACAAATTCACCGTAGCGCCGGGAGAAGGGGAGGAGCGCAAGAGCATACCTATCATCCCAGTACGAGACTGATTTGAACGCGAAAAGGAGAACCAAGAAGTGAAGTACATCAACGTGCGGGGCTGTAACGGCTCCGGCAAGACCACCCTGCTGCGCTGCCTGGCCCGCGATCCGCTTTGCCGCGTCATCAACGTCATCGTCCCGGACCACAAGCCGATCCCGGTGACGTATGCCCCGGACGGCATCGCCATCATCGGGGACTACACCCCCGCCGCCGCCGGAGCGACCACCGCCGGTCTGGACCGGATCAAGACCCAAGCCGCCGCCAAGGCCGTCGCGGAGCTGGTTGGGCGCGACCCGGACGTGAAGGCGGTCCTGTTCGAGGGCGTGGTGGTCAGCACCATCTACGGTCCGTGGCAGGAGTGGTCGAAGGCGAACGGCGGAATGATCTGGGCCTTCCTGGACACGCCGCTCGAAGTCTGCCTGAAGCGCATCCAGGAGCGCAACGGCGGGAAGCCCATCAAGGAGGACCTGGTGGCCGACAAGCACCGCACCATCGCCCGGGTCCGCGACAAGGCCCTGGCAGACGGCGAGACGGTCCGCGACATCCACTGGGAGACGGCCCTGAAGGACATCAAGGCCGTCATCGAGAACTTGGGCTGAGGACCCCGACTATGACCACCCCGCGCATCAACGACATCGCCGCCTTCATGAAGGCTCGCCACGACATCTACCTGGACCGCAAGGCCGGGAAGCCCGGACCCTGGACCGCGGACCCGGTTCTGCGTGATGGGCGGTTCTGCAACATCTTCCGCGAGCTGGACACCGTGACGATCTGGATTGAGGAGAACATCCGCAAGCCCTTCGCGGATCACCCCCACCTTTGGTTCATGCTCGCAGCCGCCCGCTACATCAACTGGCCCGATACCCTCGAAGCCTTGATCAAGCACTACCCGAACGCCTGGCCCTCCTCGCCGGACTTCGAGCCGCGCCACATGACCGCGGCCCTCGAACACCTGGCCAGCTACGGCAACAAGGTGTACACCGGAGCCTACATGATCCGCGCGGAGTCCGACCCCTCCAAGGAGTGGTACAGCTGGAGCAAGCACCGCTACATCGCTGAGATCGTCCTGGGCCGTCTCTGGGAGGACCGTGAGCGGTTCGCCGCGGAGCTGGAGAAGCCCGGCCAGACCCTCGAAGGCGCGTGGAAGCTGTTTCAGGAGCCGCGCTATGTGGGCTGGGGGCCGTTCATGGCCTATGAAGTGGTGACCGACCTCCGCCACACCCGCTACCTGCGCAACGCCCCGGACATCTACACATGGGCCAATGCCGGCCCCGGGGCGATCCGCGGGCTGAACCGCCTGTACGGGCGGGACATCGCCGCGAAGCCGCGCCCGGAGCAGACGAACGCGGAAATGATCGAGCTGATGCAGGAGCTGAACGCCCTGGACGCCCGGGGCTTCAACGAAACCTTCGGACCGCCGCAGCTCGGGAGCCCGCACGTGGGGCCGCGGTTCGAGGCCCGGGACATCGAACACACGCTGTGCGAGTTCGACAAGTATGAGCGCGTGCGCCTGAACGAAGGCAAGATGCGCTCGAAGTATGACTGGCGCAAGGCAACTACCCTCGCCTGATCGAAACCCCGCCGCCGGACCATTCCGGCGGCACCAACGAAATGGAGAAACCATCATGGCTGTACGTCTGTCCAAAAGGACCGCGCCCAGTTCAAGCGCGAGCGCGAGGAGGCCAAGACCGGAGCCTGGGCCGTCCTCGAAAGCGTGACCACGGTCAACAAGCTGATTCAGGTCTGGCCGGAGGTGGAGCAGTTCGCCCGCCCCTTCGCGGTTGAATCGCCGTCCCGGGCTATCGCGCTGCCGATCAAGGACCTGAACGCCCGCCTGGGCCTTCCGCCGCAGACCGCTTCGGCTTAACAGGAGGGGGCCATGATCTTCTCGCCGTTCTGGTGGTACTGGAGCTGGTGGTTGGTCTGGCTCCCTCGCCCCCGCGTCCTTCGCCGGACCGGCAACGTCATCTTCGTGGAGTTTAACAAGAAATGAAAGTCATCAAGACCCGCAACGTACAACAGGCCCTCCCGGAGGCCCTGTATCAACTGTCCTTCGAGGGCGTCCGCCGCGACTCGCGCAACGGCCCCGTGTTCATGTTCCCGGAACCCGTCACCACCGTGTACCTCCGCCCGGCGGAGCGCGTGCTGTTCTGGGCGGAACGGGACGCCAACCCCTTCTTCCACCTGATGGAAAGCCTCTGGATGCTGGGCGGACGCAATGATGTGGAGTACGTCGCCCGCTTCGTGGACCGCATGCGCAGCTACTCGGATGACGGCCTGACCTTCCATGGGGCCTACGGCTTCCGCTGGCGCCAGCACTTCTTCGAGGACCAGCTGCCCAAGATCATCGCCGCCCTGAAGGCGAACCGCGATGACCGCCGCCAGGTCCTGTCGATGTGGGACGCGGACGCGGACCTGGGCCGTCAAGGCAAGGACCTCCCGTGCAACCTTCAGGCCATCTTCCAGATCGCCTGCGACGGTCGCCTGGACATGACCGTGACCAACCGCTCCAACGACCTGATCTGGGGAGCCTACGGGGCCAACGCGGTCCACTTCAGCTACCTCCATGAGTACGTCGCCCGCTCCGTGGGCGTGGAGCAGGGCGTGTATCGTCAGGTCAGCGCCAACTTCCACGCCTATGAGGAGGTGCTGGACAAGGTCGCCCCGCTCGCGGACCTCGCCGCCAACCCGATGACCGGGAAGGAGACGCCCGACCCCTACGCCGCCGGGATCGCGGAGCCGTACCCGCTGATGTCCACGGACCCGGAGGAGTGGAACCAGGAGCTGATGATGTTCCTGAGCGAGCCGGACGCCATGGGCTTCCGTGACCCGTTCTTCCGTCGCGTGGCGATCCCGATGCTGAAGGCCCACAAGGCTTTCAAGCAGACCTCCAACCCCTCCCGCTTTGACGCCGCCTTGGCGGAGCTGGACAACGTCGCCGCCACCGACTGGAAGCTGGCCGGGGTGGAATGGATCGAACGCCGCCGCGCCGCCTTCGAGGCTCGCAAGGCCCGGGCGATGGACGATGGCGTGGCATATGAGTGAGGAGACGGAACAATGGGAAGCCTGATGAGCAAGATTCATGACGAGGAGCGCGAGGCGGAGGAGCTGAACCGCCACGCCGCCCGCCCGCTCCTGACCCGGATCGCCGCGACCCGGGAGGCCGGGACGGTCCGCCGGTGCCACATCGTCCCGCACCACGGTCAGTACAACATCGCCCAGCACAGCTACGGGGCCGTGAGCCTCCTGCTTCTGCTCCACCCGCACCCGTCGCTGAACCTGATCAAGGCGGTCCAGTGGCACGACTGCGCGGAGCGTTGGTTGGGCGACATCCCGGCCCCGGCGAAGTGGACCCACTCCGAACTCGGGAAGGTGTATGAGGAGGCGGAACGCCGCGTGCTGGCGACCCTGGGCCTGCTCCCGGGCCTTCTCCCTGACGAGGAGGACTGGTTGAAGGCCGTGGACACCCTCGAACTGTGGCTGTGGTGCCGGGAGGAAGAAGCCCTGGGCAACGAAGCGGTCACGGCCATGCGGAGGGCATGCGAGGCGGTGACGGAGAAGCGGGGCCTGGAGGGTAGTCTGCCCGAACCCGTCCGTGCCTTCTACGTGGCAGCGAAGCACCAGCCGCATCGCCGTCTCTCGGACTTCTTCGAGGAGGTGGTGCGCGATGGACTTGGAGAAGCTGCGACGTGATTGGGCGGAGGACCCGCAGCTGAAGTTCTACGCCTTCGACACGGTGGAAGAACTCGCTGCGCACCTCCGCAAGGTCCATACAGATATGATGAACGGGGGGCACGGGTGTTTTGGGTACTTGTACCGCCAGCAAACACTCCGGCTCCGGGAACTGATGAAGGAGTTACAAGATGAGCGTGAACGAAAAGCAAGTGGGCGGTGAGCACTACCGCTCGCCCGTCCAACACTGGGACTACGTGGAGCTGAACGGCCTCCGCTACACCGAAGGCTGCGCGACCAAGTACGCGACCCGCAACCGCAAGAAGTACGAGGACCCGCGCCAGGACCTTGAGAAGGCGATCCACTACGTGGAGAAGATCCAGGACCTGTACCGCAACGGGGTCCTTCTGCCCCGCCCCGCCCCCGTGGTCATTACCCCGGGCGCCTTCGCCGCCGCGAACGGGCTGACGGAGGACGAAGCCGAAGTGGTCCGCATCCTCACCTTCTGGGAGTCCGACCCGGAGCTGACCGCGGCCCTGAACCTCCTGCGCAAGATGATTGCGGAGGTGGGAGCCTGATGTCATACCTCCAACCACCCCTGTTCACGACCGTCTCCAGCGACTGGGGGGCCCCGGACCTCAACACCCTCCCCTCGTGGGAGGGGGCCAAGCGGGTCGCCATCGACTGCGAGACGCGGGACCCGGACCTGCGCAAACTCGGGCCGGGGGCGGGCCGTCGCCCGAACAGCTACATCACCGGCATCAGCTTCGCAATCGAGGACGGCCCGGGCGGGTACTTGCCCATCAGACACGAAGGCGGGGGCAACCTTCCGCTGGAGGGCGTGCTGGCCTACCTCCGCGCCCAGGCAAAGGTGTTCACCGGCGACCTCGTGGGGGCCAACCTCCCGTATGACCTGGACTTCCTCGCCGGGGACGGCATCGAGTTCGAGCGGGTCCGCTACTTCCGCGACATCCAGATCGCTGACCCGCTGATCTGCGAACTCCACGACAGCTACAGCATGCAAGCTATCGCGGAGCGGTGGGGCTTCCACGGCAAGGACGAAGCCCTGCTGCGTGCCGCCGCGGTCGATTATGGGATTGACCCGAAGAAGGACATGTGGATGCTCCCGGCCAAGTTTGTCGGGAAGTACGCGGAGGAGGACACGCGCCTGCCTCTGAACATCCTCCGCCGCCAGGAGCGGGAGATTGATGAGCAGGACCTCTGGGGCGTGTACAATCTGGAGTCCAAGCTGCTCCCGATCCTCACGGGCCTTCGCCGCCGGGGCGTCCGAATCGACTGCGACCGCCTGGACATGATTGAGCGTTGGGCGCTGGAGAAGGAGACGGAGGCCCTGGCCCAAGTCCGGTCGATCACCGGCCACCGGATCGCCGTGGGCGATGTCTGGAAGCCGGAGGTGATCGCCCCCGCCCTCGAACACATCGGGATCAAGCTGAACAAGACCTCCCAGGACAAGCCCAACATCGACAAGGAGCTGCTGGGCTCAATCGACCACCCCGTGGCGGACCTCCTCGAACGTGCCCGGAAGGTGAACAAGCTGCGCACGACCTTCGCCAGCTCCGTCCGGGACCACATGGTGAACGGTCGCCTTCACGGGACGTTCAACCAGCTCCGCCGCCAGAAGGATGACGAAAGCGACGGGACCGCGGGCGCTGCCTACGGGCGACTGTCCAGCGAACACCCGAACCTCCAGCAGCAACCGGCTCGGGATGAGTTCGCCATGATGTGGCGGGCCATCTACCTCCCGGAGGAGGGCGAGATGTGGGCGTCCAACGACTACAGCCAGCAGGAGCCGCGGATGGCGGTTCACTACGCCTGCTTGGCTCGGGGGCTGATCGGGGAACACGCCTGGCGGTCCGCGCTCGCCGCCCGGGACGCCTACCGCAACGACCCGAACACGGACAACCACCAGATGATGGCGGACATGGCCGGGATCAAGCGGAAAGCCGCCAAGGAAATCTACCTGGGCCTGTCCTACGGGATGGGTGGGGCGAAGATGTGCCGCAAGCTCGGGCTCCCGACCATGATGGCGGTCCGCGGTCCTCGGGGCGTCCTCTATGACGCGACCAGCCCAGAGGGGCAGCGGCTGGCGGCGGAAGGCGCGCGGCGGTTCGAGGCGGCGGGGCCGGAAGGGCAGCGGCTCCTGGACACCTTCGACGCCAAGGTGCCCTTCGTCAAGCGGTTGGCCAAGGCGTGCGAGCAGCGCGCGAAGGCCGTGGGCTACATCACGACCCTGAGCGGTCGCCGGTGCCGCTTCCCGAAGGACCCGCACGGCAACTTCGACTGGGCGCACAAAGCCCTGAACCGGCTGATCCAGGGCTCCTCCGCGGATCAGACGAAGATGGCCATGGTGGCCTGCGCTGAGGCGGGCCTGGACATCATCCTCCAGGTCCACGATGAGATCGCCTTCAGCGTGAAGAACCGCGACGAAGCGGAACGCGCTGCGGAGATCATGCGCAACAGTACCCCGCTCGAACTCCCGTCAAAGGTGGACGTGGAGATCGGGAAGAGTTGGGGCCACTCTATGGGATTCGATGGATGAAGCTGCGCCAATTGAAGAACTTGCTGAAGGAGTTGAGATGAACGACAAGAAGAAGAAGTACAACGTGCTGTACGCCGACCCGGCCTGGGAGTACGGCAGCGGAGGGCCGCGCGGGGGTCGTTTCGGGCCGCTCGACTATCGGACTATGCCGACGAAGGAGATCGCCGCGCTCCCGGTGCGAGAACTGGCAGAGGATACCGCCGCGCTATTCCTCTGGGCAACGTCTCCATTCCTGGAGGACGCATTGACGGTCGGTCGGGCCTGGGGCTTCCGCTATATCCGACTGGACAAGGTCTGGTCAAAGAAGACCAAGAATGGGAACCGCCACGGGGTTGTTGGGCCCTGGGGGATGACTGACGCGGAGTTCCTGCTGCTCTTTACCCGGGGCAAAGGGATGAACAAGCTGCAGGCCGCTTCGAACCAGTGGACCATCGTTGAGGCGGAGTTCCCCGGCAGGCACTCGGAGAAGCCCGCGATCTTCCGCCAGATGATTGAGGAGCGTTTCCCGGACGCCCGGCGGCTGGAACTCTTCGCCCGGAAGGTCCACGACGGTTGGGACGCCTGGGGGGACGAGGTCGATGGTCCGATTGCTTGGGCGGGGGGGGAGTAAGGGACAAGACATTCCTGCGCTTCGCCCAAAGGGTTGCTGATGTGAACGAGCGCCAGCTTAAGTGGGACCGCCGCTACATCGAGCTGGCGCGAACGATCGCGCGCTGGAGCAAAGACCCGTCCACGAAGGTGGGGGCGGTCCTCGTTCGGCCCAACAACTCCGTCGCGTCCGCCGGATTCAACGGCTTCCCGCCCTGGCACGATGATTCGCCGGAGCTATACCTGGACGGGGATTACAAGTACAAGCGCGTAGTACACGCGGAGGGGAACGCCCTCAACTTCCTCGGGCAGACGGCGAGTGGCTTCGCGCTCTATATTTCTTCTCCCTGCTGTCCCGATTGCGTAGAGCGCGCCGCGGAGGCCGGGGCGAGTCGGATAGTCCCCCCGCTGCTCCAGACGCTGGGGCGGACCGCCCGTTGGGTTGGAGACTGGACCCAACGGTTCATCCGCTCCCAGGAGGTCGCCGCTCACCACGGAATTGCGCTGGAGGTGCTGAATGAGTGAGAGCGCGATGTGGGACGCCCTCCGCCCGGTCCTGAAGAAGGTGGACCCGGTGCGGATTGAGAGCCGGGCGACCGGCTCCGGTATCCCGGATGTCAATTACACCCAAGGGTGGATTGAGCTCAAGTTCGCGGACCGCTGGCCTCCGCGGGGCGGGCCGCTCCGAGTGGATCACTTCACGAAGGAGCAGCGGGCTTGGTTGACTAAGCGACGGAAGGCCGGGGGCCGGGCTTTCGTCCTGCTGAAGGTCGGGACCTCGGAGTGGCTTCTGTTCGACGGAGCCGTGGCCGCGGTCGAGCTGGGCAACGTCCCGCGCGAACGGCTGTATGAGATTTGTAAGGCGCGGTGGACGCGCAAACCTAGAACTGAGGAGATTTGTAAATGGCTGCTACAGTGACACCAACCAAAGGCGAACGCCTACTGCTACACCGCCGCCGCAAGGGTCTCAATCAGATTGAGGCCGCGAAGGAGTACGGGGTGCCCCCGGACCGCTACCGTGAATGGGAAGCGGACCGCCGCCTGGACGATCAACCGCGCCGTCACCTGGGGGAGGTGAAGCCCCATGAGGTCTGCTTCCTGCTCCGCCGCCGGGCGGGCAAGACACAGCGGGAAGTCGCTGCCGCCATCGGTTGTACCAGGCTCTGGGTGATCCAGATGGAGGGCGGCAAGGCCCCGGTTGAGCGGCTTGTTGAATATTGGGGGGCGTAAGGAATGGCGAAATCAAACAACGAGCTGCCGGCCCACAAGACCAAGTACGCAATCGACTTCCTGAAGAAGTGGTGCCCGGAGGGGCCGTGGGTCCTGACGGCCATCATCCCGGACGGGAAAACGGAGACGGTCACATTCATGCCCGACCGCTGGCAGAAAGCCGCGGAGTGGATCGAAGGGCACCAGGGCAAGCGCAACCTGTACTTCCACGTGAACCCGGTCCGCCGGGCGATGGACGTGAAAGCCTCGAAGGAGGACATGGCCCGCCTCGCGTGGCTTCACGTGGACATCGACCCGCGAGCCGGGGAGGACTTCGAGGAGGAGCGGGCGCGGGCTCTGAAGCTGCTCCAGTCCTACACGCCCAAGCCCACGGTCATCATCGACTCGGGCGGGGGCTATCAGGGCTTTTGGCGTCTGAACCCGTCCGACAAGCTGGACATCGCCGGATCGGTGGCGAAGGCTCAGGAGCTGGAAGCCTACAACATCCAGCTGGAGAAGGTGTTTCAGGCGGACCACTGCCACAACGTGGACCGCATCATGCGCCTCCCGGGCACGATCAACCTGCCCACCGCGAAGAAGGTCAAGAAGGGTCGCCAGCCGACCCTCGCCCGTCTCGTGGAGTGGAATGACGCCAGCTACCCCATCGAACAATTCACCCCCGCGGTTCGAGTTCAGATGGCGGAGCAGGGCCTGGCCGGGGGCCGTCCGAAGGTGAAGATCACGGGCAACGTCCCGGACATCGGGACGGAGGAGCTGCGGGAGTGGGCCCATGAGCATGGGAAGGCTATCAGCGACCACGTGCTGGCGCTGATTGCTACTGGGCAGGACCCGCTGGACCCGACCAAGTACCCCTCCCGGTCGGAAGCCTTGTTCAAGGTCTGCTGCGACCTCGTGCGGGCGGAGGTCCCTGATGAAATGATCTTCGCGGTGATCACCGGCTCCAACGAAATCGCCGCGAGCGTCAGAGACAAGCCGAACTGGGAAGGCTACGCCCTGCGGCAGATCGAACGTGCCCACGAGGAGGCGGTGGACCCTTGGCTGCGCAAGCTCAACGAGAAGCACGCCGTCATCGCAGACATCGGCGGGAAGTGCCGCATCATCAGCGAGGTCTGGGACCCGGCGATGAAGCGGACCAAAATCAGCAAGCAGTCCTTCGAGGACTTCCGCAACCGCTACCGCCACATCAAGGTGGTGGTTGGGCACTCGGAGGAGGGCAAGCCCATCGAGAAGGCCGCGGGAGCCTTCTGGATTGATCACCCCCAGCGCCGCCAATATGAGACCATCGTGTTTGCCCCCGGTCAGGAGGTCGAAGAAGCCTACAACCTCTGGCGCGGGTTCGCGTGCGACTCCCTCCCGGGCGAGAAGCACGTGCCCTTCCTGAACCACATCCGCGACAACGTCTGCTCAGGGAACCCGGAGCACTACCACTACCTGGTCGGGTGGATGGCGCGGATGGTCCAGCACCCGGACGGCCCGGGCGAAGTGGCCGTGGTCCTCCGCGGTCGCCGCGGCACCGGCAAGTCCTTCTTCGCCAAGGTCCTGGGCGCGATGTTCGGGCGTCACTACCTCCAAGTCAGCGACTCGAAGCACCTGGTGGGCTCCTTCAACGCCCACCTCCGCGATACCGTCCTGCTGTTCGGTGATGAGGCTTTCTTCGCCGGGGACAAGAAGCACGAAAGCGTGCTCAAGACCCTCGTGACCGAAGAACACCTGGTGATCGAGGGCAAGGGCGTGGACGCGGAAGCGGCCCCGAACTATGTCCACCTGGTCCTCGCCTCGAACGAAGATTGGGTGGTGCCCGCGGGTCTGGATGAGCGCCGGTTCTTCGTCATGGAGGTGGGCGAGGGCCACAAGCAGGACCACGCCTATTTCAAGCGCATCAAGGACGATCTGGACAACGGAGGGCTTGAGCACCTGCTCCACTTCCTCCTGACCTATGACCTGAGCGCCTTCGAGGTCCGCCAGGTCCCCCAGACCCGGGCGCTGCAGGACCAGAAGATCATGAGCATGTCGCCGGAAACCCAGTGGATGTATGAGAAGCTGTGGGAAGGTCGGTTGCTCAAGACCGACCAGGACTGGCGGAACAAGGTGGTGAAGGACAGCCTGTATGACGACTACGTGAACGACCTCCGCGACCAGGGCCGGAACTTCCGCATGAGCCGCACCGGCTTTGGCAAGTGGCTTGCCCGGGCCTTCCCGGACGGCTGGCCGCAGTCGAAGCAGGAAATGGCGGAGATTCCATGGACCAATGAACACGGCTTCGAGGTGATGATCAAGAAGCGCGTGTACATGTACCACCTCCCCCCGCTGGAGCAGGTCCGGGCGCACTGGGACAAGAACTTTGGCGGCCCGTTCGAGTGGCCCAAGGTCGAACCGACCCAGGAGCCTCTGAAGGACGGCCCGAAGTCGGACAAACCCCCGTTCTGAGGACGCCGCGATGAGCGACACGCTGGAAGCAACGAAGCGGGAACTGGAGGGGGCGGGGATCGCCTACCCGGTGGAGCAGGGCCGGAGACACTACAAGGTCCGCTTCACCGTGAGGGGGAAGCCCCTGATGGTGACGTGCTCGCGGACTTCCTCCGACCACCGCGCGGCCCTCAACGCCCGCCTTCAAGTCCGGCGGGAAATCCGCCGTGCGCTGGAATTAACCTGATCCACTTTACTTCTTCAGAAATGGACACTATACTTCTTCACACGAGGCGCAAATGAACCCGCCACTGATACGGACAGACCTGTTCACAATTGGGAAGGAGCTGACCAACCATGAACTCCAAGAAACCTACCGCCGCATGTTCGGCAAGCCGATACCCCGCGGGGCGCGGCCCGCAGAAGTCGCCCGACACCTTGCTGCGTCAAGCCCGCTGCGATTCGAGTTTGAAGTCAATCGCCTTCGCGGCCACGCTTGGGACGCTGACGAGACTCCGTGACCTCGGGTCGCTGATCGCCCCCTTGGGCTTCATCGCCCTCCTCGTGGGTGGGGTGCTCTGGGCCTTCTGGGACGCGACCGGCCTGCCGACCGTGTATCAGTCCTACATGACCCAGGAATGCGTGAGGGTGGAGTTCATCGACGGCTCCCCCGGCGACTGCTCCAACCTCCCGGACCGCTACCACCACGTGTGGGTTGAGCGAGGTCGCGTGGTTGGTGAAGCCCAGATTCAGCGCGTCATGGAGGAAACCGGCATGGACTACCTCCAGGCACGCAACCACCTTCTCGGGAGGCAGCAAGCCCTCCGGGAAATCGAACGGAGACGGCGACAAGCCGTGGCCGATACCCTGAAGCAACTGTACCAAGAAAAGGAGTCACAACGTGATCATCTTCCGCAACAAGGGCGTCATTGACCCCAAGTCCATCACCACCTTCGGGGTCAGCTCGAAGGAGAACCCCGGGGCCATCGGCTTCTTCGGGACCGGCCTCAAGTACGCCATCGCCGTCCTCCTCCGCGAGGGCTGCGACATCACCATTCACGCCGGGAAGCGCAAGCTGGAGTTCGGCATCAAGCGGGATCGCGTCCGGGTCGATGACTTCAACGTGGTCACGATGAACAACCGCCGTCTGGGCTTCACCACGGAGGTCGGCAAGACCTGGGAAGTGTGGCAAGCCTTCCGCGAGCTGTATTGCAACACGATGGACGAACGGGGCGAGGTGTTCGAGGCCAGCGAGGTCCCGGAAGTCGCCGCGGACGAAACCGTGATTGTGGTCCGGGGCGAGAAGTTCCTGGATGTCTGGGCCTCCCGCTCCGACATCATCCTGTCCAGCGAGCCTCTGGAGCGCCACGAGGTCGTCCACATCCACCCCGGCCCGTCGCACTTCGTGTACTACCGGGGCGTGCGAGCCTACCGGCTGGACAACCCCTCGCAGTTCACCTACAACATCCAGAAGAAGGTGGACCTGACGGAGGATCGGACCATCAAGTGGTCCTGGGACATCAGCGCCGCCGTCCGTCGCGGGCTCTGCGAATCGCAGCAGGCTCCCCTGATCAAGAAAGCCGTCACCGCGCCCAAGGCGACCTTCGAGCATGCGCTGGAGTTCGAGGGCGTGGAGCCGTCCAAGCCCTTCCTGGCGACCGTCTCCGAACTCGCCCGCAGCTTCGACTCCTCGCTGTCCCGCTCCGCGCTGAAGGCTTCGCAGGTCTGGATCATGGACCAGCTCCACGAGGAGGCGACCCCGATGCGCCTGAGCGAGCTGGATCGGACCCGGCTGGAGAAGGCCGCGGGCTTCTGCGAGCGGCTGGGCTTCGCCGTCCGGGAGTACCCGATCATTGTCAGCGAGTTCCTGGGCGAGGAGGTCCTGGGCCGGGCGCATGAGGGCAAAATCTACATCAGCAAGCGAACCTTGATGATGGGGACCAAGATGCTGGCCGGGACGCTGATTGAGGAGTTCATCCACCTCCGCCACCAGCTGTGCGATGAAACCCGCACCATGCAGAACTTCCTGATGGGCACCATCGTGTCCTTGGGCGAACAGATCACCGGAGAACCGCTATGAGCCGCAAGACCACCATCCGTCTCACCGGAGACGCCCTGACCGCTGCCCGTGCCGTCCACGGCATCCACCAACAGGCCCCCGCCCGGAAGGCGGAGCTGGAACGCGAGTTCCAGGAGCGGCTGAACGAACTCGGGCGGGACGCCCAGGAGCAGATGAGCCGGGCCTGGCCGGTGCTCATGAACGCCGCGGACCTCCCGATGGAGGAGCTGGGCGAGCGGGAACTGGACGCGAGCTATCTGGATGACCACGGCTGCGCCTTCCTGAGCAAGCGCGAGGCGGAGGACGCCCGCCCCTCCTTGGGCGACCTCCTCCAGTCCATGACCGCCTCAAAGCACTGACCACTTTACTTCTTCGGGGTCCGTGACTATACTTTCTTCACTGACCCCGAACCGAAGGAGCCCGATCATGAGACTGATGACCCTCGCCCTGGCCGTCCTGCTGCCGCTCGCCACGCAGGCGCAAGCGGAGGATCGCCCCCTGTATAACGCCCAGGAGACGATCCGGCGGGCGCAGGTCGGCAGCTTCTCGCCCCGTCTCGCCCCGCCGGTTCGCGTCACCGTACCGGCGGAGGCAGGAAAGCCGGACCCGTCCCGGTTTGAGCGCCTGGAGTGCCGCCACGATCCGTCGCGGCCCCTGGGCAAGACTATTGTTTGTGAACCTCGGAGAACCAACTGAATATGGAAACCCAAGAATCAATCACCCGCTGGGCTGACGACACCTTCGGCCCGAAGCACCCCGCGGAAGTCGCCGCGCGGATGAACGTGGAAGTGGCGGAGCTGGTCGCCGGACTCGCCACCGTCGCCGCCGTCCCGGTCGCGGACATGGACCAGGAGCTGGTCCAGGAACTCCAGAAGGAGTGCGCGGACGTGTTCATCATGCTCGCCCAGGTCGCGGAGAAGCTGAACGTGGACCTCCCGACCGTGGTGGACTTCAAGATGGGCGTGAACCGCAACCGCGCCTGGGGCCGGAGCCCGACCGGGAAGATGCAGCACGTGGAAACCTTCCTGGACCCCGGAAGCGGTCTGGAAATGGAGTTGGACAAGTTCTACATCATCAGCGACTCCGGCAGCTTCTTCACGCCGCAGGGCTTCGACTCCGCCGATCAAGCCCTGAACTGGGCTCAGTCCGCTGACGGGATCGCCGCCGGGGCGCAGGACGCCGTGGTGCCGACCTTCCAGGCCGGGGGCTTCTTCGAGGGCCAGGACGGCGTGAACATCTACCTGGGCCGCGAGTTGCGCGCCTTCTGGAAAGCCAACCCGCTGTGCGAAGGAGAACCGTCATGACCACTACCATTCAGGGCGTCCAGGCCCGCCTCGGGCGCAGCCCGGAGGACCCGCGCAAGTACCAAGTGACGGTCCTCGTGTACAGCCAGAAGCGCCCCGGCCTGAAGTCCTCCACGGACATCGACCCGGGCCAATGCGCGAGCCAACAACACCTCCTCCAGCTGATCGGGACGGCGGGAGCCGCTTGCGCGGAGTACCTGGGCAACAACTACGGGGACAACATCGACCCCGTGGCCGCGTCCCGGGACGCCACCCGCGCCTTCGGGGAGGAGTGCCGGCTGATGGCGGAACTCGCCAAGGACGTACCCGCGAAGCTGAAGCGCCTCGAAAGCAACGTGGCGAAGCTGTCCAACGAGAACCAGGAGCAGCTGCGCCGCCTCCGCTACCTCGTGGACCACCAGGAACAGCTCCTGCCCAAGGAGGTCGCGTGGCTGAATCAGCGCCTCGGAGAACTCCACGGAGGTCAGCTGTGAGCCGCACGATCCCGACCAACAACCCGTTCCACGGCTTCTATGGGACCGTGGCCCTGAAGAAGGGCGCGGAGGGGGCGGACGCCGCCTGGGCCGTCGCCTTCCGCGACATCGCCGCCGCGATCCCGACCGCGAAGCCGGAGGAGGTCCGCAACTACCTGGACAGCGTGTACGGGCGACACACCGCGGATGAAGTCCTGAGCGGCACCCCGGTCGCCCGTCAGGTGGAGTTCCGCCGGGCTCGCCTCCTTCGCCACTTCGCTGAGATTCAACGCCAAACCGCCCGCGGGGCCTTCGAGGACTGACCATGATCCCATTCCACCAAGTCGAATCCTGGGTTGAGGACTTCCTCAGCGACCTCCGCGGGCGCGGGCTCGCCGGTTGTATCGTGAAGGACTCCCCCGCCCAGGTCATGTGCCCGGAGCGGGCGCTGTGGACCGGCGAACAGCACCAGCTCGCCTTCCTGGGCGAGCCGGAGGACTACCGCCTGGAGCTGCGCCGGATCGAGGACGGGCACTGGAAGGCGATCCGGGAGGAGAAGGACCCGGGCCGCTTCAACCTGATCGTCATGGACTTCTGCGTGAAGGAGGGCTGACCGATGAGCCAAGAGTCCGACCACGAACGCATCCGCCGCCTGATCCAGGAGCGGATGGAGCAAGGCAAGCGACCCAACGGGACGTACCTGCCCAAGGCGGAGCGGCCCGCGGGCCTTCCGCCCATCAACCTCGCCGTTGTTCGGGGAGGGCTCGGGCTCCTCGCCTTCGCGCTGTTCCGTCAGGCCTTCGTGGAGGCGATGGTTGAGCAGCGCGAGCGTGACGCCGGGATCGTCCCGGGCGATCCGAACGCCCCCGCCTCCTGGGACGGGCTCGAAGCCCTCCTGGGCAAGGAGCAGGTGGACCGATTCAGGAGGGGTGGGCATTGAAGGAGTCGGTTGAGTGGGAGGTTTGCTGGCTCGAACCGGGCGGCAAGCTCAACTCCAAGAAGGTCGCGGGCTACAACCGCGCCCGTCAGGAGGCGAGCAACCTCAAGTACAAGTTGCGCGACAAGCCGGGCGTCCGCGTCTGGATCATGCGCGAGTTCTGAAGGAGAACGATGATGGCCAAGGTTCTGATGTCGTGCGTCCTCGCCCTGACGGTCGGGGGCGGCGAGTCGGTCCAGGAATGCCCCGTGTGGCAAGAGTTTGTACGATTCAACGAGATCAAACTGAAGAAGGAGAAGTGAGATGAGTGATGACAACACGATGGACAGCGTGATGATCGACCTGGAGACGATGGCGACCGGCCCCAACGCCGGAGTCATTCAGGTCGGGGCGATCCCGTTCAACAGCCGAACCGGATTGGTGAAGCCGGACCTGTTCGAGGTGGACGTGGACCTTCACAGCGCCCTGCTGCTGGGCGGCGAGGTCGATGCCTCCACGGTCCAGTTCTGGCGGGACCAGGGCGGGCTCCAGCCCAAGCGCCCGCCGAAGGCGATGCGCTCCGCGCTGACGGACCTCGCACGCTGGTTGGGCAAGTACCCGGACCTGAAGCGGGTCTGGGCCCAGGGGCCGTCCTTTGACGTCGCCATTCTTGAGGGTTACTATCGCCGGGCGGGCGTCCCGATCCCGTGGGGATATTCCATGGCCCGGGACACGCGCACCGTGTATGACCTGGCGAAGGAGCGGGGCTGGTCGAAGCCGGAGGGGACGCAAGCCGTTCACACCAGCCTGGAGGACTGCCGCCGCCAGATCATCTGCCTCATGAGCGCCCTGAACGTCCTCCGGGGCAACCCTGAAGGAGAACCCAAGATTGGCTGACGAAATCGACTTGAGCAATGACCGCATCCTCCGCGACACGGACCGCGAAGTGGCCCGGATCGCGGAGGCCGCGGCGAAGATACCGCCCGGGGAGCCGGGCGACTGTGACCTGTGTGGCGAATGGAGCGGGAGACTGGTGGGAGGAGTCTGCGCCCCTTGTCGGGACCGCCACAAATTGCCGTGAACGAAGAAAGTTGTATGAGGGGGCTTTACTTCTTCGGGTCCCGCCACTATACTTTCTTCACCTCAATCAGAAATGGAGAACCCCGACATGAGCAAGATCACCGCAACCCGCATCGACAACGATGACCAGCGCCTCCAGGTCCTCCCGGCCCACTTCGGGGCGGACTTCCTCCGGGTCGAAATGGCCCTGTATGACCACCTCCAGAAGATGTCCCCGGAGGACTACAACGGCGGGTACTGGTTCATGTACCAGCTGTCCAACGGTGCGATGTACCTGGCCCCCGCGATCACCGACCGAAAGCTGCGACTGACCGTGGACACCAACGGCTACTCGGGCGAGGTCAGCGGGGACGCCGCGGGCCTGATCACCTGCCTGTTCGTGTTCAACGCCCTCTGCTGGAAGTACCCGCAGCGCGAGGACTACGTGGACCTGTTCTACAAGCTGCGTGACTTCGCCTTCGACCCCCCGGAGGCCGCGGAAATCATCGCCGCCATCGACTGATACATCAACCCGGGGCGGAGCCGATCCGCCCCGAACTTCCCAGAAAAGGAGTCAATCATGACCAAATCCGCCAACACTGCCAAGGCCAACCTCCTGGAGGAGACCATCAACGAAGGTCGCCAGGACGTGACCGCCCGCCGCATCCTGTCCCTGGGCGACTTCAAAGTGCGCCTCACGATCAAGTCCGACAGCTACAAGTTCCAGTCCTTCGCCCGGGCGGAGGTCTGGAACCCGGCGACCCTGAGCTGGAACCAGGTCCACTCCATCCACTACGCTGAAATGGCGACCCCGGAGGGCCTGTGCTACCACCCGAACAAGTCCGGCCTGAAGATCACCCACTTCACCCGCGACTTCGACCGCCTGCTGACGATGGTCAAGCAGATCATCCTCTGACCTTGTAGAAAAGGAGCAACGCCATGACCCTCATCAACTTCGACGCGACCCAGGAGGACGCGGCCCTGATCGAACAGATCGTGGACCGCCACGAAGCCCTGTTCAAGCGCCTGTACCCTGCGGAGAACTTCGACCGCCTCAGCGCCAGCATGGACCTGACGGCGACGCACCTGAACGGTTGCCCCCTCCGGCTCCGCGACCTCCTGGAGGCAGATGACTTCAACTTCGCCCATGACGTGGGCGGGATCGCCGGTCGCATCGACCGCTCCACCGGGAAGCTCACCCGCTGCTTCCTGCCCCGCTTCTTCGACTCGGAGGCCGCGAAATGACGCCGCTGGCTATGGTACAAGAGTGGCGCAAGGGCTGCTCCTGCTCCTCGAAGGAACGCCCGGAGGAGTGCCTTGAGTGTACCCGGGCGCTGATCGACGCCCTGGAACCCGCCCTGAAGAAGCAACTGGCCGAAGCCCAGGCGACCCTCGCCCGGGCCGCTCGCCTGTTCGAGGAGGCCCTGCCGAAGTTCAACTGGGGCGCGAGCGCCCTGGACGCCAACGCGATCCAGCTGCTCAACGAGGTCCCGGGCGAAGTCCGCGCGGCCCTGAAGGCTTGCACCCTGTGCGGAGGGGAAGGCCACACGGCCCCGAACTGCCCGTGGGCGAAGGAGGGCGGAGCATGAAGCGGGGAATCTACCGCGGCCCGATCCCGCCCCTGATCGGCAAGACCGCGCTGCTGCGCGAGGCGACCCACGGCCATGTCGTGGCCCAGTTCGATGACTGGAGCCTGACCCGGAGCGGCGACCCGATCCCGGCGGAGAAGCCCGAAGGCCCGCCCGCGGACGCCCTGGGCTACGGCTGGCACGCCTTCCCGGCGGAGGACTTCGAGGAGAACCGGACCTGCCCGACCTGCGAGGCGACCGGCTTTCAACAGAGCACGCTGGGTCCTGACCGCTGTACCTTTTGCGACGGGACGGAAGGCGGGAACCCGCCGGAGGAGGACGCATGAACGCGCCCAACACCCCGCCCGACCGCCGCGTGCGGTCCATGACCTCCTCCGTGGGCACGACCCGCGACGGCTACCTGGTCCGCCAAGTGGTTGTCGAATGCGAGGACGGCACGCTGTGGCGACTCTGCGACAACGAAGCCGGGACTGATCGCTGGGTCCGGCTCCCTTCCATACCGTCAAGGAACTGAATCATGAAGAAACTGATCAAGCACTACTACGTGGAAATTGCGGACGGCTCCGGGATCATCGGAGCTGCCAACAAGTTCGAGTCGAAGGAACTGGAGGTGATCGGGGAGAACTCGCAGAACCTCGTGGTGAATGACCTCCACTTCACGACGATCCGCAAGACCCCCGACAAGTACAGCACGTGTCTGAACCGCCCCAGCATCGGAATCAGCGTGCGTGACAGCGTCTGGGGGAACCGGATCACGTACAGCTTGTACACGGAGAAGCGGAAACGGGCTGCGACGATCCGCAAGGAAATCGAACGGGCCGTGAACGACAAGCTGGGCTTCTTCCTCCAGGGCCTGGACCTTTCCGTGGTAAGGGACTGAACCAATGGCACTGGCTGAGTTCGAGGACCGCGTGGCGGGCATCCCCTGCCTCATCGTGGTCACCTACTGGGAACCCTACGTGCCCGCGAAGGTCAGCGGCCCGCCTGAATACTGCTACCCGGCGGAAGGCGGGTGCGGTGAATGGGAAGTCCGCGACCGCCGCGGACGCCCCGCGCCCTGGCTGGAGCGGAAGCTGACGGACGCGGAGCGCGAGCGGATTGATCAACTGGTATTTGACAAGATGGAGAACGATTGATGAAGCAACGCATGCTCAAGCGAGCCCGCGACCGCATCTGCCGCCGCCTCCGCGCCCGCTTCACGATGGTGAAGCCGGAGCCGGTCCAAGGCATGTTCAACTTCCGCTGCCACGAGAACTGCGTGGAGTACGTCCGCCGCCGCCCGGAGGAGAACCTGGCCGTGGTGGAGACGATCTACATTGACGGCGGCGAGCCCATCCTACACTACCTGGTCCACGACCCCGCCGCGGGCCGCTACCTGGAAGTGACCCTGGGCTGGAGGGCGGAGCACCTGGAATACTACGTTGTCAGGACCCTACGCCCGGACGATCACCGCCACATCCTCAGCGAGTTCCAACGCGCCCTGGACGATTGGACAGAGGAGTACGTGGGCTGGTTCGGTCGGAAGGTCCTGGGCATCACGAGGGTCCTGTGATGAAGCAACTACACCTCGAACGCCTGGACCAGGCCCTTCAACGCGCCGTCGCGGACGGATGCGACCCGGCGGACCTCCTCGCGGAACTCGCCGCCCGACACCTGATGAGTGATGAGTGATGAGGCGGACCCGGCCCATGTCAACGGCATCGCCTTCGCGGAACGGTTCAACGCCGCCCTCGCGGCGAAGGCCGGAGGAGGCGGGACGTGAGACTGTACAAGGGCGACCGGGTACGCTGGCAGAACACTCACGGACTCTGGATCAAGGGCCGCGTCCTGGAACGGGTCCCGCCGGGCTCAGACCCGAACGAACTTGCCGCCCCTTACATCACCGCGGGGACTCACCGCCGCAACGCCCCGTTCGGGCGGTCCCGCGGGCTCGGGCCTCGCCTCCTGGTCGAAGTCGAAGGCCCCGGGCCGCGAAGCCTTCCCGTCATCGTGGTTCGCCGCGTCTCCTCCGTCAGCTTCGGGTAGTGCGCTTGGGATAGAAATGTGCGCTTGGGTTCATGCTCGAAGAAGTAAAGAAGTCAAGCTGTGGTCTAAGCCATACGGGGCTGGGGTTCCCGCGCCTTGCGCTTAGGTTACTTGGGTTTCTTACCTGAAATAAATTCGCCCGACAAATCGACCGGAGGCGACGGCCCAAGAGAATCCTTGTTGAGGCTTTCTGCTGTCCGAAGGGCTCCCAGGGGTTAAGGTAAGTAAGTTAAGTAAGTTAAGTATCTATCTATCTATCTATCTATAAAGGGCTGTTTTATATGGCCTTTTTGCCCGCTTGACTTTTTACTTTTTCGGACGTGGAAGTGAAGCGCGACCCCTCGAACCTAAGCGGAGGACGCCGCCTGCCTGCTTGGGCAATCCGCTGCCGCCCGCTCCTCGTGCTCCCCCGCGGGCGAGCGCGCCCCGCCCTTGGCTAATGTACAAGCTCACGCTATACTCGCGGCGAGGATGTCCTTGGGCGTGAGGCCGGGGACGGATCGCCGCGTGATGCGCGATTGACGAACAGTACACACCGAAGGGGGGAGCGTGATGCACCCAATTGAGAAACTGAAGCCGAAGCCGATGGTGCCATTCACCTCGGATCGCAAGGAGCAGTACCTGGAGTTGTTCCGCACGCACCCCGAACTGGGTGGGCGGAAGTACCTGTGCGCGGAGGCCGTGGGCGTCTCCGGCTCCACCATCGACTATCATGTCAAGAATGACCCGGAGTTTGCCCAGGCTCTGGAGGACGCCCGCCAAGCGTGGATTGACGAGCACCTGTTCAGCGCGGCCCTGAAGCGGGCGCGGGACGGCGTGGAGCGCCCGATCATCGGCGGGAAGTTCAAGGATGAGATCATCACCTATGAGCGGGTGTACAGCGATTCGCTGATGGCCATGATGCTCCGCGCCCATCGTGCGGAGTTCAAGGACGGGAAGGACGCGGCCAGCATGACCGCCTCGGGCACCGGCGGGGTGCTGATCGTCCCGGGGGCTCCGGCCACGATCAACGACTGGCAGAACCAGTTTGGGGACCTCGCCCGCGGGACCGTGGGCCGTCCGACCGGGGAGGGCAGCTGATGTTCGCCCAGACCGAAGTGAGCAAGGCGGTCGCCATCGCCGCCCGCCCGGACTACCCGATTGAGTGGCGCGAGGCGGAGCCCGGCGAGCTGCGGGGCTACTACGTGGACCCGGAGACGGGGAAGGAGTCGGAGGCGACCTGGTGCCCGCAGTACGGGTCGCAGCTCGCCTTCCTCATGGCGCACCCGATCTTCGAGGTGCTGTATGAGGGGACGCGCGGCCCGGGTAAGACCGACTGCCTGCTGATGGACTTCCTCCAGCACGTGGGGAAGGGCTACGGGTCGGAGTGGCGCGGCATCTTGTTCCGTCAGACCTACCCCCAGTTGTCGGACGTGATCAACAAGACCAACAAGTGGTTCAAGCGCATCTTCCCGGGGGCCAAGTACAACAAGGTGGAGCACAAGTGGACCTTCCCGGACGGCGAGGAGCTGCTGCTGCGTCACATGAAGTCGCCGGAGGATTATTGGAACTACCACGGCCACGCCTATCCGTGGATTGGCTGGGAAGAACTCTGCAACTGGGCCGATGACAAGTGCTACACCGTCATGATGTCCTGCTGCCGCTCCACGAAGCCGGGGATGCCCCGCTGCTACCGGGCGACCACCAACCCCTACGGCCCCGGCCACAACTGGGTCAAGGCCCGCTTCCGCCTCCCCCACATGCGCGGTCGGGTGATCCTGGACGCGATGCGCGACGGCGAGCGCGAGCCGCCCCGGGTCGCCATCCACGGGTCCATCTATGAGAACCAAATCCTGCTCCACGCTGACCCGGAGTACATCAGCAAGATTCGAGCCGCGGCCCGGAACCCCTCCGAACTCGCCGCCTGGCTCCATGGCTCCTGGGACATCATCGCGGGTGGGATGTTTGACGACATCTACCGCGGGGACGTACACGTGGTGCCCTCCGTCCCGCTGTCGGTGATCCCGAAGCGGTGGAAGATTGACCGCAGCTTCGACTGGGGCAGCTCCAAGCCCTTCGCCGTCCTCTGGTGGGCGGAGTCGAATGGGGAGCCGTTCGAGTGGAATGGCCGCGTGTACGGGAAGGTGCGGGGCGATCTGTACCTGATCCAGGAGTGGTACGGCTGGAACGGAACGCGCAACGAGGGCGTCCGCATGCTCGCCTCGGAGGTCGCCCAAGGGGTGAAGGACCGGGAGGAGGATTGGGCGCTGGAAGGTCGGGTCAAGCCCGGCCCCGCTGACTCCTCCATCTTCGACGTGGAGAACGGCAACAGCATCGCCGTGGACATGGAGAAGAAGGGCGTGCGCTGGACGCCCGCGGACAAGGGCCCAGGCTCGCGCAAGCAGGGCTGGGAGCAAATCCGCAAGCTGCTCAAGGGGGCGCTGCCTCCGGCGGGCGGGGGACCGCGCGAGGTCCCTGGGCTGTTCATCTTCGACTGGTGTCAGCAGACCATCGAGACGGTCCCTGTGCTGCCCCGCGATGACAAGGACCTGGATGACGTGAACACGGAGGCGGAGGACCACATTGGTGACGCGATCCGCTACCGCGTGCGCAAGAAGCTGCGTGGCGTCAAGCAGGGCAACATGTAATACAACTTGCCGGGTCCTCGCCTTCGGGCGAGAATCCGCGAACCAGGAGAACCGACCATGGCCGACAAAGACCCAAAGAGCCCCGCCACGACCAGCGGGGCGTATGACCAGATGCTCCCGCGCTGGCACGTCATCGAGACGCTGCTGGGCGGGACCGAAGCAATGCGCGAGGCGGGCGAGACGTACCTGCCCCGCCACCAGGAGGAGACGGACAAGGGCTATCAGGAGCGCCTGGCGTCCGCCGTCCTCCTCAACATGGTCGAGCAGACGCTGGACACCCTCAGCGGCAAGCCCTTCAGCGAGCCGATCAAGCTCAACGAGGACGTGCCCAAGGCGATTGAGGAGACGATCCTGCCTGACGTGGACCTCCAGGGGAACAACCTGGACGTGTTCGCCCGTCAGTGGTTCCGCGAAGGCATGGCCAAGGCCCTCTGCCACGTCCTCATCGACATGCCCCGCCCGGCCCCGCGGGAGGACGGCCAACCCCGGACCCTGGCGGATGACCGCCGGGAGGGCCTGCGCCCGTACTGGGTGATGATCAAGCCGGAGTGCCTGCTGTTCGCCCGGTCGGAGGCGATCAACGGGGTCGAAGTCCTCCAGCACGTCCGCATCCTCGAACACTACATGGAGCAGGACGGCTTCGCGGAGGTCTGCAAGCGCCGCATCCGCGTCCTGGAGCCGGGCCTTGTCCAGCTCTGGGAGCCGGTGAAGAAGTCCAACGCCCAGAAGGAGGAGTGGGCGCTGGCGGATGAGTGGGCGACGGGGCTGAACTACGTCCCGCTGGTCACCTTCTACGCGGACCGCCAAGGCTTCATGATGGGCAAGCCCCCGCTCCTGGACCTGGCTCACCTCAACGTGGCGCACTGGCAGTCCGCCTCCGACCAACGCCACATCCTCACCGTCTCCCGCTTCCCGATCCTCGCCTGCTCGGGGGCGTCCGGGGAGGACTCGGACCCAGTGGTGGTCGGGCCGAACAAGGTGCTGTACAACCCGGACCCGGCGGGCCGGTTCTACTACGTGGAGCACACCGGCCAAGCCATCGCCGCGGGCCGCACGGACCTCAAGGACCTTGAGGAGCAGATGGCGGGCTATGGCGCGGAGTTCCTGAAGCGCAAGACCGGGAACCAGACGGCGACCGCCCGGGCGCTGGACAGCGCGGAGGCGACCAGCGACCTGAGCGCGATGACTGGGCTGTTCGAGGACGCCTTGGCCCAGGCCCTGGACATCACCGCGGACTGGCTCCGCCTTGGGCCGAACGGCGGCACCGTGGAGCTGGTGAAGGACTATGACCTGGAGGAAATGGACGCCCCGGGCCTTCAGGCCCTCCAAGTCGCACGCGAGAAGCGCGACATCAGCCGCAAGACCTACCTGAACGGCCTCCGCCTGCGCGGGGTCCTCCCGGAGGACTTCGATGAGGATGAGGACTGGGAGGAGCTGATGGAGGAAATCAGCGAGGCGATGGGCCGCGCTGGCTTGGACCTGGACCCGGCCCAGAAGAACCCGCCCGAAGGTGGAGAAGGCGGCGAAGGTGGTGGAAATCCTGGAGGCGAGTCATGAACGTCTGGCACTTCTTGGGGCTTTGGCTCCTCCTGAGCATCGTCCTCGCCCCGTTGATCGGGCGTTGTATCCACTTCGGCATGAACGGACCCAAAGAAATGGAGAAGCGGGATGCCCACATTCAATGAGGAATACCGGGACGCCGCGCTGCGTCACCAAATCGACCTGCGCCGCTACACCGCGGGCGTCACCAAGCGGGTCGCCCGGCTCCTGGAGGAGGCGGACCGCGACCTGACCGAACGCCTGCGCACCCGGCTCGCCCGCTTCGAGGGCCGTGACTTGGACTTCACCGGCGAACGCTGGAAGGCCCTGCTCACGGACATCCGCGGAGCCCGGGCCGCGGCCCTCGCGGAGTACAAGACCCTGGTGCGGGACGAACTCGGGCAGCTCGCCGTCCTCGAAGGCCAGGCCGAAATCGACCTGCTGCAGTCCGCCATCACGATTGAGGTGGGCTTCATGGCGGTGAACGCGGACCAGCTCCGGGCCATCGCCACCTCCCGCCCGTTCCAGGGCCGGTTCCTCCGGGACTGGTTCAGCACGTTGGAGGCGGCGGACCAGCAGCGGCTGACCACGGCCCTTCAGCTCGGGATGACGAACGGGGAGCCCATTGACGACATCGTGCGGCGAGTGGTCGGAACGCGCAAGAACGCCTATGCGGACGGCATCCTGTCGATGACCCGGCGGGACGCCCAGGGGATCGTCCGCACCGCGGTGAACCACGTGTCCAACACCGCGCGGGGCTACGTCTGGGACGCCAACAGCGACATCATCACGGCGAAGGTCTGGGTGAGCACGCTGGACGGTCGGACCACGGCTGTATGCCGCGCCCGGGACGGTCACGGGACCCCCGTGGGCGACAACGACCTGCCCGCGGACATCCCCCTGCTCCAGCCCAAGGACGCGAAGCCCCCGGCCCACTTCAACTGCCGGTCGGTGATGGTCGCCTACATCGACGGCGTGGGCCTCCTGGGCAATCGCCCGACCGTGACGGACACCCGGACCCGCGCCAAGCGTGAAATCGACTTCCGCCGGATGGCGAAGGAGCAGGGCAAGCCGATCCAGGACATCAGGAAGGCTTGGGCCGCGCAGAACGTGGGCCGGGTTCCGGCGGCGACCACATATCAGGACTTCTTGAAGCGTCAGCCCGCGGGCTTCCAGGATGAGGTCCTGGGCAAGACCAAGGCCAAGCTGTTCCGGGAGGGCGGGCTGAACGTGGACCAATTTGTGGATCGGGCCGGCAACGAGCTGACCCTGTCCCAACTCGCGGAGCGCAAGCCGGACGCCTTCCGCAAGGCTGGCCTTGACCCTGAAAAGTTCTGAGGCTACAATATGAACCGTGCGTGAGGCACAACACTGGCGGGTGATCCGCTGACAATGAGGATACAATTATGGACTTTGAATTCACTCCGGTCGATTCCATCGACAAGGTCCCGGAACAGTTCCGGGGAATCTACAAGCAGGGCGATGATGGCAAGTACGTCCCGGACGAAGCCCACAAGGGGATCGTGGAGGCCGTGACCGGCCTGAACCGCTCCCTCAAGGCTGCTCGTGCGGAGGCGAAGGCCAAGACCTCCGTGGACCTGACCCCGCTGGCTGACTTCGGTGCGACGCCGGAGGAAATCAAGGCCAACATCACCACGAAGCTGACCGAACTCCAGAACGAACTGGCCAAGGGCGGCGAAGCCAAGCTGAACCTGGACAAGGTTCGCCAGGAGCTGGCCGATGCGCACGCGAAGGACCTGAAGAAGGCCGGAGCCCGCGCCGAAGCCCTCCAGAACCAGCTGTATGGGCTCCTGGTCGAGAACGCCGCCACTGCCGCCGTCGCGGAGCTGAAGGGCGTCCCGGAACTCCTGCTGCCGTTCATCAAGAACCAGGTCAAGGTTGTCGAGCAGGACGGTGAATTCAAGGTGTTCGTGGTCGATGCCCAGGGTGACCAGCGTTACTCGGGCGTGACCGGCCAGCCCATGACCATCCGCGAGCTGGTCAGCGAAATGAAGGCCAACGAGAAGTATGGCCGCCTGTTCGAGTCGGAAGCCCCGGCGGGCGGCGGCATGCCTCCGCGTGGCGGTCAGACGCCTCCGCGCCAGCAGGGCAAGGTCCTGACGGCCAACGAAAAGATCGCCCAGGGCCTCGCCAAGGGTCAGTTCAAGGCGGGCCGCGGTCGGGCGTGACGGATCGGGGAGGCCCCCAAGTTTGGCCAGGGGGCTTCCCTTTTTCGCAACTTGGTACTATACTGACGTCACTTTTGGTTGTATAGCCAGAGGCGAAGGCCCACAGGAGTGATTCCGCGGGCCGCGACGGAACACCGGGTGATCCGGCACGGCTGAAAACCGCTTGAGTCATCAACTTCTGAAGGAGGGCCAATCATGGCTTCTGTTACCCTTGCCGAAAGCGCCAAGCTGGCCCAGGACGAACTGGTTGCTGGCGTGATCGAAAACATCATCACCGTCAACCGCATGTTTGACGTCCTGCCCTTCGATTCCATCGAAGGCAACAGCCTCGCGTACAACCGCGAGAACGTCCTTGGCGACGTCATCATGGCCGGTGTCGGCACGACCTTCTCCGGCGCCGGTGCTGGTAAGGGCGCTGCGACCTTCACCAAGGTCAACTCCAACCTCACCACCATCATGGGTGACGCCGAAGTGAACGGCCTGATCCAGGCTACCCGCTCCGGCGACGGCAACGACCAGACCGCTGTCCAGATCGCCTCCAAGGCGAAGTCCGCTGGCCGCAAGTACCAGGACCAGCTGATCAACGGCACCGGCGCGGGCAACGAGTTCGCTGGCTTGATCCAGCTGTATGCCGCCTCCCAGAAGGCGGACACCGGCGCGAACGGTTCCGCCCTCTCGTTCGACATCCTGGATGAGCTGATGGACCTCGTGGTGGACAAGGACGGCCAGGTGGACTACATCACCATGCATGCGCGTACCCTGCGCAGCTACAAGGCGCTGCTCCGCGCCCTGGGTGGTGCGTCCGTCAACGAAGTGGTCGAGCTGCCCAGCGGGGCGGAGGTCCCGGCCTACTCAGGCACCCCGATCTTCCGCAACGACTATATCCCGACCGACCAGACCAAGGGCACCAGCACGGGCTCCACCACGATCTTCGCTGGCACGTTCGATGACGGGAGCCGCACCCACGGCATCGCCGGTCTGACCGCGACCCAGGCCGCGGGCATCCAGGTTGTGGACGTGGGCGAGTCGGAGGACTCCGATGAGCACATCTGGCGCGTCAAGTGGTACTGTGGCCTGGCTCTGTTCAGTGAGAAGGGGCTTGCTGCCGCGGACGGCATCCTCGACTAAGGGCTCGCCCCTATCGGGGAGGGTTCTACCCCGCGCAGCACCCGAAGGGCGGGCCGGTCTGAGACTGGTCCGCCCTTTTGTTTGAACGCACTCAGGAGACGCTATCGTGCTTGCTTACCTCGTGACCCGGGATCGGACGAAATCCGGCCACCCCCTCGTCCATGGCGCTGCCGCCATGGACGTCTTCGCCGCCTCCGCGACCGCGGCCAAGCAAGCCGCTGCCGCCAAGTTCGATGGCGACGGCCTGGCCTGGCTCAACGATTCGACCGTGACCGAAATCACCGCCGGAGCCGACTGGAACGGCTGGACCTTCCGCGTGGCGATCCTCGGAGGCTTCGGCACCGGCGGAGACGAACCGCGCACCGTCGCTGTCGTGGGCGATGCGACCGACAACACCGTGGACGAAATCGCCGCGGCCCTCGTGACCGCGCTGAACGCCCTGGACGGGATCGCCAACGCCGCCTACAACGCGACCACGAACACCCTGACCGTCGCCGGTACGGCGGACGCCCTGGGCGACCAGAAGCTGGAAGTGTCGATCATCCCCCCGGGCGGTTCGGCCTCCATCGCCTCCCTCGTGGGCACGATCACGGACGGCGGAGTTGCCGCTGCCGACCTGACCGTGGTGCTCCCGGCGGACAACGCCGTGATCCCGAACGTCCTGGCCCCCGTCGCCCAGGTCTAACACCAACCCCGGAGAACTGTACAAATGTCCACCATCATTCAAACAACCTTCGTCCTGACCGGACCCCTGGCGGGCAAGACCGTCCGCCGGGGCAGTCAGCCCTACCCGTTCGACAAGGGCCGCTTGACCATCACCGCTCCGGCGGAGGAGGTCGCCCTGCACGCCCGCTTCCTCGAACGCAACTGGCAGGCTTACCCGGAAGGACACCCCGCACTGAAGGAGGTGCCCGATGGCCAGCGTGATCTTCAAGAAGGCTCCCAGCCGGACGGCCAACAGCCGGTACACAGCGACGTTCAGCCCAACGGGGGCGGGACTGAAGCCGGTGACGCGGCACCTGTCAGCGGCGGAGGTGTCGAAGCCGAAGCCGGGCAAGCCGGGGGCGTACCCGATGGGGACGGACAACCGGCGGTCCTGACCGATCCGGCGAAGGAGCCGACCGTGGAGCTGAACACCAAGCTCCAGAAGGCGGTCCTGGGCCTGGACCCGGCGGACGACACCCACTGGACCAAGGACGGAAAGCCCGCGATGACCGCCGTGGAGAAGCTGTATGGCTCTGCCGGCATCACCCGCGCTGACGTGGAAGCCGTCGCCCCGGGTCATACCCGCGACAAGGCGAAGGCCGCTCAGTAACCCAACCAACTCCGAAGGAGAAACATCATGGCGAAATCCGGCACCACCAAGGCAACCGCCTCGAAGATGGTCAATGCCTCGAAGTCTGGCGTGCGTCACGGCCAGAACTCGAAGAACGTGGTCATGGGCGGAAAGTCCGCTCCGGCCCCTTCCGGTCCCACCGCCCCGATCAAGGGCATGGACAAGGGCGGGGTCTGACCCATGTTCGGCTTCCCCTCCTCCAAGGTCTGGGCCGCGGCGGGCGTCCTGCTCGCCGTCGCCTTGATCGCCTTCGCGGGCTACGGCTACGGCTACGGCTCCGGGAAGGCGGACGCGACCGCGGAGGCGGCGGAGGCCATGGACAAATACAAGGAGGAGGTCCGCGCCCGGGAACGGGAGCAGGAACGCCTCCTGGCTGAGGCCAACGACAAGAACCGTGAACAGGAGAAAGCCCATGAACAGCGTGTCGCAGACCTCCGGGCGGAGTTCGCCCAACAGCAAGCGGACGCCCGGGCGCGGGATGAGCGCACTATTGCTGATCTGCGGTCTGGCAATCAGCGGCTGCGCCTCCAAGTCTCCTCTTGTAGTGCGGCCCGATCCGGTGCGGCTGAGTCCGCCCCCGGCGGAGCTGATGGAGCCGGAACAGCCGAACTTGCGCCAGAGACTTCAGCAGCTCTCTGGGGAATCGCCGCAGACGGCGACCGGGCCATCAGGAAACTGACCGCCCTTCAGGCTTGGGCGCGGTCCGCCGTCCAGCTGTGTACCCTACCGCAACCGGAGAACCAACAATGAACATCGCCGTCACCCGCTTCCTCGCCCGACTGCGCAAGCGCCTCGCCCCCTTCCTGGACCTCACGGCCTGGGTCCTGCTCATCGCCAGCATCGTCCCGTTGCTGCTGATCGACCCGGCCATGGTCGTGACCCTCGCGCAGTGGACAGCGTTTGCCCTCGCGCTGGCAGGGATCACCGTTGTGATCACCCGTGTGGTACTACCCCAGGTGGACCTGTCGGAATGGCTCGCGCATGCCCGGGAGGGCTCCGTGGCCGGGGGCCTCGTGGTCCTCGCCGTCGCCCTGACCATCTGCTTCACCTTCTTGGGATTGGTGCTATGGGCAAAAGCCTGATTCACTTCGCCTTCGCGGTCCTCTGCTGGGCCTTCGGCTCCGTCGCCCTCGCCCAGGACGCCCGCACCTTCGTCCCTTCGGGGGCGAAGGTGTACGCGCCAGTGCTGGTCGAGAAGCAGGAGGCGGTCTGGCCGCAAGCCCCGGAGCCCTGGACCCTCGCCGGTCTGGTGGAGCAGGAAAGCTGTATCAGCCTGACGCACTCCCGCTGCTGGAACCCGCGGGCGGAGCTGCGCACCCATCGTGAATACGGCTTCGGCTTCGGTCAGGTCACGGTCGCCTATCGCCCGGACGGCTCCGAACGCATGAACGTGTTCAACGAACTGCGCAACACCCACGCCTCCCTCCGCGACTGGACCTGGGAGAACCGCTATGACCCGGGCTTCCAGCTCACGGCCATCGTGGAAATGAACCGGAGCCTGTGGCGGAGGATCGCCGCGAACCCGGGCGCGACGGTCACGGACCAGTGGGCCTTCGTCCTGTCCAGCTACAACGGCGGGGCGGCGGGCGTCCTACAGGATCGCCGCCTGTGCTCGAACACCCGCGGATGCGACCCGGCCCGTTGGTTTGGGCACGTAGAACGCACCAGCCTCAAGTCCCGCGTCCCTCAGCCCGGGTACGGGAACCGGAGCTGGTATGAGATCAACCGGAGCCACGTGCGGAACGTCCTGACGATCCGCCGGGCCAAATATCAAGCCTTCTGGAGGACGTGATGGCCTTGATCGTCCAAGACAACACCGGAGCCGTCGCCGGGGCGAACGCCTACATCAGTGTGGCGGAGTTCAAGACCTACCACACTGACCGGGGCAACTCCTTCGCGGGCTCCACGGACCCTCAGATTGAGGCCGCGGTCATCCGCGCAACCGACTACCTTGACCAGCGGTTCAACTTCGTGGGCAAGAAGCGGCTGGGCCGCAACCAGACCACGGAATGGCCCCGGACGGACGCCCGGGACCGTGACCGCAGCTACGTCAACGGCATCCCGCCGGAGGTGAAGGAAGCCTGCTGTGAGTACGCCCTGCGTGCCCTCGCCGCGGAGCTGAACCCCGACCCGGAGCGGAACGCCTCGGGCGTGGCGGTCCTGTCGAAGTCGGAAGCGGTCGGACCCATCAGCGAGTCCGTCACCTTCGTGGGCGGGGCCGTGTTCCAGATGCCCAAATACCCGGCGGCGGACCAGAAGCTGGTCCGCGCGGGCCTTGTCCGCTCCGGCGGCACGTTGCTGCGGGGGTGATCCATGGCACGGTTTGACTCCGCTATCGCGCTGGCCAAGAAGCTGATCAAGAAGAACGGTCAGGCCGTGACCCTGCGCGGGTTCACCACCAACGCTGCGCCCGATCCGGCGAAGCCGTGGAAGCCCGGCGGGAACGTCCCGGCGGATCAACCGATTGAGGCGGTGTTCCTGGACTATGAGCAACGCTACATCGACGGCCAGACGATCCGCATGGGTGACCAGCGGGTGTTTATGCCCGCGGAGGGCCTGACGGCTCCGCCGGAGGTCGAAGGCTTGGTGCTGCGCAGCGCGGAGGTCTGGAAGGTCATCGCCGTGAAACCGCTGAACCCGAACGGGCAAGCGATCATGTATGAATTGCAGGTGCGCCAATGACCCTCCCGACCTTCGACAGCGCCCGCGACGAAATCCTTGGGCTGTTCAACACCAAGTGGACCACGGACACCCCGGCCCTCAACGGCGGGGCTCCGATCCGCGTGGAATGGCCCGGGGTGGACGCGGGCGATCCTCCGCCCGCGGACAAGCCCTATGCCCGGATCACGTTGCGCCACACGACTTCGCGGCAGGCGACCTTCGGACCCACCGGCGGTCGCCGCTTTACCCGTCCCGGACTGATCACGGTACAAGTTTTCACGCCCCTGTCGGGGGGACAAGGCTTGTCTCTTGCTGAAAAATGCGCGATAATTGCCCGGGACGCCTTCGAGGGGCGAGGCACCGCGAGTGGCATTTGGTTCCGCAACGCCCGGATTCAGGAGATTGGACCGGACGGGACGTGGTACCAGATGAACGTCCTGGTGGAATTTGTGTATGACGAACTGCGGTGAACCCCTCGCCCACTTGATATAAGGAGCTGAACATGGCCAACAAAATCGACTCCAACGTGACCGGCCTCCGGTACGCTGAGGAAACTGACATCAAGACCCTTCCGGGCTCGCCCGTTTGGCATCCTCTGGAGCCGAACAGCTACAACGACTTTGGTGGCCAAATCAGCACCATCGCCCGGAACCCCATCAACCCGTCTCGCCAGCGCAAGAAGGGCGTGACGACTGACCTGGACGCCTCCGGCGGTTTCGCCCAGGACATCACCCAGACCAACCTGACCCGGTTGCTGCAGGGCTTCTTCTTCGCGGACATCCGCGAGAAGCTGACCACGGCTCCGATGAACGGCGCGGCGGTGGTCCTGACCGGCGTGGTGGCCTCCACCGACACCTATGCTGCGGCCTCGGGCCTCGCTGGCTTCCTCGCGGGCGATCTGGTGCTGGCCTCGGGCTTCGCCCAAGCAGCGAACAACGGCCTGAAGCAGGTCGCCAGCTCCACCGCCGGAACCGTGGTGGTGGGGGACGGCCTCGTGGACGAAACCCCGGGCGCTGACGCCAAGCTCCAGAAGGTTGGTTTTCAGTTCGGCTCCGCGGAGATCAACGTGGACGTGTCGGGCAGCTACCCGCGCCTGGTTCGCGCCTCGGGCACGAAGGACCTGACGACCCTGGGCCTGATCCCGGGCGAGTGGGTGTTCATCGGCGGGGACGCGGCGGCGACCAAGTTCACCAACGCCGCCAACAACGGCTTCGCCCGCGTCCGCGCGGTCGCTGCCGCCTACATCGAGCTGGACAAGACCGCAGCCACGATGGTGACCGAAACCGGAACCGGCAAGACCCTCCGCCTGTTCTTCGGCAACGTCATCAAGAACGAGGCCGCAGCGAACCTGATCAAGCGCCGCAGCTACCAGCTGGAGCGTACCCTGGGCCAGGACGCCAACGGCACCATGTCGGAGTACCTGGTGGGCGCGGTCCCGAATGAGATGAGCCTCCAAATCCGTCAGGCCGACAAGGTCACGGCGGAGCTGGGTTTCATCGCGGTGGACAACGAGCAGCGCGACGGCTCCGTGGGCGTGAAGTCGGGCACCCGTCCCGACCTCGTGGAGGCTCCCGCCTTCAACACCTCCTCGGACTTCAGCCGGATCAAGATGCACCTGGTCACCGCCGGGAACGCGAACCCCAACCCGCTGTTCGCATTCCTCACGGAACTGACCCTGACCGTGAACAACAACGTCTCGCCCAACAAGGCGGTCGCTGTCCTCGGGGCCTTCGACGTGAGCGCGGGCACCTTCGCGGTGTCGGGTTCGGTCACCGCCTACTTCGCGGACATCGCCGCGGTTCAGGCGGTGCGCAACAACTCGGACGTGGCGCTGGACTTCGCCCTGGTGAAGAACAACGCTGGCATGGTCTGGGACATCCCGCTGATCGCGTTGGGCGACGGTCGCCTGAACGTGGAGCAGGACCAGCCCATCACCCTGCCCCTGTCCATCGAAGCGGCGGAAGGCTCGAACAAGCACACCCTCTTGTTCAATGAATTCCCTTACCTTCCGAACGCTGCTGACGTATAAGCAACCCGGGGCGGGCTCCGGCCCGCCCGAACCCTCTCAACCGCGGAGAAAACGAGAATGAGCCTGTACAAACTGTTCAAGACCAACGAGAACCTGGAAACCGATGGCATCTGGCTGGAATACGGTCAGACCGAAAAGGGCGAGCCGGTCCGCATCAAGATCGCGCGAGCCGGTGGTCACAACTCCTCCTTCTCGAAGGCCCTGGAGAAAGCCACCCGCCCCTATCGCAAGGCCATCCAGACCGGGATGCTGGACAACAAGACCGCCGACAAGCTGTACAAGGAGGTGTTCGCGGACACGGTGGTGCTGGACTGGATCAACGTGGAAGGGCCGGACGGCCAGCCGATGGAGTTCAAGCGCGAGAACGTCCTGAAGCTGTTCGAGGACCTGCCGGACCTGTTTGCGGACCTCCGCGAGCAGGCCAACAACGTGGCCCTGTTCCGGGAAGAAGTGCGGGAAGCCGACCTGGGAAACTCTGGGAAGTCCTCCACTACGGGTTCGAGCAAGGCCCCGTAGAACGGAAGATCATTGAGCAGTGTATGCGGTTCGGGATGCCGTTGCCCGACCGCATACAGAACGCCCCGGAGCTAAACCTTGGCTCAGAGCTATTCTACACGGGCTTTTTGGAGCTGACGTCATGTCGGCAAATAGGCATGGGCCTGGGTCCGATTCCGTTGTTGTCCATTCTGGAGTATTGTGTCATCAACGAAATCGACGGCGAGCAGCGGGAGGACTTCATTTGGTTCATCCAGCGGCTTGACTCGAAGTACCTTGAATGGAGTAAGGCCCGTGCCAAGTCTAAGTGATTTCAGCAGACGCATCACCCTCCGGGGCCGCAAGGTCGCGGAGGGTGCTGACGCGCTGACGCGCAAGGTCGCCCTCGCCGCAGACCAAGCCGTGGTCTCAGGGACGCCCGTGGACACGGGCCGCGCCCGCTCCAACTGGATCGCCGCCATTGGCGGTCCCGCCTCCTCCGTCATCGACGCCTATGCCCCGGGCGAGTCCGGGAGCACCGAAGCGGCGAACACCCAAGCTGCGCTGAATCAGGCCGAAGCCGTCATCAGCGGGTACACGGCGGGCGAGGAAATCCACATCACCAACAACCTGCCGTACATCCAGCGGCTGAATGACGGGTACTCCGCCCAGGCTCCGGCGAACTTCGTGGAGCAGGCGGTCATGGAGGCCGTTCAGGTTGTTCAATTTGGCCGTATTGTTGACGGCGATCCGGGGAGCTGACGATGGCCGAAGAACGCATTGACATAGTCATCACTGAGCGAGGTTCCCGGGTTGTTAAGCGCAACCTGGAGGACATCGGCGGGGGTGCTCGAAAGTCCGCTGATGGGGTGGAGTTCCTGAAGAAGGCCCTGGCGACCCTCGGGGCCGCGATCACCGCGGGCGAGCTGGTCCGACTTCTGGACACCTTCACCAACCTCCAGAACCGACTCCGGGCGACCGGCCTGGAGGCCCAGAACCTCACCGCGGTCTATCAGCAGCTGCTGGGCGTAGCCAACAGCACCCGCCAGTCCTTCGAGGGGACGGTGGAGACGTATGGACGATTGGCCAACAGCGCGAAGGACATGGGCCTGAGCCAGCAAGAGCTGATCGACTTCACGAAGTCGCTGAACCAGGCCATTGCCCTGTCGGGCGCGAGCGCGACGGAGGCCCAGGCGGGCATGATCCAGCTCGCCCAGGGTATGGCCTCGGGCGTCCTCCGCGGCGATGAGCTGAACAGCGTCCTGGAACAGCTGCCGACCGTCGCAGACGTGATCGCCAAGCAGCTGAACGTCACCCGCGGCCAGCTCCGCAAGATGGGCGAGGACGGCAAGATCACCGCTGACATCATCTTCGACGCCTTCCAGAACGCCCGCGGCGAGCTGGAGGAGCGGTTTGGCAAGGCGGTTCCGACCATCGGCCAGTCCTTCCAGGTCCTGAAGAACAACGTCATTGACCTGGTGGGCCGCTTCGACCAAGCAACCGGGGCCAGTGAGGCCATTTCCCGGGCGCTGCGGTTCGTGAGCGAGAACCTGGACACCATCGCCAAGGTCGCCGTGTCCGCGGCGGCGGGGCTCGCCCTCGTGGGCGGGGCCACGAGGGCGATCAACCTGGCCCGGAACGCGGTGCTAGCGCTGAATGCCGCTGTCGCCACCAACCCAATCGGCTTCCTCCTCGTGGGGCTCACCTCCGCGATCACCGCGCTGACCTTGTTCCGCGACCAGATCAACCTGGGGGCGGACGAGGTCACGACCCTGGGCGATATGATGCGTGTCCTCGGGGAGACGGTCGGGGCAGTGTTCGGGGCGATCTGGCAGTGGGCCAAGGACACCTTCGGGCCGCTGATCCAGCTGATCCAGGACTGGGTGGGCGAGGTCGATGTCAGCATCATCGGCATCCTCCGCCTTGTGGCGAAGGGCGTGGACACATACATCGGGGCTTGGCGCGGAGCGATCATGGCCGTGGTCGCCCTGTTCAAGGGCCTTCCCGCGGCCCTCGGGGACCTGATGACCCGGGTGCTGAACGTGGTCCTGGACAAAATCGGCCGCTTCGTGAACGCCGCGGGCGAACTCCTGAGCACGGTGACGGAGTTCGTGGGCTTGGGCAAGATCGCCGCGTTGGACCTTCAGCTGACCAACGAGAACGAAGGGGCCGCGCGTCAGCTCGGGCAGGACATCGGTGCCGCCTTCAGCGAAGGCTTCCGCAACACCAACTACGCTCAGGACTTCCTGGAGCGGCTGACGACCCGCGCCCAGGAGATTGGGCGCGAGCGCGCGGCGGCGGGCAACGGTCCGGCGGCGGACCTGACCCAGAAGGGTCCGCGGGCTCAGATCGCGAACCCGGAGGCGGAAAAGGTCGCCAAGAAGCTGCGGGACGAGCTGGACCGCCTCATTGGCTCCTACGACCGCGCGTGGAAAGCCCAACAGGAGTACGCGGAAGGCATCCGCCTCCTTGAACAGGCTGAGCGGACCGGACTGATCACCGCGGAGCGCAAGAACGAGGTGATCCGGCTGATGCGGGAGCAGCTCAAGGACGCGATGGACCCACTGGGGGCCGTCAACCGCGAGCTGGACCGCGAGCGCGAGCTGCTGGGCATGACCGCAGATCAGCGTGAAATCGAGAACCAGGTGCGCCAGATTCAGCAGGACCTCCTCCAGCAGGGCATCATCCTGAATGAGCAGGAACTCCAGCAGCTCCGCGAGCGGCTGACCTTGCTCCAGGCCGATACCCGGATCATGGAGCAGCGCAACCAGGTCCTCCAGGCGGTCCAGGGCAACCAAAAGACCTTCATGGAACAGCTCGCCGCAATCAACTCCCTGATTGCGGACGGGTCGATCACGCGCGAGCAGGCCAACGCCTACCTTGTCGAGCAGAACCAGTCGCTGCTGGAGGGGACGATTGAAGCCCAGCAGGCGATGCTCACGAACTATGAGCAGACCCTGGCCCAAATCGACGCCCTGCGGCAGGCGGACCTGATCAGTGAGCAAACGGCGGTCCAACTGAAGGCCCGGGCGAACGCGGACCTGTACGCCAAGCAGTTGTCCGGGGCGCAGCAGTTCTTCGGCAACCTCGCCGGGCTGTCCCGCTCGAAGAACCGGGAGCTGGCGGCGATTGGTAAGGCGGCGGCGGTCACTCAGGCGACCATCGACGGCGTGCTGGCGGTCCAGAAGGCCCTCGCCTCCGCTCCGCCTCCGGCCAACTACGCCCTCGCCGCGGCGGCGGGCGTTGCGGCGGCGGCGAACGTGGCGAGCATCCTGAGCACCAACCTGGGCTTCCAGACCGGCGGCAGCTTCGTGGTGGGCGGCTCCGGCGGGCCTGACTCCCAAATGGTTGCCTTCCGGGCGACCCCGGGCGAGAAGGTGAGCGTGGCGCGGCCCGAACAGGTCCGCAAGGGCGACCCCTATGAGGGAAGCCCCCCGGCCCCGCCGCAGGTCAACGCCCGGATCATCAACGTGGTGGACCCGGCTATGCTGGGCGACTACCTGAGCACCCCGGAAGGCGAGGAGGTGATCATGAACGTGATGCGGCGGAACTCCGACACCGCCCGCGCTATCGTGAGCGGCTGATATGGCGAAAGTACAAACAAGCCTCGGTGAGCTCGCGCTGCTCCCGCTCCCGGCCCGCGTGCCGGTTCGGGAGCTGCTGGAGTGGAAAACGGACCTCATGACCTCCTTCAACGGGACGGAGAAGGCGATTCAGCTGCGGAATCATCCGCGGATGACTCTCACCTACCTCCTCCCGGAGACGGCGGCGGTCAAGCCTCGTGCCTACCTCGCCCAATACGGGGCGCTGGGGCGGCGCTGGGCAATCCCGCTCTGGTGCGAGGCCCAGCCCATCGGCGGCATCCTTCTCAACACCATCACGATCCAGTGTAACACGGAGCTGTACGACCTCCGGGCGGGCGGGCTCGCCCTCCTCTGGCAGAGCTATGACCGCTGGGAGCTGGTGGAGATTGAGGCCGTGGCCCCGGGCGAAATCACGCTGACGGACTACCCCGGGGCCTTCTCCGCCGCCTTCCTGGTGCCGGTGCGGGTCGGGCACATCGACGGCTCGCCCGAACGCAGTTCAAACGGCTATGAGGCTGAAACGTCCGTCCGGTTCGAGGTCGAGGACATCGAGGCGCTGGCGGAGGATGCCCCGGCGCAGTTTCTAGGACGTGACCTGTACCTAGAGCCAGGCATGATGTCCGCGAGCACCTACGGGCAGGAAATTACCACCCGCGTTGACCGCGTTGACTATGAACTCGGCAAAGTGGCGCGGCGGACGCCTTGGCGCTACAATAGGGACCTGCGACCGCGACACGTGGTGTGCGACGGCCCGGCGGAGGTCCGGGCTTTCCGCAACTGGCTTATGCGGCGCGCGGGCCGGTTCCGGCCCTACTGGAGCCCGACCTTTGAGAACGATCTGCGACACAAGTCCACCGGGACCGTCGCGGACAAACTCTTGGTGGAAGCCCGGGAAGGGCTCCTGGATTGGCTCCCGCTGCGCAACCATGTCGCAGTCCAGACCCTCGCCGGGGCCTGGCTCTGCCGGACGGTGACGGCGGCGGTGCCGCTCCCAGGGAATGCTTCGACCGTTGAACTGACCCTGGACACGGCTCTGAACGTCCCGGCCCAATCCATCGCCGCGGTCAGCTTCCTCGGGCTTCGCCGGTTGGACACTGATCGAGTAGAGTTGAACTGGTTGGGCAATAGCGTTCTGCGCTGTACGGTGAACACCCTGGAGATTCAACCATGAGTACAAAAGTTGAGATGTACAGATTTGTCGAGCAGGGGCTCAAGGACCCCTTCGACGGCAACCAAAACTTCTACTTCATCGTGGACAAGTCCGGGTCCATGAATGAACAGGGGTCGCCCGGGATGACCCGGTTCCAGGTCGCCAAGGATCAGCTGAAGCGGGTCCTGGACGAAATCGACCGGAAGCGGATTGAGAAGAACGTGGCTGTCCATATCGGCATGGCGGCCTTCTCCGGGACCGGGACCGTGACGATTGTCCGCCGGAACGTCTCCAGCTCCTCCATCGCGGACCTGAAGGCGTGGATTGATGGGCTGGTCGCTGAGGGCGGGACGCCCTATGACGCGCCCGTGGCCGCGGCGCGCAACTACTTCCTGACCCCGACCCCGGCGGACTTCCGCCAGTCCCTGTTCTTCATCACGGACGGGGTGCCGGAGCCCGCCAGCTCTGCCGCGAACGCGGCGAGCCTCGCGGCGGACATGATCACCCGCACCGGGGCCTTCTCGCCCGCCTCCGGGAATGAGGTGGACATCTATTGTATGTCCGTGGACCATTATGACACGACCTATCTTGGGCTGCTCGACAACACGCCCCGGGACGGCGTGCCGGTCCTCTCCTCCACGAACTCGGACGCCTTGTACAACGCCATCCTGAGCGCGGGGCCTACTGAGTCGGAGGTCTGGACCTTCACGAGCGGGGACGAGCCGGTGGACTACATGGGCGAGACGTACACGCCCGTGCCTATCGGTCGCAGCGAGGCGGAGACGAAGAACGAACTGAGCCGGGCGAACATCGAAGTCAAGGTGGACCTGGGCAACTCCATGGGACAACGCTGGCTCCACGACCACGTAGAGACGCTGGTCACACTGACGATCTTCGAGCGGGACGAGGACGATGAAATCAGCATCGTCTGGAAGGGCCGGTTGTCGGGCGTCAAGCCCACCATGAGCGAAATCATCCTCAACTTTGAGTCCGTGTTCACGTCGCTGCGCCGCCCCGGGCTCCGCGCCCGCTATCAGCGGAGCTGCCGCCACATGCTGTACTCCCGCGGTTGCGGGGTGAGTAAGGAAGCCTGGGCCGTCAAGGGCGTCCCGACCGCCATCAACGGCCTCGTGGTCACGGTCCCGGAGGCCGCGGCCTACCCCAACGGCTACTTCACCACGGGCATCCTCGAAGGCCCGGACGGGACGCTGCGCTTCATCACGAACCACGTGGGGAACCAGCTGACCCTCCTCCGTCCGTTCGAGTCGATGGCGAAGGCTTTGGCGCTTGACGGCTACGGGCTATCCTATGGCCAGTATTACGGCGGCGCGGCAGTGCGCATGTTCCCGGGGTGCGACCGGACCCGGGGGACCTGCCACGGGCGTTTCAATAACTTGATGAACTACGGCGGATTTGACTGGATACCCATTCGCAATCCGTTCGACGGTTCATCCATCGTGTAGAGGAGGCCAGACCATGGTTTGGTGGTACATCGCGGTCTTCGTGGTCGCGCTGGTGGTCAGCTACTCGCTGACGCCCAAGCCGCAGAACGCGAAGCCCGCGGGCCTGGGCGACTTCAAGGTGCCGACCGCGGAGGAGGGCCGGGAAATCCCGGTGCTGTTCGGGACCCGGGACATTGAAGGGCCGAACGTGGTGTGGTTCGGTGACTTGCGCACCGTGGCGATCAAGAAGAAGGGCGGCAAGAAATGACGGACGATAGCCAACTGATCATCCGAATGGATGACGTGCGAGCCGTCAAGATGTGCTCCCGCGGGGCGCGGGCCTTCTTCGAGCGACACGGGCTCAACTGGTCGGAGTTCCTGGCGAACGGGATCGCCGCGGACAAACTCGTGGCCACCGGCGATCCGATGGCCCTCCAAGTAGTGGAGGCGGCCCGTGGGCGGAAGCAGTAAGAAAGTCACCGTTGGATACAAATACTACTTGGGCATGCACATGATCCTGTGCCACGGTCCGGTGGATCGCATCCTGCGCATTCGAGTGGACGGGAAGGACGCCTGGTTGGGCGACCGCAACAGCGGCTCCATCTACGTGGACAACCCGGACCTGTTCGGCGGCGAAAGCCGGGAGGGCGGTATCCAGGGCACGGTGGACTTCGAGCCCGGCGGACCGGCCCAGGGGCAGAACAGCTACCTGCTCAGCAAGCTCGGGTCCCTGATTCCGGCCTACCGGGGCGTTGTCGGCGTGGTCCTCCGTCAGGTGTACCTCGGGCTGAACCCGTACCTGAAGAAGTGGGCATTCAGGGTCCAGCGCATTCATATGCGCCAGAGCGGCGCGGCTCAGTGGTACTACCCGAAGGCTGAAATCAAGGTCGCCTCGAACTTCAAGCAGCGCCAAATGTTCTTCTTCGCCCTGGACACGTCCGGGTCGATGGACACGGTGGTGTCGGGCGGCTTGACCCGTCTCCAGCTCGCCAAGACCCAGATGAAGGCGGTGCTGGACGCTATCGACCAACTGCGGATTGACTCCAAGGTCCAGGTGGACATCGCTGTCTGCGGCTGGAGCACGTCCACGACCCAGATGAGCCGCTTCAACGTCTCCTCCGCGGACATACAGGACCTCAAGAACTTTGTGGACGGCTTGTCCGCCTCGGGAGGGACCGACTTCAGCCAGCCCTACGGCAACGCGGTCAACTGGTTTCAGCCCGGCTCCGCGGACGGTCGCCGCCGGGCGATGTTCTTCATCACGGACGGCCTCCCGGAACCCGCCACCACGGTCGATCAGGCGCTGGCCGTCGCGGGTCCGATGATCCGCAAGGAGGGCGTCTGGGCGCAGAGCCCCGTGGACGTGTACGGCATCAGCATCGACCTCTCAAACACCTCCTACATCGCGTTGGTCGAGAACACGCCGCAGGACGGTATCCCGGTGGTTGACTCCGCGGAGTCCAACGCCCTGTACAACGCGGTGTTCTTCGCGGTGATGGGCGACAGCTCCGCCATGAACCCGGCCCACATCATCCGGGAGTGCCTGACCGACCCCGATTGGGGCATGGGCTACTCGGACGCGGAGGTGGATGACCAGTCCTTCATGGCCGCGGCGGACCAGCTCTACAACGAGCGGATGGGCATCAGCATCCTCTGGGACCGCCAGACCCCGATTGAGGACTTCATCGGGGAGATTGTGAAGCATATCGACGCGGCCCTGTACGTGGACCGCAAGACCGGCCTGTTCACTCTGAAGCTGATCCGCGGAGGATACAACAAGGACAACCTGCTTCACCTGAACGAAGACAATATTGACAAGATCGAGAACTTCACGCGCCCGGCCTTCGGGGAGCTGACGAACGCGGTCACGGTCAACTACTGGAACGTGAATACCGGGAGGGACGCGAGCGTGTCCGCCCAGGACATCGCGCTTCAGCAGATGCAGGGCGTCACTATCGGGACCACCATCCAGTACCCGGGATTTGTGGACCCCGCCATTGCCTCCCGGGTCGCGCAACGTGACCTCAAGGCCCTCTCCTCGCAGCGGGCCTCGTGTACCATCTACGCGGACCGGACGGCGAAGGACCTGACGATTGGCGACGTGTTCAAGCTGTCCTGGGCGGACTACAACCTCAGCGAGGTGGTGATGCGCGTCAACGGCATCGCCTATGGCGACGGACGGACGAACCGCATCAAAATCACCTGTACTGAGGACGTGTTCGACCTCCCGGAGACGGCGCTGGTCACGCCCGACCCGCCGCAATGGGAGGACCCGAACAGCGGCCCGACCCCGGTGGCTGATCAGATCGTGTACGAAATCCCGTACATCGAGCTGGTTCAACAGCAGGGGCAGGCGCAGACTGACCAGACCCTGGCCGCGGAGCCTGATCTGGGCTACGTGGGGGCGGCGGCGGGCCGTCCGAACGTGGCGAGCCTCAACGCCCGTCTCTACACGGCGGCGGGCCTGGGCGAAACCTTCGAGGAAGCCGGGGTGCTGGACTTCTGCCCCTACGCGAAGCTGTCCGCACCCGTTGGGCGATTCAACACTGAGTTCTCCATACAAGGCGGCGTGGACCTTGATCTGGTCGAGGTCCCGTCATGGGCCCAGATCGGGGAGGAGCTGGTGTGGATCGAGGCGCTGGACCCGGTGCTCAACACCGTGACGGTCCGCCGCGCGATCTATGACACGGTGCCCAAGGAGCACGGCGCGGGGTCCGTCATCTACTTCTGGGACGCCTTCCCGGCGGGCTCCCCCACGGAGTATGTCAACAGCGAGCAGGTCCGTGTCAAGCTGGCGACCGTCACGGGCTCCGGCCAGCTGGACATCGCCGCGGCCCCGGAAATGTCCCTGACGATAGAGGGACGCGCGGCCCGGCCCTACCGCCCGGCGAACCTCCGCATCAACGGCGAGCTGGACGTGGACCCCAACGACAACGTGGCTTACCCGGCGGTGGCGACGTGGGTGGGCCGCAACCGGCTCCAGGAGACGGGCGGTGTTCCGCTCGCCTGGACGGACGGGGAGGTGGTCCCGGAGGCTGGAACCACCTATGAGATCACGATGTTGGGCGAGACGGAGGACGGCAACCAGGTTCAGTTCTTCCAGCAGGACATCGGGGCGTTGAAAACCTACACGATTGACCTGCTTGAACACACTATCCCGGACGGTTCCGCCATTCTCGTGCTCCAGGTCCGGGCGGTTCGGGATGGGCTCAAGTCCTGGAGGCCAGCGGAGCTGAAGCTGCCGCTCTTGGCGCCGCCTTCTAACATGGCGGCTAAGACGGGCAACCTGTTCGCGCCGGTAGACGTGGAAGCCTACGCGGTCGGCGGAGGAGTTTGATATGGCGAAAGTACGTCTCACTTGGAAAGACCGGGAGCTGGCGGAGGACGGTGTTCAAATCTTCCGGGACCCGGCCCCGATTGACCCGCAGGCCCTGCCCGCGCCCCTGGCCTCCGTGCCGGCGGGCCGGGGGGTGTTCGAGGACCAGACCGCCCCCGCGGGCGTCCAACAGCACTACTACGTCGCCCCGTTCGTCAACGAGGAGGTGGGCGAAGGCGTAGCGCGGGCCGTGACCCCGGAGGAGGAGCTGCCGCGCTTCCTGTACGCGACGCAGCAAATTCAGCTGGGGTACAACGGCGACGGTGCGACCCTCACGCTGACGGTCCCGGATTGTAAGGCAGGGGACCTGCTCGTTATCTTCGGGGCTCGCCGGGACGCTTGGGTATCCACGCCTCCGGGATGGACCCTGGGGCCGGAACCGGCGGACGCGGACAACGGCTTCCAACAATGGACGTTCGCCCTGTGGAAGATCGCGGACGGCTCGGAGTCAGGGGCGCAAGTGACGCTCCAGCAGGCGAGCAACGTGCGCCTGATGGCCTCCATCGCGGTTATCCGCCATGACTCGAAGCCCCTCCAGGTGACTCCTCTGGGCGCGTCCAGGATCAAAGGCCCTCTGAGGGCCGCGGCCTTCACCTTCACGAACACGAACAAGCCCGCGCTCGTGATGGTCTGTACGTCCTGGATTTACCAAACGACCTCTGGCGAGTCCTACGTGGAGGGCTTCCCGTCACGGATGATCCCGATGTGTCGCCCGACCCGCTGGCCTATCGAGGAGCCGAACGCGCGACAAATGCGGTATTTTGCTTGGTTTGTAGAAGCCGCCGCCAACGAGGCGTGCAATTTCGAGACGGCGGGCTGGAACGTGTCCTTAGAGGAACCGGAGGACCGGCGGAGCGACGTTATACTGGCGATACACGTTTGACGGAGGGTTGAATGAGCGTATTATTGACGTGGGACGACAACAACACGGTTGAGGACGGGCACCGCATCTACCGCTCCACGAGCCCGATGGACCCTCAGAACCTCCCGGCCCCGCTCGCGGAGGTCGGGCCGGGCGTCACGGAGTACGTGGACGAGACGGCGCTGCCCAACACCACCTATTACTACCGCGTGGCGGCCTTCCTCGCCGGGCTTCAGCAGGTCGGGCCGGAGATAGAGGTGACCACGGATGCGACGCCCGCGCCCCGGGCGAAGCTGATGCTGAGTTTGGACGAGCTGGACGAGGGCTTGGACAACAACCTTATGCTGTCCGGGGACGCCCAGACCGGCGGCGACCTGCTTGAACTTTGAGAGGAATGAATCATGGCAAACAAGACGATTGAGGACCTGATCGCCGCGGACGCGATCACCGGGGACGAGCTACTTCACTTGGTACAGGCGGGGAACAGCCGGAAGGCGACCTTGGCCCAGATCGCCGCTGCGCTGGCGGGGGTCACCTCCGCCCAGACTTGGGCAACCCCGTTCCGGGGCGTGCTCGCCTACCGCTCCGTGGACCTCGTTGATGCGCCCATTGTCAACCAGCCGTTCCTGATCCCATGGGACGCGGTAGCCTACGACACGGACGGCTTCTGGAACGCGGGCCAGCCCACCATGATCACTATACCGGCGGGGGTCCACAAGGTCCGCCTGAGCGGGCAGGTCGGGCTGACCGCCGTCAACACGTCCCACTCCGTGTACACGTCCTTTTACAAGAACGGCACCGGCGGATGGCCGGGGGCGGGGAGCGAAAACAACAAGCACTACACTTCGGGTTACACAGATAACATCTATCACGCCCAAACTGCTGTAATCCCGGTGGTTGAGGGGGACTACTTCGAGCTGCGCATTAACGGCTACGATATGACTTCAGACCTGAACGACGTTCTGGCGAACTACACGTGGATGTGCCTTGAGGTCATCGAAGGTTCCGCGGTGGTGGTCTGATCATGGCTGAGACTATCGTTGTGCTGAAGTCGCCCGACCTCGCCGCGGCCTTCGCGGAGGAGGTCCGGGCCGCGGGCCTGACCATTGAGCCCTTCCCGGGCCTTCCTCGCCATCTCCGCGTGCCTGGAGTGGCCGCGGCGGCATTTCCGTTCCGCGCCCACCCCTCGGTCCAGGCCGTCGATGACGGTGACGAGGAACTGACGCCCTGCTTCCAGGAATTGGTATTGGAGCAGAACATGCGGGGAACCGGCGGCTGGTCCGCCGCCCGGGTTATCCGCCGGAGGAACCCGTGGTGGACGCCCGGAGGCGGGGCGCTGCCGTTCCCGCGCACTTCGACGTTCAACGCGAAGCGGACCGGAGCGGGGGTGGACATCTTTATCATCGACTCCGGGGTGGAGTACACGCACCCGGAGTTCGGGGGCCGGGTCAACCAATATTGGCACTACCGTTCGAACTACGCGAAAGCGGAGCTGGACGCCTCCGGTCACGGTTCGCACTGCCTCGGGCTCGCCCTCGGGCGCACGGTCGGCATCGCCCGCGAAGCCCGCGGCCATTCCATGAAGTTCTACGACGCCCACTCGGGAGCAAGCGTGACCAACGCGGTCGCCGCCATGGGCGCGATCTTGTCCCAGTACAACACCCAAGCGGACGATGACCGCCCGGCGGTGATGTTCATGAGCTGGTCCGACTTCTCCAGTACCATCGACGCCGCGGTGACGGACATGATCAACGCGGGGATCGTCTGCTGCTATCCCGCAGGCAACGAGGCGACCGACATCACGGCCTCCGTGATCCGCCCGGCGGAGTCGGACCCGGACACCATTGTGTGCGGCGGGCTCGCCCCGGATGACACCCCGTACTACACGCCTGAATCGGGCTACGGGACGAACTGGAGCCTGACTGACGTGGACATTCTCGCCCCGGCCCAGCGCACGCTATCGGCTCAGAGGGCGTCCGAGGGGGGCGGCTACCGGCTCGGCAACGGGACGAGCTACGCAACGCCCATAGTCGCCGGCGTGGTAGCCTGTATGCTCCAGGGCTACCGGAGGCTGACGACCCGGGCGCAGGTTCAGGCGGTCAAGCAGAAGCTCCTGGACAACGCCACGACCGGCGCGCTGAAGCCGCGGCGCAAGATCACGTCGCCTTATGACTGGTTTCAGCTTCCTGACCGCATCGTTTATCTTGACCCAAACATCGAGTTCGAGGTGATCCCGGGCCTCGTTCCGCGCAACCCGTAACAGGAGAACAACATGGCATCGAAGACTGAACCGCGCTCGGGCTTTGCCTGGGGCTGGACGTATGGTGAGAACGGCTGGAACGCCGGCATGGACGCGAACCTGCTGCGCATGGGACGCTTCGGCTTTCACCTGTCCGTGAAGGACCGCGACCTCACCGCACCTCCAGGCGCACCAGCAGAAGGCGACACCTACATTGTCCCGACCGGCGCCACCGATGCCTGGCTGGGGTACGACGGAAACGTCGCCGTATGGGTTCCGGGCACGCCGGCCGGCTCCTGGGTATTCGCGCAACCGCGCATTGGCTGGGTCGCATACATCGAGGACGAGGAGAAGCTCTCCGCGTTCAAGGCAGGCGGCTGGTCAGCGGGAGTGGCGCTCTAGCCCCCTGCGACCTTCATGGCGGTAGTGAGGGCGGTGTTGATCGTCGAGAAGATTTCGATTAGGATCCAGGCGACCGCACCGCCAATCACGAGCGCAGGCAGGGATCTTGATAAAGAGGCGCATTGTCGTTCTCCCGCTCAATGTTGATATGAATGTCCACACGCGACGGTGACGTACCGACCCGCGCATCTACGGCCCGCATGTCCTCGCGCACGTCAGCGCGATACAGGTCATAACACTTCCTCTGAAACTCCTCCCGCTTGGCGAGTTCGGTCACCGCATACGCGACGTCCAGCTTGCACCGCGACACCGCCTCCGCCCCGCTTGCGCCGGCTTGCCCGTAGGCAGCAAGGTTCGGGCCGTCCGCTGTCATGCGGGTAGCTGGGTCGCTGTTGAACCAGGCTGCGGTGCAGCGCCAGTCACAGGCCTGCGCAGCGTTAGCGCTCAGCAGTAGCGAGATCAGCGCGACGCTGGCCTTCATAGCACACCTCCGCATAGATTTCATCATAGTCGGGCCAGATGCCCTCGTGGACGTTCTTGCAGTATGCACGCTCCTCCAGGACTGCGTCTTCGTAGTCCATGGACCCGACGACACCGGCCACAAGAACAAAGGCCAAACCGGCGCAGATTCGATAGAAATTGTCTTTGGTACGTCTGCGCATTGCGCTCTCCTTATTGAACTATGCTGCGGGCCCCGCTTTCGGGGGTACAGGCCGCGATCGGTTAGTGGCCGGTATGGTTGCACTGGCCACCGCACGCCGCCGCGTAGCGCGGCCAAAACAGCTCGCGGTAAACGCCGGCAGCGGTGTCGAAGTGTTGCGCAATGCCTTCCACGTCATGAACGAGATCCTCGTCGGTAGCGATCAGCAGTGCGTCCAGCTGAAGAGGGTGCATCATGTGCGCGTGTTTCACCTTCATGAACAACAGGTGCTCGCCATGCGTGGTCATCGGAACCAGACGGCGGTAACGCAGCACGATCTCCTCGATGAGGGTCTCTTCCATATCAACTCTCCAATATCGACTTGCGGCATGGTGTAACTGTAGGACACCTCATGAGCAGATGCAAGCAATAAAAACGGGCTTGCCGATATTTCTTTCAATCGACAAGCCCGTCCTGTCAGGCGCAGCCTATCAAGCCCGTTTTCCACAAAACTGCCCACAACCTTTGTGCTACCGCAGAAGGTGTAACAGTTCATGTGGCGTACCCTATCACCTCGAGGATCTTTCGAGCTTCCTCTTCGTACCACTCGAAATCTACGTCGGTCGGGAATTCACTCGGCAGGTCCATGAGGGGCTTCGCTCCCTCAGATCGGGGCACCTTGTTCCCGTTCGTCGCGTACACGATCTCACCCGCTACGCCCTGCGCGTAATACCAGCGGATCGACTTGCCCAGGAACTCTGTTAGCCCAGGCTTCGACAGTTCGTCCCAGGCTACCTTATACGCACGATCGGTCGCCATGGCAGTGCGCCCCAGCTTGTCTTCACCCCTGACCCAGCTACCGGAAGAAAACGGAACGAACCCAGCCATCCTCAGAAGTTCTTCTTGTGATGTGTGCGCGGGCGGAGGAATACGCTCCCACACCTTCACCGCGCCACCCTTGACGCTGCGCACGCTAACGAACTTCGTGATGTCACGGCACTGGCGAATCGTTGTGGTGATCGGCACGCCCTTCGTTAGTAGCGCCTCCACAGCCTCGACGCAGATCGTATTCGTCGGGTTCTTGTGCAACCGTTCGGCCATGTTCTTCTTGCTGGCCCACGGGTTGGCATAGGCGCCTTTGCACTTCGTTCCGTCAGGTTCGTTCAGCCAGGCCTTAGTCTCCTTATCTTGCTTCTGCTTGACTGCGATGTAGTTATTCACGTCGCGACTGTACAGAGCGAGGTAACGGGACTCTTCAGTCTGGAAGCCCGTGTCCTTTTCCCATTGCGCCACGATGCCATCCATCACGCCTTGCATGTTGCGCGGGCACTTGATCACTATGCCGTCGGTGTTGGCGCTGACCACATGGATGCCGGCTATCTCCAGGCGCTCAATCAACATCAGCAGGCTCAGCTGACCCGTCACTGTCACCTGAATCAGCAGGTCAGGCGAGTACAGGATCGAATACTTGCTGCCCAGCTTGCCGAACGACCCGTTGATCGTGATCTTGAGGGAGTCCGCGGTCACCTTGTCCCCGCGCGCCTTGGCTGCAATGCGCCGGTCAACGATGTTCTTATAGATGTGCAGAAACACCGGGCCCAGGTGATGCGGGTACAGACCGAGGTTCAAGATGATGAACGGGTAGTACGATGTCACGTCTTTGTCGATCAGGAGGTACTGGTCGTCGCTGACGTGCGCTGCGGTGCTTTCGCTTGAGTGTAGACCGCCGATGCCCATGCGGTACACCGACCCGTTGATATCCAACTTTAGCGCCTTGATCTCTTCCGGCATCCCGATGGATCCCGTGTCGTCAACGATGAAGTTGGCGTTCGCTACCACACCGAGCGCCCAATTGAGGAGTTCGGACTGGTACTTGATGAATTGGGGCACGCGGTAGCGGTACATCGTGCCCACCTCAATGATGGGCTTCTCCGGGCGCTTACCCGTGCGGCGCAGGTATTCCTCCGCAATCACCGCTTCAGCGATCTGTGCGTCTGACTTGCTACGCAGGTCCACCCCGATCTCGTTCGAGAGAGTAGTACGGAGGTCCAGGTGCTCGCGTAGGCACTCATGGAGGAACCCTGTGCTCGTCAAGTCGCTGTTGAGGTTGTACCAGCGAACGATCGCACGCTGTTCGGGTGTCAGAATAGTGTCAGGGTGGAACGGCAGATCCTGCATACGCGGAACGTGCAGCCTACCGCCGTAGATCTTCAGGCTGGCGCGTAGCGGAGCGACTTCGATCAGGTCGATGTGGTCAACCTTCAGCGCCTTCACCTTGTACTGTTTCAGCACGTCTTGCCCTCGCCAACCCTCCAGAACGATCTGGTTCGTTGCATGCTTCAGCAATGACATAGGCTTGCCGGCGAGTGCAAGATAGGTGATTGGCAAGTCGTACGAGAGCGAGTTGAACCCAACGGTCAGGAAGTTCTGCAAGGCCCATCCCAGCGTGTTGATGTCGAGTGGGTGTTCCTCGTACATCTCGAAGAATGCGACCTTGCCGGTCGTCAGCGAGCGGAACGATGCCAGGAAGTAGTTCTCATAACACTCGATGTCGAACAGCATGCGGTCGCGTGCCATTGCAGCCTGCACCATCTCCGCCTGCGTCATCACCCCGATGGGCATGCGCAGCGCTTCTTCTAGCCCTGGCAGATAGTCAGGGCGGAGCCATACAGGGTCCGGCGGGGTCCGCTTTGCCTTTTCGGCCTTCTCTTTGGGCGGTGGCGGTCTGTCTTCCCAGAACAGACCAAGAGCATCTGAACGCATTGACTTTCCTCAAATAAAGGCCATTAAGCGGGCCGTGGCGCTGTGGTGTATAGCTTACAGGCGCATGCCTATGATTGCACCCCGCAGGCGATCCCCGAAGAAGATGCAGGGGTTCGGGTACGCAGCGAAGTCGATCTTGTGACACACACCTTTCAGCAGCTTGAGCATCTCAATCTGATAGATGCCTTCAACCTGAAACCCGGGCATATCGTACGAAGCACCGATGCCCTCTTCCATGTGGGTCTTGACCGCTTCCCCGTGGAAGAACACCCGGCCCAGCTTATCTGCAAAGGGCTTGATCACCTCGAGACCGTCGAAAATACGCTCGTCGATGGCCACAGGTGCGCACTCACGGTCCAGCACGCGGGACAGGTCAGGCCAGCTGGTGCTATAGAGCTGGCTGCGGATCCAGCGGCCGTCGGTATAGTGGAAGGTGATGCTCCCTTCGGTGAGCTGCGCATGCGTGGGCGCTTCGTTGATGCGGAGCATTTCGCGGATTGCTTGGAACGGAATGTTGGCGGTGAATGGGATCTGCGCGCCGACCCAATACTCCACGAGGCACACGTTGTTCGTCGCGAAGGCCGACTGCCCACGGAGCAGAATACCATTCGTCCACGGACGCGAGGCGTCATCGCCCACGAACGGTGACAGCGTCTTGAACGCCTTGAGAATCTGCTCGCCGTCAAAATCGACTTCCTGCCCCTCGGGTAGTACGTGAGCGGTCTCACCCTCGATGCAGTCCACGAACGCCTTGAACTTGCCGCTCTGAATTCTGAGCTTTCCCGCAGGCGTCATGCTTAGCGTGACGGTGTCATCACAATTGCTGATCGCTTGCACCAGCGGGCCCGCTTTCGGTTTGCAGTTGATATCGAACGGGATGGGGCTGCACAGCGCCAGCGTGCCGTTATACGAGCGCACGGTTCCGTCTTCGATTGCAAAGTGCGTCATCGCGGGGACGAAATCTTTCTTCGCCACCGCGCCCTGTACGAATTTGAGTTCTTTAAGCATCAGAAAAGCTCCTGGACACGGGCCTTGAACTTCTCGGAGTTCGCAGCGTTGATCATAGTGTTGATAACACCGAATGCCCAGAGGTTGTACGCGGCACGCGATTCGTACACAGACGACAGGCGCTCATAGGTGAAGCCCTGTTCCTCGAGCATCTGCAGAACGTAGTCCTGCTCCTGCTGCGTCAGTGTGGTTACGTGCTGCCCCGCGTCATGCCTGCTGGGGGACTTCTCGGACACGCTTATGGGCCCGTGCTTCGGTGTAACAATGCTACCGAACGCAGCAGACTGAATCCAGGAGGACGAGTCACAGGAATACCACGGATAGCGCTCCATGATAGGAATGGAGGTGATGCCGAACCCGTGAACCTTGATGCGTGCGTTCCCGCTACCGTCGGTCAGGTAGCGATCCCACATGCGGTCCAGCCAGATGCAGAGCTGTTTCGTGGAGCTGCCCACCATGCCGCCCAGCGTGATATATTCGTAGTTGGCGACGTACCATTCCAGATAACGCTCATCCTCACCAGCGTGGAAGCATGGCAGCGGCTTCGCCCCGCGTTGCTCCATCTCGAGTTGATTGCGCCACGTCTGTAGCGGGTCACCGATGCCGTCCAGCACAGACGCCATCATGACACCATCCTCAACCCGGATGATGTCTCGGTTGCGATTGATATAGTCGCAATACTCAGCCACGCTGATGTCCACTCCCAGCGTGTACGCAGAGAACGCACCGGAGTCGAGGAACACTTTAGCACCATCGCGACGCATGTCATCGACGTATTTCTGTTTCCCGACGTAGTGATACGATTCGAGAATGTGCGGCAGGTTCTTACAGATGTTCTGCTCGTGTTCAGTCAGCTTGGCGTGTCGGGTTTGCCCCGGCATGTAGCCGTTCGTATAAACGGCCGCCATGAATATATTCATGAGACCTCCGTAATAACGGGACATCGATAATGTCCCGTTATTGTAGCAGAACTAGCGGTTACTGGGCAAGCCGAAGAAACTCGGCACGGGTGTCGGGCTCATCGCGCATGGCACCGCGCAGCGCGGTCGTGATGGTGTGGTGCCCTTGCTGGCAGATGCCCCGGGACTCCATGCACATATGGCGGGCCTTGATAACCACACCGACGCCCTTCGCTCCGAGGTGCTCGAACAGCGCGTCCGCGATCTGGTCGGTCAGGCGTTCCTGCACTTGCAGGCGCCGCGCAAACATATCCGCCAGGCGCGACAGCTTGCTCAGACCGACGATCTTTCCGTTCGGGATGTAGCTGATGGTCGCGGTGCCGAAGATGGGAGCCAGATGGTGCTCGCAGTGTGAGTAGATGGGGATGTCTTTGACCGTCACCATCTGGTCATGCTTCTCGGCACCGTCTTCGAACACCTTGAGCAGCTCTTTCGGATCCTTACCGTAGCCGCCGCACCAGTGGCGCCACGCCTTCGCTACGCGCTTGGGCGTCTCCAGCAGACCGCCGCGCGATGGGTCGTCGCCGACGTATTCCAGCAGACGCACGATGTGATCCTCGATACCAGCCTCGGCAGTCTCCTCCCACGGGAACACGACCCAGCGGTCGCGAAACTCGGGTTCGGACTTCTTGTCGATCAGTGCGAAGAACGGCTTGCCCGGATGCTCGTCGCACCAGCGTTCCATCGTGCTGCCGCTGTCGATCAGATCGTCCAGGAAAAAGTCCGCCTCGGCAGGGTTCTCGGTCAGCACCATACCGTCGAGGCAGGCGACTACAGCCAGCGCAGCGCTGACACCGCCACGGGGTATGGGGTAAGCCACCAGCCCCGCGATCTGCCCCGCTACGCGGGCGCTGTTGATCTGCTGGGCCGTGCGCTTGGCCAGCGTGTTGAGTTCACCGATACTGAGTTTCTTCATTTGGGTCACCTTATGCGTGGAAAGAGGCGGAGCACTTGCGCGTCTCTTCGACATCGCAGTGGACGAGCTTGATGCCGGTGCCCTGGAGCTGCTGCGGCCCCACGACTTCGACGAGGTATCGCGCGATGTTCTCGGCCGTCGGGTTGAACGGCACGATGACAATCGTGGGGTCGATGCTGGGCAGAACCTTTGCCCAAGGATCGTTCTCCCAGATGAGCGTCTTGTGATCCCACTCGTCTTCGAGCCACATGCACAGGCGTGACTTGATGTCGTTGAAGTCAATTACCCGACCGATGCTGTCCAGCTTTTCTGCCTCGCAGGTAAAGTGAACTCGATAATTGTGACCGTGCAGGTGCGCGCACTTGGACTCGTGTTGGAAAACACGGTGGCCGCAGCTGATGTCATGATAGCGCTTGGCTTGCCAGGGCATGTGGTTACTCCTTTTCGTTTGCGTAAGTGATGACCTCTTCGAGGCCGTTGATTTCGAAAGCTGTCCGCCTCATGTAGCACGGTCCGCAGGTGCCGCAGTGCTGCTCGCCTGCGCGGTAACAGCTCCACGTCTTGTCCAGCGGCGCGCCGAGTTGATGACCCAGCGCGACAATCTCGTGCTTCATCAGGTTGCCCACCGGCATGATCACTTCCAGGCGCTTTCCGTCACCTACGGCGAAAGGGAGCAGGTCGTTGAACTTGGCGATGAACTCGGGTTCGTTGTCAGGGTAGGCACCAGCTTCCTCCAGGTTGTTCCCGAGGATGAGGGTGTTGAAGCCCTTAGCTTCCGCCATTGCCGTGGCATGCGCCAGCATGACAAGGTTTCGAGCGGGAACCCATTCGTGAGCGAACTCCGCCCCCTCTTCGCCTCCTGCGATTTTGCTGTCGGCCTGGAGCAGAGGAGAGTCGGTCGGTTCGTAGACGTCCAGATGCCGTATCCACAGACCGACACCGAGTTCCGCTGCCACCTTCCGGATGGCGGATACCTCCGGCCCTTCTGCGCGGCTGCCATAGCGGAAATGAACCAGCGTAACGTCGAACCCGCTGCGAATAGCCCACGTGGCGGCGACCACGCTATCCAGGCCCCCGCTGCAGACGACCAGCGCCCTTCGCTTGGCGTCTTCCTGACGCAAGGTGTCCCCACGAATCTCGAGGTCTTCTCCGTAGTAGAAGCTCAGCATCGAATAGGGTTCGACCATGCGCGGGGTCATGTTGTCGGGGAAGTAATGCCGAGCGCTGGCAAAGAACACGCCTACACCGGTTCTCACGAACCAGATCGGACGGTAGTTCGCTGCCACCAGAAGGTGATTCGGTTGCGCGCTGTGCGCCCCCAGGATAGCGAAGCTGCCTTTCAGGCGCTTGACGGCTGCCAGGAAGTGCTGCGCGACACGGTAGGGGTTCTGAGCGTCCACAGGTGCGTCCAGCGTCTCAGCGATCGCAGCGCTGTCGATGCGGGTCTCGACGGTGTGCGTGCGCAGATCCTTGTCGTTGGCGATGGTGCCGTTGTGAACGATGGACCAGCTTCCGGAGGTGTAGGGTTGCTGATCGGATGCCCGCTTCTCCGCGACGTATTCAGTCGTCGGTTCGGCGCGCAGATTGCTAATGAAGGTGGCGGCCTCGACGTCCTTGCGGAAGAACTCCCGGTCGCGCCAGTCCGCACCGTCAGCGCGGCGGGTGTCGCGTTCGTCCAGGTCGACGGAACCGCTGTTGATCATGAAGCCGCGCCCGTCACGCCCGCGCTCATGACTTGCGCGGATGATATAGTTCAGCAGGCTGTTGGCCTCCTCGCGACGCTCAGGTGTGGTCAGCCCCCATACGAGGGCCCCGATAATTGCGCACATACGATCACTCCATGTTGATGATTTTGTGGACCTGCAATTGCAGGATGTATCCGTGCGTCATGCAGGACTGGATCGCAGCGCGCAGATTCAGTTCGTTGACGTGCGGGTCTTTGCTGTCCATCGGTTGCAGATAGACAGGACGTACCCATCCGACAGGCGGTCGGGCGACGTGAGGGTGGGCGCTGTGCTCCAGCGCACGCAGCGGCAGCCCATCTTCGGGGTGAACGCTGTCATGCGCCAGAACGTACTTGAAGCAACACGCGATCTCTGCAATGCGCGGATGCACCTTGCCTGCCTTCGGGCTGCACACGACATAGGCACCCGTTCGGATGTCGGTCATAGTGCTGAAGGGGTATTCGCAAGGTTGGAGGGTGCCGTTAGATTCGACTTGGACGTAATAACCCGCGTCGACCAGCACTGTCAGCAGGCGCGTGATGTCCTGCCTGAAGGGTTCGCCGCCAGTGATGACCACAAGTCCGGGTCTCCAGCGATCTTTGCGCATCATCTCGTTTACCTCGCTGAGGATGGCGTAGGGCTCCATCATGGCGCGGTTCGAGGTGTAGTCGGTGTCGCACCCTGGACATTGCAGGTTGCAACCTGCTAGGCGGACAAAGACCGCCGGGGTGCCACAGAAAGGGCCTTCGCCCTGAATGGTGAGAAAGATGCTGTGGACATCCAGCATCCCGTCGGAGCGCTTCACGCGCTTCTCGATCGGTTGTACGTTCATCAAAACCTCCGGGGTAGGTAGCAGCGGGGCGCCCGAAGGCGCCCCGTGCAGGTTTCCCGCTGGGCAATGCGCCCAGGGCGCTACAGTGTAGCAGGTTGTGGCTTACTCCGCAGCAGCGGCGCCGGCTTCGGCAGCGGGGGCGGCCTTGGGCGCTTCGATGCGACCGGAGATGCCGTGGAACTTGCGCCAGCGGGCGTATTCGGCGCGGACGTTCGTTTCGTTCAGGCCCTGGGCCTTCGCGATACCCATCGATTCGCCGATCGAAGCGGGGGCGCCGTTCTTGCCGCTGACCTGATCGAAGATCGCCCAGGCCTTGCCGCAGAGGGTGTCCGGCTTCGGGCGGCGGATGCCGTTCTGCTCGGGCATGCGGGCAGCTTCGCGAGCAGCCTTGGCTTCGGCTTTCGCCTTCTCCTTGGCTTCCTTGTCCGCCCGCTTCTTGGCCTCCTTGGCGGCCTTCTTCTGCGCCTTCTCGGCCTCCTTGGCGGCCTTGCGTTCGGCGGCTTCCTGCTCGCGCTTGGCCTTGGCTTCGGCCTTCGCGGCTTCCTTCGCAGCCTTCTCTTCGGCCTTCTTCTGCTCGGCAGCAGCCTTCTCAGCGGCGATCTGTTCAGCGGTCTTCTCGGTCATGGTATTTCTCCAGGTAGTGAAATGTGTCCGGTGGATGGACGGGTTGAACTGTAGCACGTCGTGAGCCCAGCGTGCAACCCGGAAATCGGATATCTTTAAGGAATCCTGGCCTTCTGCCAGTTTCCGAGTTCGTTGCTCGAGCTGGTGCGCTTCACGCCCTCCTCCTCCAGCGCGTCCATCATGCGCTTACGCAGCGCCAAGACGGTGCTTTTGTCGGTCGGCTTACCCGCTTCCTCCCACATGCTGTCAGCCCTGGCCCAGATCTTCTCGCGCACACCGCCCTGGCGAGGTGCGGTAGGGGTGCGCGGGGCGGCAGCGGGCCGCGCAGCACGCGATCCCGTGCTTGCCGCCGCTGGGGTACTGGCAGCAGTAGCGCGCGGCTGTGCGGGGCGCAGCCGTACCGCAGCGGCGATCACCTCTTCGTTGTCGCTGCGCGGGGCCTTCAGAGCTTCAGGCTCCCACAAGTCGCCCGACTTAGCCGGTCGAAGCGCGCCCTTGACGTACACGAAGGGTTCCTGATTATCCTGGTCGATGTAATCAGCCTGGAGGCGGGCTTCCCTCGGGTCCGCGTCAGTGTCCGGCAGTCGCTCAGCCAACTCCTGGAGAATGGCTCGCAATGCGTCTCCGCCATAGGCGGTGTGGTCAACTCCCGTCGTGTTCCGGTACAGCAATCGCAGTTCCAGGTCCGTGAAGTCCTTGAGGAAATGCGAGTAGTCAATCGGAGTCACCAGCAGGCTCACGTGAGGAGCCTCGATCCAGGACACGTTCGAGACGGTTGAATAATCCGGGTGCTTGTGCAGGAACCGCATATTATCGCGGTCAATGCTGACGTACATGATTCGCTCCACACTTCGAAAATTCTTGGGCGCTGCCCCCCCCCGTGAACTTAGGCAGCGGCTTCGAGGCGGCATTCGCCGGCGCGCTTGATTTGTTCGCCGGCGCGCTTGATTTGTTCGCCGAGCCCTACAGCCCAGCGGAACAGTAGCAGAAGGGCGAGAACGATCACAAGCAGAACAAGGATCAGACGCATGATAAACTCCTCCAGAGGTAGGACGAGCGCCCGGCGGGACAGACCGGGCGCGTCGTGCGGCTTACTGGCGACCGCGGATGCCGTTGAACTTCCTCCACTGGTAGAACTCGATAGAGGCATTGTTCGGATTCCAGCCGTTGGCTTCAGCCAGGGCCTTGACGTCCTTGGCAGTCGGGGTCTTACCCTCGGCCACCGCAGCGTCCAGCGCGTCCCACACGGCGCGGCACATACCGCCCACAGACGGACGCTTCACGCCGTTGCGCTCTTCACGATCCTTCTCGATCTTCATGCCGTTGCTGGTGCGCTTGGCAACGGCGGGAGCGCGCTCCTCTTCCTTCTTGGTGTTGGCACCCGTCATTTGGCGAACCATCGCTGCCAGGCCGCTCGGAGCCGAGGTCTCGGAGGCCTCAGCGGCAGGGGCTTCCGCGGCGGGCGCTTCCTGGGTGACCACGTTGGCGGTGTCTTCGGTGTGGGCAGCGGCGGGAGCGGCTTCCTCTTCCTTGGCCTTCAGCGCGGCACGCATGCCGTCGTTATTCAGCTTGCCGTAGCTGATGCCGGCTTCGCGGCAGGCCTTGCGCAGCTCTTCTTTACCCATCGTGTCGAACTTGCTCATGTTGTTTCTCCTAGAGGTTGATGGTCTTCCGACCGTTGTTAGATGCACCGTTACATCCATGAACGTAACTATAGACGAACTGGACCAAGATGCAAGCCTTTTATCGGGCTTGCCCGTAAAAGTTTTTAATCGACATCCACTTGTTCATAGACGGTTCAGAATGGGACGTCATCGTCCATGTCGTCATAGCTAGGTGCCTGCTGTTGTGGCGCCTGATTGCGCTCCGGTGCGCTGTGGTGTGTCTGCACCGTAGGCCCTTCGTACGAGTCTGACGGTTCTTCCTTGCCAAACGCAGTCCCGTCGAAGCACGTTGCCAGGATCTCCGGATACTTCTTGTTGATCCAGACTCGGAGGTGCGTGGGAGCGCGTGCGCTGTCAACACGGTCGAGCGCCTCTGCCGTAGTAGTGGGCGCGGGCTCATTGCTGCGCGCACGCCACCAGTCACGTGCCTTCTTGCCGGCATAGTTCACATGCTCGAAGCACACGAACTCCTCGAAAGATCTGTACCCGCAATAATAGCTCACCTTCATCATAGGAGGCCTGCCTTCCTTGCGGTGCTCAATGAAAGTGATGTGATCCACCTTGAACACCTCGACGACAGGAATGTCACCCTTGATCAATTCCGCAGTGCTGGCGCCTTGCTTCAGCTTCGTCTCGAACTTGAATTCGTGCTTGCACGCACTGCCGTCTTTCATGACGCCGTTGCACCAGCGTAGGCTGGCATGCACCCATGTTGAGCACACCGGACATTCCTTGACGGGTGCATCCCCGCCTTTCTCACCTTTGCGACGCGGAACGACAGGGTCGTTGATGGGTCCAAGCCTGCGAGTGTTGTTTGCGAAGTCCAACACCAGGCAGTTCTCCTTCCCGGTGGCGGGACTTGGGCGCGTACCGCGTCCCAACATCTGCACCCACAACACCGCTGACGCTGTAGGGCGCAGGCACAGAATCAGGTCGATGGCAGGGAAGTCGAAGCCTGTGGTCAAGACATTGTTGTTCACCGCTGCGCGATAGTATCCCGCCTTGAACTTCGCAATGGCGTCATCTCGTTCCTTGTCGGTCATCTTGGAATGGATGGCGACCGTCGGGATGCCCATGTCGTTCATGATCTCGGCGGTGTGGATTGCATGTTCCACACCGGCCGCAAACACGAGCCAGTGATTCCTGTTGTGCCCTAGCTCTAAGGCTTCTCGGACCGCTGCGATTGTGACATCAGTCTTGTCGACTGCGTTTTGCAGCTCTCTGGTGATGAACTCGCCACCTCGCATGTGGACGCCATCAACGTCCAATTTCGTCACGGTACTCTTTGGCACCAGCGGAGAGAGGAATCCCTCAGCGATCAACCGATTGAACGCCTCGATGCCGGTGATGTCGAAACAGATGTCCGTGAAAATTCCGGGCACCTCTTCACCCTTGTCGTTCTTGACAGGGTCTGTGATCTTGCCGTGTCCTAAGCGCCACGGGGTAGCGGTAAGACCGATCACTTTCAAGTTCGGATTGATGCTCAGCAGTCCCGCAAGGAACTTCTGATACATAGTCGCTTCGCTCGGGCCTACAAGATGCGCCTCGTCGATGATCACGAGGTCGATGTGCCCAAACATGGCCCACTTCTTTGCGACCGAAGCAATGCCAGCGAAGGTGATAGGCGCATGCACATCACGACGGTTCAGCCCTGCGCTGTACACACCAGCAGGCGCGAACGCCCACATGCCCATCAGCTTCTCATAGTTCTGCTGAATCAGCTCCTTGACGTGCGTCAAGATCATGACGCGCTGGTTCGGGTAGTACCGGAACACAGACTCGAGGAACATCGCAATGACGACGCTCTTACCCGTACCCGTCGGCATTGCGACGACGGGGTTCCCGGACTTCGTTCCGAAGTAGTTATAGATCGAGCTGACCGCTTCGATCTGATAAGAGCGGCCTTGGATCATCCGAAGACCTTCCGTGCAGTGTAATCCTTGCACCCGACGAGCTGGGTCTCCTTGTCGATGTGCTGGTCGTGCAGTCGGCACACCCAATGAGCGCCTGGAGCCGGCTCGCTGTACGCGCACGTCCGGCAATTCTTGTCAGGCGCTGCGCGGAGGTGGCAGACAGGCCTGTGGTCACAGAACCGGCACTTGAAGAAGCCCGGAGACTCGTTAATCTTGTTCGGCGGTTCACTCATCCAGACGATCTTCTCGCCCCTGTCGAGGAACTGATCTGCCACCGCGCTATCGAGGTAGACGATCTCCCCGTAGAGTTCATCGGTGTTCTTGTTGACTGCAAGGTATAGCGCACACGCGAGGCCCATCTTCCTCATGTACACATTCATCTGAACGTAGTGTTCGAACTTAGCATCGCGCACGCCCTTTGCTTTCAGTTCGCTGAAGGACTTGTCGTTATGCGTCTTGAACTCGCTCAGTGCGGCAGTTCCGGGAGGCAGATCTGGCAAGCCGATGACCACACCGTCGCCGCTGCCACCGAAGTGGCCTTCCGCGTGGCTGATTCGGAATTGGTTTCCGTTCGCGTCCTGCTGATACACCTCGCAACCGATCATCAGAAGCATTGCGATGAACCGTGCTTCTTCCAGGTGCCCGCGGTTGAACAGGCGAATCAAACGCCCTTCGAAGTTCGATTTCGTTGCCCAGCGGAAGTTATACCAGATCGCGCGAGCACACTCGCCTCCGATCAACGATGCGCCCATGTGGGAGCGGTGCCCGTCGTTGCCGGTTCGGTAGGCGTCACCGATGTGCCCAATCACCTTGCCCAGCCACTCGCGGTATGCTGAGCCCTGGTCAGCTTTGATCATCCCATCGATCTTCGCGACGGTCTGCGTCGCAAGAGTTACGTTCGGCATCAAGTGTCCTCGTTGACTTGTTCGACATGGATGCCCGCCTTGCGCAGGAAGTCCACACCGTCTTCATTACGGTAGGCGTCTCGGTAGTACACCGCGCGAATGCGCGCACCGAGCAGCCGCTTTGCACATTCGATGCAAGGTTGCGCAGTGACGAACACGTGTGCGTCAACGCTCGATGTGCTGCTCCGAATAATCTTGTCTAGAGCATTCTGTTCTGCATGTATCACTTCGGGCAGTGTAGCGCCCGTGGCGCGGTCCTCACAAGCATTGTCCCAGCCAGGAGGCGTGCCATTGTATCCAATAGCGATGATGGTGTCATCCTTGACGATAACGCAGCCCACTTGGCGCCGCTGTGCATAGCTCAACGACGCATAGACACCAGCGGCGCGCATGTGGGCGCGTTTGATACGATCCTTCATGGGAGCCCTAGAGCATCACGGCAGCGACCACAATGGCCACGCACCAGTCGGACGAAATACTCACCGCAATTCTCGCACTCACCCGGTTCACCTTTGGGCATGGCGGAGGCTTGCTTTCTTATGAGTTCGATGGAAGCGGCGTCCAGCACCTCCGCGTCCATCAATGAGCGGTCAACCTCATCTACCATAGTCGGAGTCTCAGAAAATAGGGGGCGTACCCTCTCGAGTGCGCCCCAGGACAGCTCAGCTGATTACTGGCCCTGCTGAGCCCACGGCGGAACAGCGGTCTGCGGGTTGAAGTTCCCCTGAGAGGCCTGCTGTTGCGGAGCAGCCTGCTGAACGGGTGCCTGTTGCTGAACCGGAGCCTGCTGCGCCGGCTGCTGCCAGGGCTGCTGGGCGTTCGGTTGCTGCCAGGGCTGCTGTACCGGATCACCATGCGCGGGAGCCTGCTGGGGCTGCTGTGCCGGCTGCTGGGGCTGTTGCTGCGGCTGCTGCCAGGGTTGCTGCTGCGGTGCGGCCTGCGGAGCCTGTGCGGGCTGCTGCCACGGCTGTTGCGCGGGTTGCTGCTGGACCGGCGCCTGCTGAGGCTGCTGGAAGCCACCATGCGGAGCACCGAGGCCCGGAGGCATGCCGCCCTGCGGAGAACCGCCGAAGCCACCGGCCTGCGGAGCACCGCCGCCCATGTCGACCTGCTCGTTGATGTTCTTGATCGTGGTGATCTCGTTCGAGTCCTCGTACTGGCCAGTCGAGTCCTTGCGGAGCTTCACCTTGATCTTCATCGGAATGCCGTGCAGCTGAGCGGAATCCTGAACGTGCAGGACGCCGACAGCGTGCGCGATCGCCGACAGTTGCTTGTAGGCGATTTCCTGGGCGGTCGGATTGGCGTTGCGCAGGTTCAGACGCATGAAGACCTTACGGTTCGCGTACTGGCCGTCGATGATGTTGAAGCGGCAGTTCAGGTAGGCACCCGAACCGTCCTTCGTCGGCTTCATCTCCGACTCGTCGATCATTGCGTTGTACCAGCCCGCCGGGATGGTTTCGAACCCCATGTCCGGGGCGACTTGTGTTGCATCGAAGTTCAACTGTGCCATGGTTCTTAAGCTCCTAGGATTTTGGCGAAGACTGCACTCAGGAATGGAGGTTCTAACGGAGCGAGTGCGCCACTCCGATCCTTTGCTTCAAACTGCAGATCGGGCTGAGTCTGAAGGAACCGATACGTCTCGCCGTGGGGCGTTTTGTTCACCCCAAGACGAAACACCTCGTCGAAGAAGTAGGGCAGTTTCGAACCCAGCTTGGAACCGGGCATCGACGGACCATACTTCACCACACCAGTCATCTCGTCTTTCATCGGCTCCATCTTGGCAGCCATGTAGACGTTCTTGCCTGGTAGGTCACGGAACAGGCGAACGAGCGTCTCCATCTTCTCGATCAGCTCACCATACGCCTGGCGCGGATCTTTGACCTGCCGCTTGGCGTTGTTGAGCACAACCTCAGCAATCTCGGAGATGCTGTCCAGCCCGATGCTGGCGAACTGCCGCGCTTCCGCGCTGCGAGCGCACCATTCATAGGCGTCCCGCAGATCATCCACGTTCGTGATTGTAATGATCGGCATGTTGTACGTGATGTGAGGGTTGTTCACACCGAACAACCGCTCGAGGTTTGCTTTGCGCAGCGACAGGGCACCGGACTCGGCGCTGATCAGCAGCGGTGCGGGCAAGGTGGCAGACAGAACTGTCTTGCCGATACCCGCGCCACCATAGACCAGCACCTTGACCCCGGAGACCTGCGACGCCTGCTCAGCTGTGGTGAACTGCAATGGCATTAGCCTTCCCCTTTATCAAAGTTGTCGGCGAGCTCTTGCAGCCGACGGCGCACTTCCTCGACTTGTTTGCACCGTTCGTTCCAGAGGCTGAACTCAATGAGAGACTCAACCTCTCGGCTGACGAGCCGATGCAAGTATTGAGGGCTGAGCGCGTCGAGTTCCCAGCTCTCGTCACCATACTGCGCACGATACGCAGCATAGCGGCTGTCGGTGACCTTGGCAGGGTTCGGTGGAGGGTTTTGCTCCTCCACCTGATCCATGTTCAGGGCCAACCGACGGAAGTCGATTTGAACACGATGTCGGGAGAACAGACTGAGCCGTTCCTCCAGGTCGCGCGACATATCGATGCCGCTAGGATCATGGTCCCCAAGATGCAAGACCACAATTTCCTGGCTTGCCCGCATTATACGGGTCTTCGCCAGCTCCCGCAACGTAGTAGCGCTAGGATATCCACGGGCGGGCAGCAGCGGCACGTCCCATTCTTTGCAGGTACGTTCGAGCACGCCAGCCAGAGCTTCCTTCTCAACTACAACGATGACGCGGTTCGGCTGGTCGGACCACAAATCCTCGTGATACGACTGCGCACACGCCTGGAGGATGTCGCCTCCACTGGACCAGTGCGGGCGCTCCAGAATGCCGCGCGTGCGGTCTTCGATTGCGTCCCAGTCGATGAGACCTGCCAGTCGAGCGTTCGTCATCAGCGCCACGATGTTGTCGTAGCTGCGGACGGTGTTCTCGATGTGCCCTCGCGCCACGAGTTGATAGTAGAGCTGGCGAATCGTGAGCGAGTAGCCTTGGGCGCTGTAGTCGGTGACGATGTCGTCGCAGATAGCGATCAGCTTCAGCGATGCCTTGTGGAACCGCGGAGCGTCGATGTAGGCTTCTTTCATGTTCCGAGCTCCAGTTGGATCTCGAGTTCGGAGCCACAGTTCGGGCACCGCACTTCGTGATCGGTCGCCTGGAGGTCATCGAGCTTGCCTGCCTTTTCTTCGAGCTCGTCCTGGTCCGGTGTACCATCCAGCAGCTCTTCGAAGCGCTTGATGAAGTCTTCCAGGACGGGGCCTGGATTCGGGTAGTAGTGCCGGACGTGCTTGAGCGCTTCCTCGTTCGAGAAATTGCTCGGCATCACGGGCACAGGCTTGAGTGCTATAGCTTTCATTTCACTTCTCCCATGTCACGAGGGTCGCGGAAGCCCTGGAACACGGGAAAGCGCGGAGCTTCCTTCACGCCAACCTCGAAATGCTTGTACTTGGCAATCCGGCCGAGCAGGGTTCCATTCTGGAACATGGCCCAGAGCTCCGCGCGCTGTGCGGCGGTGTAGCCTGTACCGATGTTGAACTCGATGTCCGTGGACAGGTCTCGCACACGCAGCGCCCCCAGCGTACCCATCGCCACCTTGCCGGCCTGGTGCGTGCTGCGTTTCGTGTAGCCGAGCTCGTCGAGCGTAGCCTCGTTGGCGTTGTGCATGAGCTCTTCCACGCCGATGACCACAGCTTCGCCGTCCGCGAACCGCTTCACCTTGAGCAGATAGCCTTCGCGCGCGGTACTGCGTCCGAACTTGTACGTGCCGAGCGGGCTGCGGATCATTACACCCTCGAAGCCCTGCTCCAGTGTGGTCGCCTCAAACGCGCGCAGCTCGGACTCGCTGTTGATGATGACTTGCCTTAGCAGCTTGATTCGCGGGTACGACGCGAGGGCACCGTCCTTGAATGCACGCTCCATCAGGCGCAGGCGCTCGCCATAGGCCATGGTCGGGTTGTTCCAGAAGTCGAACACCCAAAAGGTGAAGTCCGGCTCGCCTTCGCGGGACATAACGCCGGACGTAGTGGCCTGCATCACGTTCTTGTCGTTGGCCGGGCCTACCGTGAGCTCACCGTCCAGGCCGTTGAACAGCGCCTGGCCCAGCGCGTCTTGCACGTACCCGTTCGGGATAGGCTTGAGTGTGCGCGACAGCAGCATGTCGTCTTTGACGACTGCGCGGATACCGTCCAGCTTGGCACTAGCATAGACGGGGAACTTGATGTCTTTCGGTGCTTCCACCGCGAGCATGGGCTTCATGTCAGGGCCTCCGGCAATGCTTGTCGAACAGTTCCATGAGTCCCGGCAGGTGCGGCCGCAGCAGCTCTATGATAGCCCAGGCGTAGGCCTGTGCTTCAACCTGAGAGTGGCTGTGGGCACGCAGACTCAGGAAGTGGAACATATTCCCGAGATCGACATTGCCCAGCCAGTGGACATAGTGGTTGAGATGGAGGAACATGCGCGCATGTTCAGGGGCGACACCCAGGCCCATCATCTCGACGTAGGTGTCATAATCGCGCTTGCACGCTGCGGCCAGGTTGTGCTTGAAATAGTTCTGCACGTCGGCGGGCAGGTTGTCTTCCTGGCCTTGCTTCTTGTTCGGAGCCTTGCCGCCCACGACTTCCGGGATGTACCACTCTTCCGGGAGCACGATATAGCGCCCACTGGACTCGTTTCGGCGCCACGTGCGGTGACGCACGAGCTGGCGGTCAACGAAGATAGGCACCTTGACCTCCACCCATACCTGGATCATCTCGAACGGGCTGGTGTGGAGATTCTTGAGCAGGTACTCGTTCAGACGCATGTCGTCAGCGTATGGACGCTCGCTGTCCATCTGGTCGAAGGACATACGAGCAGCCTGCGCAGGGTCCACGTCGTCCGCGTCGAACGGGTCACCCGGGCGGCGGGTCGGGCCCGCGAGGTTGCGCAGCGCCACGAAACCGTGGTCAAGCACGTCCCTCGCGAACACGCCCTTTCCTTTGTAGTTCGGAGTCGCGCTCATTACTTCGCGCCCTCCACCACGTCCACGCCGATCACCTTCTGCGTGGCGCTGTCGAACATCTTGCGCGCCTCGCTACCTTCCGGCATGTGATCGCGGAACTTGCCCAGCAGGAGCTCGCGCTGGTGAACGCGCTCGACTTCCATCATGGTGTCCATGAACTCGGATTCGCGAGCGAGCGTCTCGTCGTAGCGGGTGCGGTCCACTTTCTGGACGATCCACTTGTACGTGAACGGCGCGTCCAGGTCGATCTTCGGAGCCTTGTGGACGTCCACGACCGTGGCAGTCGTGAGGCCCTTGGACGGACTGTCGACGACCACAACGTCATCAACCTTCAGGTCGTCTTCCAGGCGAGCCTTGTAGGTGTACGGCTTCGAACGGGTGCGCCCGGAACCCAGGCTGTCCAAATGACCGTCCGTGAATACGACCTCGATCGTGGTGTACCCCGTTTGCAGCAGAGCCAAGAGATGTTTCTGTTGCATTACAAGTTCTCCAGTTGAAATCGGGCGCGTGCCCGGCGCATTGCTTCTTTAGCACGGCGGTCACAGAGCTTGTTCGTGACGTACCGCGCCTCCTTATTCTTGGTGTGCCCCTTCACATGCCGGAACACGATTCGCAGGCCGAATTCGGAACACAGGCGGCGCATCTGCTTCACCGCTTCCCATTCCTGATTCGGGACTTGCCTACGTCTACCCTCGAAAGCATCGATTGCAGCCATGCAGTCCGTTTGGATAAGTACCTCGTCCCCGGTCTGCACAAGCTGGAGGCGGTTGAGGGCAATGTAGAGCGCATTGACGACAGCATACATCTCCGCGGCAATGTTCCCAGCCACACGACCCTTTAACTCTCCGCCTCCACCTTGCTTGCCCCTCTCGGATGCGATCCAGTAACCATAGCCTGCCGCGTTCGTGTCTGGACAGAACGAAGCATCAGCTATGATTGTCACCCGCACCTTGAGCCGCCTCCTTCGCCTTCTTGGCCTTCGCAGGCAGTACGATCTCGAGCGCGGGCGAACCCGGCTTGATGATCAAGCACTGGTCGAACAGGTGCATCTGCTCCGCAGTCAGCTCGCGGTAGTCACCGAGCTTCAACGAGGGCTTCCACTGCACCAGCGAATCCGGGTGGATACCGGCCTGGGCAAACTGCTCACGCATCGCCTGGAACGCGCCGGGGTCGACTTCGCGGTTGATGGTGTGCTTGCCCTTCAGGACGTACCCGTCCGGGAGGTTGTGGTTATTCGTGCCTTCCTGCGGATTGGGGAAGAAACCCTTGAAGATCTTGGTCCGAAGAAGCATCTCCGCGGCCTTAACCTTCTTGAGCTGGTCTTGCAAGCGATACCATTCCGCGAGGTCAGCGTCCGTGACGTTGTTCTCCGGGATCTGGGCCATGTCGTTCACCTTGCTCACCCCTGCGGCTGCTCGGCTTCCGCGCTCAGGTTCAGCTGCGACTGGCCGATGAAGTTACGGTCTGCGGCGGGATGCTTGTCCGCGCGCTCCTGGGCAGCCTTGTCGCTGTACTTCAGACCCGCGTAACGGGTGGTCAGCTTCGCGACGTTGGCTTCGATGGTCTCCTCGCGGGTGATGCCCAGCGACTGGCGGAGGCCTTCCATGTAGAACTCGAGGTCGCCCAGCTCCTCGACCACATTGGCACGGTCGATCGGCTTGCCATAGATGACATGCTTCTTGACCGCATCGAACAGCTCGCCGGCTTCGCCCGGGATGCAAGACGCCATGTGCCACTGGTGGCACTTCTCGGGCGTCAGGCTCGCGAGGATGTCTTTGCCCGGCTTGGCGAGGGCCTCCACGAGCTCCGGGTGAGTGATTGTGATTTCCATCTTACCTCCAGTTGTGGTGTTGAACTGCGTGAGTGTTAATGTAGCGCAACGCACGGGAGCGGGCAAGCCCGTTTTCCTGATATTTTGCTTCTACTTAGGATTTCTTGCTCTCTGCAGAGTAATCCGGCAGCCTAATGATCCGATATGCTTTGCCGTGATAGTTGTATGCCTCTGCCACCTTGTCCTTTGCTACCTCCATCAGATACCCGTTATTGATGGCAGACTGGATCGCAAGGTCAAGCGCAGCGTTCTGGCCTGCGCGGTGGCTGTAGAAGGCACTGGCGCGCGCTGTGCGCGTCTGTAGGTAGCTGCGCGGGACAATACTGTTCTGGCGCATTGCCTCGGGCACCTTATAGCTGGCAGGTAGCGCGTCGGTAAGGTACGCACGCAGCAGAGCCATGAGCTTGCGTTCCCGCGCGCTGTCGCCTGTGCCCACGTCACCCGTGTCGAGGCGCCGGTTCATGATAGCAATGTCGCGACGGATCACATCCAGAGCCCAGGCGTAGTGCTCCATCGTGATGCAGGGGTTGACCCAATTGTCCGCCACTGCCAGCAGACCGGACACACGGAGAGCTTTCAGCGCTGCACGGTTCCACATCTGGCGCCTGGACTCGTCGTCCGTGCTGTTGATCTCGCGGTCGCACTCCTGTTCGAAGTCGTACATGGCCTTCGCGACCTCTTCCGTGCGCCCTAACGGCTGGGACTGCTGCCCGCCTATCAGGTTCTGCGCCTGGAACGCCAGCTTAACCAGCCCATCCTCCAGCGCCTTGTCAGGCACCATAATCTGTGACGTGTTCATAGGCGGACGGTCACCCTCGTATTCGATGATCAGGAAACGCGACAGGAACCCGTCCTCCATCATCGACTCCGTGAGCGACTCGTAGAACGTGCCCGGTGTGGTTTCCCCGATCATGCTGTAGGCCACCCCGCTGATTGACGCGATGTTGTTATCCTTGTTCGAGTACCCGATACCACCCACAATGGCCTGAGGGCCCGACTTCTGGTAGAGGTTCGTCATCTGCGTGCGCAGCGTTACCAGCGGGCCATCGCGCTCATCATTGGCAAGGCGCTTTAGCTTACGCCCCCACTCACCAGACACGTTCACGAACGACGGGTTGGCAGCACACGCCTTCACGAGTGCCGGGCCAGACGCAAAGTCCGTGAAGTCGATGAAGTTGTGAAAGGTTGGCATGGACATCGTGCAGGCACGAATGAGCGCGCTGATCCCGCTGTGCATCGCCTCCTTGCCCACCGCGGAGCGAGCGACAAGGATGATATACATATTCAGACCAGACTGCGGAATGTGCCATGCCTTACCACAGATGCCCGCCAGCAGGCCCAGCGCACCGACGATCGCGACTTCCTTGACAGGGCGCGGGGCACTTTGATAGATGAACTGCGCAATGCGACCAGCGAACCCTGGCGGCCAAGGTAGGCCCCGCGTGCCCGCTTGGATGACGTGCGCAGCAACCGGCCCCGCCATGGTAGCAGCCACAGGCGTGGGCTGCGGTGCTTGCTGTACCGGATCACCCTGCCCCTGTACGTGCAGCGGGACCGCTGTGCGCGGCTGTGGGGCCCCTGCTGCGGGCATGCCTCCCTGTAGTCGCTGCACCTCCTGCATTGCGAGCTTGCGGGCCTCTAGCATAGTGTCCGCGGCCGCTACCAGCGCGCTGACGTCTGCCGCCTTCTCGCGTGCTTCGCGACTGCGAATGATGGACAGGGTTCGATTCAGATAGCGATCGTCCTTCATCGCCTTCTCGCGCTTACCCAGCGCCGAGTCCCGGAACAAGCGCTTGCACTGCGCGTTCGACGGGCTGTAGAAGGTGAACATGGACATCAGAGCGAGGTCAGCTTCCGATTGGCTAGGGAAGCCCAGGCGCTCCCAGTGACCTTGCCAAAGCTCGCAAAACTTGTCCGAGTTGGACGCGCTGACCGCGCGCACCAGAATGGACCAATCGTCCTCGTCGGGTTCCACCTCCACCAGTTGGAAGTCGGCCGCCTGTTCCTTGGGCCTCATCTGCGACGCCATGTTGAGGAGCATGGGCTGCTGTTCGCGAATGGGGCGGTCCTGGACAATGCTGCCCGTGCAGATAATGAACCGCTCTTGCGAGTAGATCTCGATGCCGTCGCGCCGGACACCCTTGCCAATCTTGCCTCGGACCCAGATGTGCAGGCCCTTACCGCTGCGCGATGCTTCAGTATAGCTGTCGAAGCTGAGCATCACGCGATAGAACAGATCGTACTGTTCCGGCGTGGTCCAGAGCTCAGGTTTGTCGGGGCAGTTCTCGACGTCCTTGACATCCAAGTCGATGCAAGAGTACGGGTCGGATTCGTGCAGCACGAACCCAATGTCGAATCCGCGCTCGTAAGCGATACGCGCAGCAGTGTCGAAGTCCATCCATTGAGATGGCTGGGTCACGCTCGCATTGAACAGTTTTCCATCGGGGCCAGCCGACAGCGGAGCCTTATCCTTCCCTGCGATGCACCATTGGCGCAGGTATTTCAGCTCGGCTGGTAGGCGCGCCCATGCGTGAGCGCGTGTGGTCATACCAGTTCACGCCTCCTGGCCTGCAACATGAGTTTCCAGGCATCCAGGTAGGGACGAACGATTGCACGCTTCCAGATGTAGATCTGTGCGCCGTTGACAACGATCGGATCCGGGAGCAGGCCCTTGCGGCGCGCTTGCACAATGGCGGCGCGGCTCACGTTGAGCTCTTTGCCAATCTCGCTTGATGTGATATAGGTGTCGTCAAACTCTTGCTGAGCCGACGGTAGGCTTTGACTCATAGTAACTGTCCCCCGGAGCGAAGTAAAAAGCGCGAACGCGCACCCGACGATCCGCAGTGTAGCGCATTCGCTTTAGTATCACAACAGTTGTTTAGTGGCTCACTGCGGAGTTTGATTCTTGAGCGATTCCCAGGCTTTCTTCTGGTCGTCGACATACTGAGCCCACTGCTGCATGGCTTCCCGACGTTGCCTGCACGCTTCCAGATACTTGTCGTAGGCCGCCTTGACTGCGCGGGCGTGCCGAGCCTGCGGACTGTTGTCGTTGGGATCCATGCGTGCGCGATAGCGCTGCTGAGCTTCTCGGTTCTGACGTGCGCGCTTCTGTTGAGGCGTTTCGGATTCGGTGGAAGATAACCACGCCGACAGCGCCGCATGCGCCCTCCGCACGCGGTCCACAAACGTGACAACGTCCTGCCCGCTGGCTGGGTCACGAAACGGCGTCAGCGCGTTGGTCAGAAGTAGGCGGATATGCAGGAGGTCCGCTTGCGGTGGAATCGGCACGTCCTGCGGACGGTCTGCCCAGGCAGCGTGCCACACCGCCAACGCGCCTTGATCATAGAAACGCTCCACAGGCAGACATTGCTCCCCGCGTGCGTATGCGTGCGCGTGCAGTGCGTGCAGGTATTGCAGGATGGACTCTTCGCTGGGGTCTTCGTTGTCGATGTTGATAAGCAAGCTGATCGGATCAATCTGCTCCGGGTCTTGCGCGGGTGCGACTGCGGTCGCGTCAAAGTTTAACTGTGCCATGTCGATACTCCGTGAATGTGAATGGAACATGCGTAAGCTAAGGCATAGGCCCCTGCATTACAAGAGTAAGGGTAGAGAGGGGTTTACAAGGGCGGCAGAACAACGCGCCCTCCCTGTCGGCCTAGTGCGCCGGGGAGGGGAGGGGGGTCCCCTAAGTAAGCCTATATATATACTAAGTTAATTTGTTAATTGTTAATAAGTACCCTTCACCCATTACGCGCGGGCGCGGGCGCGAGCACGGCTGGTTTAACTAATGGAGCGGCCAGGGCTTATCGATCACGGCTGGTTTAACTAATGGAGCGGCCAGGGCTTATCGATCACGGCTGGTTTAACTAATGGAGCGGCCAGGGCTTATCGATCACGGCTGGTTTAA
>DYKZ01000366.1 GCA_020722345.1 Anaerolinea thermophila | reverse complement strand
TTTTCAAGTCAATTCGCCCGGTTGGCGCCGGAGCGCTTGCGAGAATATCCCTAAACACCGCTTCGTCCCTTTTCAGGTGATATTCGTAAGCGGGACGCCCGGCCAACATTTCGTACAAAAGCATCCCCAGGCCATACACGTCGGTCGCCGGGCCAACCGCGCCACGCGCGCCATCTATCATCTCGGGGGCGGTATAAGCGGGCAGGTTATAGCTCGGATTCCACATTTCAAACACAGCGTTGCCTGAGGCGCTTACGCCCAGGTCTAACAACATTGGGCGAGGAATGCCTTTTTTGTCGTAGCGCACTAACACCACATCGGGATTCAAGCACAGGTGCAGACGCCCGGCTTTGTGAAGGTAGAAAATCACATCTGCAATACTGAGGATGATCCAACCGGCATGTTGGAACCAGGGCTGCGGATTTTTTAACAACAAATTACGCAAAATTGCGCCATCGGCGTATTTAAACACCTCGTAATATTTGACGCGCCCGTTGATGACCGTCCAGCCATACGGATGCGCTGCCACCGACCCCTGCGGATGGGCCGGAAGCAAGACCGGCAGCAACGGATGTTGACCGGCCCGGGCCAGCGCCAAAAAGGCCTTGGCCTCTGAGCGCAGTTTCTCTTCGCAACCCACATTGGCAATTTTGAGTAAGATTTCTTCTTCGCCGCGGCGGGCGTGGTAAACGATGGCCGAACGGCTGACAACAAGAGATTGAATAATCTCAATCGGCCCAAACCACTCACCATTATCAAAAATTTCGGTAGCATTTTCAGCCGGGCAATCTGTTTCCTGACACCACAAGTTGAAATCTTGTGAAATTACATTGCATCTTTGGCAGATTCGTTTCATGGCACCTCGCAAAAAGAAGACCGCGCCCGCAGAGCAAGCACTCATCGCGGGCGCGGATTCTCGTCATCGCTGTTGGAGCTATCCATCAGGAAATGGAATCGCTTCCAAACCGTGAGGCCGTTAGCAGAAACGCCGGGAACCGGAATAATCGCCGTCGCGATAGGCGCGGATGGCGCTCTGAATATCGCCGGAGAGCTCTTCCATTTTATCGGCAGCCCGCTTCACGTTCGGCTTAATGCGATCAACAAAGGCCGCAACCGCAGCCGTGGAACCAAGTGACAGCC
>DYKZ01000117.1 GCA_020722345.1 Anaerolinea thermophila | reverse complement strand
ACGTGGACTGGAACGAGGGCCGGGCGGTTATCATCGGCAAGGGCGACAAACAGGCCGTCGTCCGCTTCTCGACCCGCAGCCTGCGCGCCCTAAAAGACTACCTCGCCGCCCGGGCCGAACTGGACGGCGCCAGCGGACGCCCCCTCCCGTCCCTGCCGCTCTTCGCCCGGCACGACAAAGGCGCCGGCAAAAAGGTCAAGCCGATCACGACCACCACCGGGCGTAACATCGTCAGCGAACGCGTCCGCCAGGCGCTCGGCGAGCAGGATACGGGTCAAATCACGCCGCACTCGTTCCGGCACTACTTCGTCACCACCGTTCTGCGCGCCAGCGGGAATCTCAAACTGGCGCAGGCCCTGGCGCGCCACGCCAGCATCCAGGTCACGCAGCGCTACGCCCACCTGTCGGACGACGAACTCGACCGGGGCTATCACGAAATATTCGAGGACTGAGGCGTCATTATACAACGGCTTTTGCGTCGCGGTCCAATTAGGCGCGAGATAAGACCGGGGGAAGTAACGCGGAGGCTTGACATTTTTGGTGAGGCAGGATAAACTCCACCCCGCTGTTAATAAATTCCTAAGAAAGGAGGCGCACTTCATGAACACCGTTTTCTTCGTCCGAATCAACCCGGTTTCTGCTGTTAAGGGCATGATTTTACCTTCTCGGAGTGCGCCTGTTGACTGAACGTCAACACACAGGTTTGTGATACTGCCACGGTGCGCTCCCGCACCGTGGCTTTTTTATTCTTTTGTTTTGTTGGGGCGAGGACGAGCCTCACCCCCGGCAACCATAAGGGCTGCCCCTACAGGATCAACTATGGCCATCGCTGTACCCTCAACCTACTTTGACTTCCGCAAAGCGCTCGGCAAGAAGAAACTGGCCGGGATGCTGCGCATGATGACCGGCTACCGCATGGCATATGTAGCCGCCAACCTGGCGCTTGCAATTTCCGCCCTGGCAAAGACGCTGACCTACCTCCTGCTGCGGAATTTCGCCGACACGGTCGTCGGCAATGTCGAACCGTTTGCCGGCACGCTTTCTCGGACTCTGGTCCTGATCGCGCTGGGATTCGTCGGCCTAGCGCTGTTCGAAGGCGGGTTCGCCTACATCTCCAGCCGGCTGGCCTCGTATTCTGCCGAGAACATCACCCGCCGCCTGCGCAATTTTCTCTTCGACCACATCCAGCGGCTGAGTTTCTCCTATCACAGCAAGACGCCCACCGGCGACCTGATCGAGCGCGTCACCTCGGACGTGGACGCCGTGCGCACCTTCTTCAACGATCAGGCTATCGGCGTCGGGCGCATCGTCCTGCTGTTTCTCATCAACTTCATCGCCATCTGGTTCCTCTCGTGGAAACTGGCGCTGGCATCCATTGCCGTCATCCCAATCATCGTGGGCGTCTCGGTCTGGTTTTTCAAGAAGGTGAGCGAGGCCTACGAAAAGTATCAGGAGCAGGAAGCAAAACTCTCGACCACCTTGCAAGAGAACCTGACCGGCGTACGCGTGGTCAAGGCCTTTGCCCGCCAGGACTATGAGATGGAGAAGTTCGAGAAGGATAATTTCGAGAAGTTCCGCCGCGGTCGCAAACTCCTGCAAATGCACTCTCGCTTCTGGCCGCTCTCAGACCTGTTGTGCGGTTTCCAGATGCTGGCCGGTTTCATCTACGCCGGGCTCCTCGCCATCAACGGCGAGATCACCATCGGCACCTACCCGGCTTACGTCGGGCTGGTGGTCTGGCTCATCTGGCCGATGCGCAACCTGGGCCGCATCATCGTCAACACCTCGACCGGCCTGGTTTCGTATGAGCGCCTGCTGGAAATCGTCAAGCAAGAACGCGAGCCGCTGACCGAGGGCAAGGTGCAGGTCAACGGTCCGGTGCGGGGCGAGATCGTGTTTGACAAGGTTTCGTTCCAGTACAGCGACGGGAATGCGGACGTCCTAAAAAACATCAGTTTCGCCGTCCAGCCAGGGCAGTCGGTGGCGCTGCTCGGTTCTACCGGCTCGGGCAAGACCACCCTGGTCAACCTGCTGCCCCGCTTCCACGAATACACCGACGGGCGCATCTTGCTCGACGGCGAAGACCTGAACGACTACCCGCGCGAGTACCTGCGCAAGCAGATTGGCATCGTGGAGCAGGAACCTTTCCTGTTCAGCCGCTCGATCCGCGAGAACATCACCTACGGCGTCGGCCGCGACGTTGCCGACGAAGAAGTGGAAAAGGCCGCCCGCGCTGCCGCCATCCATGATGTCATCCTGACCTTCCCGGACGGCTACAACACGCTGGTCGGTGAGAAGGGTGTGACGCTCTCCGGCGGGCAGAAACAGCGCGTGGCCGTGGCCCGCACCCTGCTCAAGAACCCGCGCATCCTCATCCTCGACGACTCGACCTCCAGCGTGGACACGGAAACGGAAGCAGAAATCAGGTCTGCGCTGAAGGGGCTGATGGAGAACCGCACCACGTTCATCATCGCCCACCGCATCCAGTCCGTAATGAACGCCGACCTGATCGTGGTGATGGACAAAGGCGAGATCGTCCAGATGGGCAAACATGCTGATTTGCTTGCCCAGGATGGAATGTATCGGAAGATCTACGATATTCAGACTCGTATTGACGAAGAATTGGAAAACGAAATCGCATCTGTGTCCCTGTGATCCGGTGTTCCTGTGCCACGTTTTACCGTGACACAGGAACACATAACGCAGGAACGCATGACATGGAGAAACATCATGCCTGACGAATTAATCGAACTCGAAGAAGAAGAACATACCAGTCAATTCACCGGCGAGACTTTCAAGCGCATCCTGGGATTGGTGAAGCCCCACTGGCGCTGGATGGTTGGATTCCTGATTGCCGTCCTGTTCACCGCCGCCCTCGACGCGCTGTTCACCTATATCAACCGGGATATGATTGACCAGGGCATCGCCAAGAAGAACCTCGCCGCCCTTTTGAAGTACGCCTCGTACTACGGCGGTCTGCAACTCATACAGGCGGCTATGGTGTTTACATTCATCTATTTGGTTGGCATCCTCGGCGAGCGCATCCAATACGACATCCGCAAGGCGGTCTTCAACCATTTGCAGGATCTCTCCCTCTCGTACTACAGCCAGAATACGGTTGGCCGCCTGATGGCGCGCGTGACCTCGGACTCGGGGCGCGTCTCCAGCCTGATGACTTGGGGGGTGCTCGACACAACCTGGGCGGTCGTCAGCGTGATCGTCTCGGTGATCTTCATGCTGTTCATCAACTGGAAACTGGCGCTGATTGTCTTTGCAATCATCCCGATTCTGCTCATCATCGCCGTCAACTTCCGCAAGAAGATTCTGGTGGAGTTTCGCAAGAGCCGCCGCGCCAACTCGAAGATCACCGGCGAATACAACCAGAACATCCAGGGCGTGCGCGTCGTCAAGGCGCTCGGCCGCGAGGACGAGAACCTGAAAGAGTTTGCGCGCCTGACCGACGCCATGTTCCAGGCCTCCTACCGCGCCGCCTGGCTCTCGGCGCTCTTCCTGCCAACCGTGCAGGTGGTGTCCGCCTTCGCGCTGGGCGCCATCGTCTGGTACGGCGGGATGCAGAGCCTGAGCGCCAACTTCAGCGTCGGCGACATCCACGCCTTCGTCTCATACCTGACCTTCATGATCTGGCCGGTGCAGGACCTGGCGCGCGTCTACGCCGAGATGCAGCACGCCGTGGCCTCGGCAGAACGGATCTTCAAGTTGATTGACACCGTTCCCGAGGTCCAGAACCGCCCGCAGGCGTTCCCTGCCGAAACCATGCAGGGCGCCATCGAATTCGACCACGTGTATTTCTACTACGAGGACCGCAAGCCAATCCTGACCGACTTCAACCTCAAGGTTGAGCCGGGCGAGACCATCGCCCTGGTCGGACCAACCGGCGGCGGGAAGACGACCATCGTCAACCTGTTATGCCGCTTCTACGAGCCGAAGGAAGGTGTCATCCGCATCAACGGGCGTGACTACACCGACTACACCCTGCAGAGCATCCACTCGCGAGTGGGCATCGTGCTTCAGACCCCGCACCTGTTCTCTGGTTCGATCCGCGAGAACATCCGCTATGGCAGGCTCGACGCTTCAGATGAAGATGTCGAGGCGGCAGCCAAGATTGCCGGCGCGCACAACTTCATCGAGACCTTCGAGAAGAAATACGAACAGGAGGTCGGCGAGGGCGGCAACCTGCTCTCGGTGGGGCAGAAACAGTTGATCAGTCTCGCCCGCGCCGTGCTGGCCAGGCCCGAAATCTTCATCATGGACGAGGCCACCTCCAGCGTGGACACGCTGACCGAATCCCTGATCCAGCGCGGTATGGAGGCCCTGATGGAGGGACGAACCTCCTTCATCGTTGCCCACCGCCTGAGCACCATTCGCCGGGCCGACCGGATCGTGGTCATCGAGGAGGGCCGCATCGCCGAGATGGGCACGCACGCCGAACTGCTCAAACAGCGCGGCCGCTACTACCGCCTGTACACCCAGCAGTTCAAGTTCGAGAAAGAAAAGGCGTATGGGGTAGCAGCGCCGAACACGGTGCTTGCCTCTCCTCTTTAATCGCACGCCGGGATCACTGCCGTTACAAAACCGGTGTACAACAAATCAGCCCAAATTGCCCCCCCCGGTAAGTACCGTTCAAGAGGCCGTTCCCCTCCGTATTTCACCCCACCTTCCTCTGACGGACCGCTTCATACAAAATAATCGCCGTCGAAGCGGAGACATTCAGCGAATTGACCTTTCCGGCCATCGGGATTTTGATCCGCAGGTCGGCGTTCTCCAGCCAGAAATCTGTCAGACCTTCATCCTCAGCGCCGACGGCGATACAAACCGGCTGACGGAGATCCACCTCGGAATAGAGCCTCTCGGCCTGCGGGGTGGCGGCCAGGACCCGGATGCCGTTCGCCCTTAACCAGGCCAGCGCCTCCGCCGAAGCCGTTTCCACCGCCGGGACGGTGAACAGCGTCCCGCGGCTGGCGCGGACAACGTTCGGGTTGTACAGGTCCACGCGCGGGTCGCAGACGAGCAGGCCGTCCACGCCGGCCGCGTCTGCCGTGCGCAGGATGGCACCCAGATTGCCGGGTTTCTCTACCGATTGGGCCAAAACGAGGCAAGGCGCGGGGGAAAGCGGAAGCAGGTCGAGGGTCCGGCGCGGGAGCGGGAAAACAGCCAGCCAGCCGTCGGGACCCTCGCGGTGGCTCATCTTCTCGAAGACGGCGCGGGAAACGGTGACCGGCGCGAGGTCCAGCCCCGGAACGGTTTTTTCTGCCGAAAGTTCCGCACAATGGAAAACCTCGCGCGGGCGCAGCCCGCTGGCGAGTGCGAGTTCTGTCTCATACACCCCCTCGACCAGCGTCACGCCGTCCCGCTGGCGCTGGCGCCTGTCGTCACGCAGTTTGACGATATATTTGACGCGGGGGTTTTGAAGACTGGTCAATTCAGGCATGTGTCAAGTATACCAAGAAGGCGCGGCCGCAGACTAACTTTTGGGCGATAGTATTTCAACGTCAAAGTAGTGCATAATAGAGGCAGATTTTACAACCGGAGGTAGAAATGCTAAAGAAATTGATCTTTCCCCTGCTTGCCATTTTCTTGACGGTGCTGGCCTGCAGACTCCCTGCCACAGGTACCGCTGTGCCCACCGGCGGGGTTGTTCAAGGCGTCGTCTATGGGGACCTGAACGGCGACGGCACGATTGACGACAGCGAGCAATCTTCGCGCGTCGAAGGCGCGACCGTCACCCTGGCCGATTGCGGTCCCACCCAAACGCAATTGACCGACCCGGAAGGCAAATTCCACTTCGAGGACCTCCCGGCTGGCACGTGCCACGTCTCGGTGAGCAAGGGCGGCTGGGAGTATTCCGGCTCGTACCCGGCGCTGGGCGTGTACCCGATTCCGGTCGCTTCGGACCCGGAACTTGCCACTGCCTTCAGCATCTACATGGCCCCGGTGATGGATTTCATCCCCACCGACACGCCGACCCTCGTGCCGTCGCCAACTTTGGCGCCGACGAATACGTTGATTTCCACCCTTACCGCCCCGATGGTCACGCCCACCAGCGAGGACGTGAACTGCCGCTTCGGCCCGGGAATAGAATATCTGGCCATTGGCTCCCTGCGGATGGGCGAGATTGTCCCCATTCTCGGCACGATTTCCGACCACTCCTGGTGGCAGATCAGCGACCCGCGCAATATCGGCGTCTTGTGCTGGGTCAAAGCCTCACTGACAACGGCCAGCGGCAACCTGGCGCTGGTTCCCGAACTTGCCAAACCGACCGGCCTGGTGACAGACCTGGCTGTCAGCGTTGTCGGCGGGCCGACCATTCACGGCTACTGCGGCGGGCCGAACGCGGTCAATTTCTCGGTATCCATCACCACCAACGGCCCGGCGACCGTGACATACCACCTCGAGATCTTCAACGGAGACGGCACGCTGCGCAATGCTACTGAGGATGCCACCCTCAACTTTGCCGCTTTCGGTACCCAGACCTTCGACCCGGGCGGCGCGTACAAAACCGACTGCGGCGACTTCTACGTGAAGGTCATCGTTACCGCGCCGAACAACAAAACGGCGCAATACAACTGGTCGGTTGTTTCTCCATAGCAAAGCGGGACAACTCGTACGAGTTGTCCCGCTCTTCAACAAATTTGCCAGGGCATGGGTAGGTCGAGAGGTCATCTCGACCTACCTTTCTTCGGTAGAGAACATAGCGCAGCCTCCAGCCGCAACCAAATGTAGCGCCAAATGTAGCGCCGACCTATGATCGGCCCTGCCAGGCAAAGCCTGGCGGTACGATGCCCTCGCAAGGACATACCCCCTCCCCCACCCCACCGGCAAAAGAACAGAACAAAAAGAATTGCTCCTTGTCTTTTCTCCTTTTTCCCTCTATACTAAAACCAGAAACCAGACTACTCGCAGGGATACGCACATGGCAAAAACAAAGGATATTTCCAGTGCATTGGAGCGTTTGGCTCAGGGCAAGCCCAGCGCGGGCGACATCGAACTCCTGCGTGGCGCGTTGAGCGAAGGCAGGTTGCGTGAAGAGATTTCGGTGGGCGGGAACGTCGCCAATTCGGTGCTGTTGATCGGGGATGGCAACCAGGTCACCCTGCGGGTGGAATTGAGCCAGGAGGCGTTGCAGGCCCTTTTTCAAAAACCAGTTGATTCCACTCAGCCCGGCAACCTCCCGCCCGGCTCGTACCTTCCCTTTCCGCGCAACCGAAACTTCACCGGCCGCGTGGATGA
>DYKZ01000116.1 GCA_020722345.1 Anaerolinea thermophila | reverse complement strand
TCGTTGCCTTTGTGTCCTTCGTGTTTAAAAAGGTTTTTGCAGTGGACTCAACAATAAAGCCCGGTGCATTCGCCGGGCCATCAATCGAAGTCTCCCTTTGCGGGGAGGATGTCGAAACAATTTCCCTGGAACAATCGCTCCAATTTCGAGCGGCACGGGAGTATACCACGAATTCAGGATAATAGCGGACCAGATTGGGTAAGAGAACGCTCAGCATGGTGGGTCAAGCATATTGTTTTACTACTGCTCCTTGCATAAATATCTGAACCAGACTCTCGTTAGAACAGGGTGATAACAATGATTTGGGTCCGAATATTTACGCAGTACTCTGTAACAACCCACCTCGGCAAATTCCGCCGCGTACTTGCCCCCCTTCGCCCCGCGCGGCGTGCCGGGCTTCCTCTACTTGAGTCTCTTGGGGCCGCTCCACCGCCGGGTGTTCGCCGGGCTGCTGGCCGGCATCGCCCGCCGGGCGCAAAATGGCTAGTTCGGTTTTCGGTTTCTTTGGTATAATTCGCCCGCCAGTTTTGGAGAGGTCGCGTAGTTGGCTTAGCGCGCACGCTTGGAAAGCGTGTAACCCACAAGGTTCGCGGGTTCGAATCCCGCCCTCTCCGCCTGATGACTTCCGCCGTTTCGAAACCGCGGAAGTCTTTTTCTATGGCATAATCATCCCATGCCTGCACTCATCCTCAAACCCGGACGCGAGAAGTCGCTCCTGCGCCGCCACCCCTGGCTCTTTTCCGGCGCGGTCGCCCGCGTGGACGGCGACCCCGCCCCAGGCGCGACCGTGGACCTGCTCGCCGCGGACGGACAGTTCCTCGCCCGCGCCGCCTACTCGCCCGCTTCCCAGATCCGGGCACGCGTCTGGACCTTCGACCCGTCCGAGCCGGTGGACGCCGATTTCTTCCGCCGACGCATTCAGCGCGCAATCAATACCCGCAGGCTTTTGCTCTCGACTCCCGACTCGCAACTCGCAACTGCTCGTTTAGTTCACGCTGAATCCGACGGCCTGCCCGGCCTGGTTGTGGACCGCTACGCAGACATGCTGGTAACACAATTCCTCTCGGCGGGCGCAGAATACTGGAGAGAAACCCTCGCCGACCTTCTGCTCGCAGAGACCGGCCTCTCCACCATCTACGAGCGCTCCGACACCGACGTGCGCGAACTGGAAGGCCTTGCTCCCAAAGTCGGCTCCCTGCGCGGGGCCGTTGCCCAGCCTCGATTTACCATCACCGAAAACGGCCTTCGCTTCAGAGTGGACATTGCCGCAGGCCACAAGACCGGCTTCTACCTCGACCAACGCGCCAACAGGCTGCGGGTCCGCGAACTGGCCGGGGGCAGAGACGTGCTGGATTGCTTCTGCTACACAGGCGGGTTCACGGTCAACGCGCTGGCAGGCAGGGCGAAGTCCGTCCTGTCGGTGGACGCCTCGGCGGAAGCACTGGCGCTGTGCCGGGAAAACGTGGCGCTGAATGGCCTCCCCGCCGAGAAACAAACCATCCTCGAAGGCGACGTTTTTCACCTGCTGCGCCGCTTCCGCGACGAAGGCCGCCTCTTCGACCTGATCGTGCTCGACCCGCCCAAGTTCGCCCCCACCGCCGCCCAGGCCGAGAAGGCGGCTCGCGGCTACAAGGACATCAACCTGCTCGGCTTCAAACTCCTGCGCCCAGGCGGACTCCTGGTCACGTTCTCCTGCTCCGGCGGCGTGGATGCGGCCCTGTTCCAGAAAATCGTCGCCTCCGCCGCGCTGGATGCAGGTGTGGAAGCGCAGATCGTGGAGCACCTCTCGCAAGCCCCCGACCACCCCGTGGCGCTGAACTTCCCGGAGGGGGCATACTTGAAGGGTTTGGTATGTGTGAAAGTGTGAGCATGGCCGGCGGCCAGTGTATAATGAAACCCACAACTTAATCTTGTCTGCCCCAGCCTGTCACCCCACACAACCAATCTTCAATCGCCAACGGCTATGCTCATCCACTCCGCCTCCCAACTCCTGACCCTCACCCCCGGCCCGCAGCGCGGTCGTGACCTCGGTATGCTCAATATCATAGAAGACGGCGCGCTGCTGCTCGAGGGGGAAACCATCGCCGCCGTCGGCCCGACCCCGGACCTGCTCGCTGCCCACCCGTCCGAGCCGCGCCTCGACGCCTCCGGCTGCGCCGTCCTGCCCGGCTTCGTGGATCCGCACACGCATCTCGTCTGGGCCGGCGACCGCGCCGCCGAGTTCGAGAGGAAGATGGCCGGGGCCAAATACCTCGACATCCTGGCGGCGGGCGGCGGGATCATCTCCACCGTCCGCAAAACGCGCGCCGCATCGCTGGAGCAATTGCTGGATGAGACCCGCCCGCGCCTGAAGCATATGTTCACCCACGGCACCACCACCGCCGAAGCCAAGACCGGCTACGGTCTTGACACGCAGACCGAGATCAAACTCTTGCAGGCCCTCCTGGCGCTGGATGCCGAAGGTCCGCTCGAACTGGCTCCCACCTTCCTCGGCGCGCACGCCGTTGCCCCGGAATATCGGGATGACCCGCAGGGCTACACCGACCTCGTTTGCAGCGAAATGCTCCCGGCGGTCAGAGATTGGTGGGATGAGCGTCACGGTCAATCGTCCACCGGCCATCGTCCGTTTGTGGATGTCTTCTGCGAAAACAAAGCCTTCGACCTGGCCCAGTCGCGCCAGATTTTGAGCCGGGCAAAGGAACTCGGCTTCCCGCTCAAGATCCACGCCGACGAATTCGACAACCTGGGCGGCGCCTCCCTGGCCGTGGACCTGGGCGCGGTTTCCGCCGACCACCTGGTGAAGACCTCCGAGGCCGACATCGCTGCCCTGGGCAAATCCGACACGGTGGCCGTCTCGCTGCCTTGCACGCCCTTCGGCCTGGCCGAGAGCGAGTACACCCCGGCGCAGAAAATTCTCGATGCAGGCGGGATTCTCGCCCTGGCCACCGACTGCAACCCCGGCACGGCCTGGTGTGAATCCATGCAATTCGTCATCGCCCTGGCCTGCCGCGCCCTGAAACTGACCCCCGCCCAGGCCATCGCGGCCGCCACCATCAACTCAGCCCACGCCATCCGTCGCGCCGACCGGGTTGGCTCCCTCCATCCCGGCAAGCAGGCCGATTTGCTCATTCTCTCCGTCCCCGATTACCGCATGCTGGGCTACCGCTTTGGCGCCAACCTCGTCCGTCAGGTGGTCAAGCGTGGGCGGGTGTACGAAATTGCTTGAGCGGGTAATCCAGGATGTGCAACTCTACCGCAAAAAGGCTATTGCACCGCGCAGCCCGCGAAGACCGTCAGGAAAATGCAAAATCACAAATCATTATTCAAGATAATCTGCGTCGTGGTCCAACATTTTCAAAGCGTCCTTGAATTTCCTCCATCATTGTTTCTGTGTCCTTCGTGTTTAAAAAGGTTTTTGCAGTGGACTCAATAATGCCTGGATTGGAGATAAATGTGATTCTGACGGTGATGGTAATTATGCGCTTCTATGTTATGAAGATCCTCCTTCTGGTAGTATTGGTAGATACTGCGGTTTTAGCACTTCTTGTCAAAATCCTTCCTGCGATCCAAATGATCATTCTAACTGCACGACAGTAAATACTGCCTATTCCACCAACAACTGCGGCGCTGCCTCTTGCAGTCAGTTGTGCGGCTATCTTTTGAGCCAGATAGTATGCTGCAGCAGCCCTTTCGGCGGCTCATATTCTACAGTCTGTGCCAATAACGATGCCGGTAAACCATATTACTGTGGCGATGTCTGCCGTTCCGAGCCGGTCTTTTGCAGCGGTTATGGTAATTGCGCTTTGCCGACCAGCCCGCCGGGGTCATCGCCGGCCAATACTTCGGTCCCGCCGACCAATACTCCCGCTCCGACCGCGACGCCGCGCAGGATAATAGCGCCAGCAGACGCCCCCTCACGCCTCACGCCTCACGCATCACGAATCACGCCTTACGCCTCACGCCTCCCCGGAGAACCCCATGCCGCCCAAACTCCTCGCCCTGACTACCCTGGCCGCTTCCTTCAGCGCATCGGCTACTTCCACAATCGCCCGCCCCCGTCGCAATTGCCACAAGGCCTGCAACCGAGTGCGATTCTGTGCATCCTTTTCATGCACGTACCTTCCCTTCAAGGTGGACTCCGGAAGCCGGTAGAGTTTCCCCCGAGCATCACGGCGCGGCTGTCGGCGGCGTGAAGGTGTACAGCGCCGCGCCGATGTTCTCGTCCCAGCGGCCGGCGTGGGAGCGGTCGGCCATTTCGGCCACCGCGGCCACCGCTGCCAGGTTGCCGCTGCTGGCCGGGTAGGCCCACTCGCCGATCTTCAGCCAGTCGGTCGGGGCAGTGTTGGCCGGGTTATCCGGGTAATCAGTGCCGGCCTGGGGGAGGAATTGCTGGATGTAGGAGCGGTCGGGGTTGAGACGCACCCAGCGCAGTTGCGTCCCGGCGGGCTGCGCCTCGAAGCGGAAGCCCTGATAGGCCTGGTGGATGTGCGGCTTGTCGGCGGCCACCTGCGCGTGGTCACTGCGGGCAAAGACCAGCATGACCTTGAAGTCGGCGTCTTGCAAGTTGGCAATTTTCATGAACTGCGTGTCCATCTGGCGGAAGGCCCAGGCTTCGGCGGCCTCCTGCGGGGTGGCTAGGTCGGCAGGCCAAGTTTCAAGCGTCAGGGCGCCATTGTCCAGCAAGGCCTGGGTGAACGCCTTCGAATAATAGCGTTTGCCGAACATCTGCGGCACCTGCCAGCCAAAAACGTGGTCGCCGGCGCTCAACGACCCGTCTTGGTTCAAGTCGAGGTAAGGACGTCCGACGAAGTCGGCGCGGTCGTCGGTGTAGTCGAAGTCCCAGCGCAGGGTGTCCAGGCTGATGGTGATGGCGTGCGGGCTGTAACTGGTGGGATAGGCATACAGTGGGTTGACCACCGGGAAGCCGTTTTCATCGTAGTGGCCGATTTCCAGGCAGGAGATCGTGTCCACGGTGGGGTTCTCGCGCCCGACGAAATATTGCAGGCCGGGCAGGCTGTCGCCGTAGAGGGCGAGCACGTTCACGGCCGCGATGCCGGCGTGTGAAAAGGCGTACAGGCCGACCTCGTCGGTGAGCGGCCGCACCGGGACGAGGCTGCTGATGCTGCGCCCGTTGACATCTGCCTGGCGGCCGGCGGCAAAGCGGATGACATCCCGCAGCGCCCGGATGGATGTCTCGCCGCCATAGTCGTATTCGCCCTCGCTGCGGACCCCGGACCTGCTGTCCGTTTTCCCCGGCCACAGGTAACTGACCTGGATCAGCCCGATGGCGGTCAGGTCCGGCTCGGTAACGAAGCCGTCCACTTCGGTGAAAAACGGTGAGACGATCACCACCACCCCGGCCCCTTCCGCGTAGCGCCCGGCGGCGGGATAGGCCACCTGGACGGCAATCTGCCCGATGTCCTCTGACTCGATGTAGGTGACGAGCGTCTTGCCGCTGACGGGCGCAAGGTGGCAATCTTGTGGGCAGTTGGCCGAGTCTTCCAGCGCGCCGCACAGGCCGTCGCCGCAGGAGAGGGCAGGGACATCCGTCCCGGCGGGGGTGGCGGGGGCGCAGGAGGGGAGCAAAAAGCCAATGAGCAGGAGCAGGATAAGAGTCCGGGAAGTGCGCATTTTGTTCTCCAAAGACCTGACAGGTATCATATTGCACAGCAAGGTAAAATACGGTAAGATTATAGTGCCATGCTACGAATCTTGTTGCTATTCGTCCTGGCCTTTAGATTGTCAGCGAAAGCCTGACAGGTTCATTATACCTGCCAGGTTTTTTTGTCTGTCAAAATCCACGACAAGGAGTAGAAATGCAGACACCCTGGGAATATCGTTATGCGTTCCGCGCCAAGCGGATGGGCAGTTCGATCATCCGCGAACTGTTGAAACTGACCGAACAGCCGGATATCATCTCTTTTGCGGGCGGGCTGCCTGCCCCGGAGGTTTTCCCGTTGAAGGAGTTCCAGGAGGCGTGCAACCGCGTCCTCGAGACATCCGGGCGGCAGGCTTTGCAGTATGGCACAACCGAGGGTTACCGCCCTCTGCGGGAGATGATTGCCCGGCATGCGGCGCGTTATGGCATCCAGATCACGGCAGATAATATTCTCATTACATCGGGGTCGCAGCAGGCTCTGGATTTCATCGGGCGGCTGTTCATCAATAACGGCGATCACATCGTGGTGGAATCGCCCACTTACCTGGGCGCTTTGCAAGCCTGGAATGCCTATGGGGCGAATTATGTGTCCGTCCCTTCGGATGAACACGGGATGATCGTGGATGAACTGGAAAAGGCGCTGCGGGTGGGGCCGAAATTCATCTACGTACTGCCGAATTTCCAGAATCCCTCCGGCACGACCCTCATCCTGGAGCGCCGCCGGAAACTGGTGGAACTGGCCGATAAATACGGCGTGCCGATCGTGGAGGACGATCCGTATGGCCAGTTGCGCTTTGAGGGCGAGCACCTGCCCTCGGTGGTCTCGCTGGACAGCGAATTCCGCGGCCCGAACGGCGGGCATTACAGCGGCAATGTGATCTACCTGAGCACGTTCTCCAAACTGCTGGCCCCGGGCCTGCGTCTGGCGTGGATCGTTGCCCCGGCCGAGGTGGTGCGCCGCATCGTCATGGCCAAGCAGGCCGCCGACCTGCACACGGCCACGTTCAACCAGTTCGTGGCCTACGAGGTGGGGAAGGGCGGCTTTCTGGATGAGCATGTCAAGTTCATCTGTCAGGTTTACAAGGAGCGGCGCGACGTGATGCTGGAGACGATGGATGAGATGTTCCCCGCCGAGGTGCGCTGGACGCATCCCGAAGGCGGGATGTTCCTGTGGGGCATATTGCCGCAGGGGATGGACGCCGCTGAGGTGTTGAAGCAGGCCATCGAGCGCAAGGTGGCGTTCGTGCCCGGCGCGCCGTTCCACCCGAACGGCGGCGGGGAAAATACGATGCGCATCAATTTCTCCTATTCGAACCCGGACATCATCCGCGAGGGCATCACCCGCCTGGGCATCCTGCTCAAGGAATTGGTGGCCGAGAAGAAGGGGGGTTGACGGGTAACAATCCATGAATGACACATGACCTGTCCGGGAGCGGGCAGGTCAGTTTTTTTTGTCTGTGTAATCTGTGGCCGATTTGTTACAACAGCCTGTCGCCCCTGTCCACCGCATCGCTCCGATAATGGCAGCCGCGGCTCTGCCTGTTATGCTGTGCGGATTTATGATTCGAGCAGGAAGTCTTCAAAATTTTCCTTGTTGATGGTCTTC
>DYKZ01000365.1 GCA_020722345.1 Anaerolinea thermophila | reverse complement strand
GGGCGGGGAAATCCACCCTGCTGGATTACCTGACGCTGGTCTTTACGGGGCATATCGAACATCCCTTGCGCGCCCAATTGAAGAATCCCCTGCCCATTTTTATCCGCCTGCGCGACCTCGGGACGCAATCGCTCCTGCAATGGATCGAATCCCCCGACAGCGTCGGTTTGAGGAAAATCCCGGCGGGCTATTTCGAGCGTAATTTGAAGAGCGGGAACTGCATCGTCTTCCTGGACGGACTCGACGAAGTGCTGGACGAAAACATCCACAAGCACGTGGTTGGCGAGATTTTGGCGTTTGCCAACGAGTATCCTGAAAACTGGATCGTAGTCACCTGCCGCCTGGCGGGCTGGCGCGACCAGTTGCCGGACTTTCGCCAGTACAGCGTGCAGGAATTCGACCGCGACGATGTGCGCCAGTTCATCGGCGCCTGGTACCGCGAGGTGACGCGCACGGAGGAGGTCAACAAACTCGGCGCGTCGCCCAAGCTCGAAGCGATCCGCGAGGCCGAGGAACGCGCTTACCAGTTCTCGCTGAAGCAGGCCGAAAACCTGTGGGCGGCGTTGTTGAAGAACGAGAGCCTGCTGCGCATTGCGCGCACGCCCTTGATTCTTTCGCTGGTGACGCTGGTGCACAAGAACCGCACCGCCGACCTGCCCAAGGGACGCGCGCGTTTATACCGCGAATGTCTCGATATCCTGCTCGACATCTGGGACAGCAAAGACAAGGGCATTGTCCTGCCCGACGCGCCCTCGCCCAATGACAAACTCTTCGTCTTGAAGACCATCGCCTTCCATTACGTGGAACAGGGACTGGTGCAACTGGATATCGAAGGCTTGGAGAAACTGGTCGAGCCGTTGCTCAAAAACCTGACCAAGCCCGTCAGCGCCCGCAGTTTGATCCGTCAGATTTACGAGCGTTCGGGCGTGCTGGTGGAGCAGGCCATCGGCAAATATGGTTTTGCCCACCGCGCCCTGCATGATTACCTGGCCGCCAGCCACATTGCGGAGCAAAACCTGGATTCCCTGCTCGTGGATCACGCCGCCGAAGAACGCTGGCGCGAAGTGATTCTCATCGCGATTGGCCTGGTGCAGCCAAAACAGCGCGCCGAGACCCTGCTGGCTTCGCTCTTGCGCCGAAGCGGCGAAAGC
>DYKZ01000115.1 GCA_020722345.1 Anaerolinea thermophila | reverse complement strand
TTCCTCCCTAAAAATTCTTGACTTTGTTTTGTCTGCTCGATATAATTACAGTTTGCATATCCGCGCCGTGAATGCCGCCGCCAGCGGGGTGGCGCATGCGGCAGTGTTTCCGCCAGGGTACTAAATTCAGGAGTCAGCCAATGGCATCTGTTCAACCCGAGAAGAATTACGCACGCATCCCGGTCACACTTAACCTGCCTAATTTAATTGAAGTTCAACTTGATTCTTTTGGGCGCTTGAAAAAAGAAGGATTGGGCGATCTCTTCCACGAAATATCACCAATCGAATCCTATAACAAGGGGATGAAACTTTTCTTCCCCAGCCGGAGCCCTGAATCGGAACAGTGGGGACTCAGCTATTGGTTTGGCGAGCCCAAGCATTCGATCGAAGAGTGCGTGGAGCGTGATCTTACGTATGCAAGCCCGCTCTACCTCTCGGTGCTGCTGGCAGGACCGGATGTGTCTGAACCAATCAAACAGGATATCTTCCTAGGCGATTTCCCGGAGATGACCGAGAAGGGGACATTCATCATCAATGGTACCGAGCGCGTTGTTGTCTCCCAATTAATCCGTTCCCCAGGCGTGTATTTCGAAGCGCCGACCGATCGTGCAACCGGTCGCTCGTTTGCGATGGCAAAACTCATCCCCGACCGTGGGGCGTGGATGGAATTCGAAACGCGCAAGAGTGATTACATCATTTTGAAATTCAACCGCAAGCGCACGGTTCCGATCACCGTTTTCCTGCGCGCCCTGGCAGCTGTCAATGATGAGGGTGGGGACAACCAGTTGCTTGTTTCGGGCACGGACGAGGAGATACTCAGCCTCTTCAAGGATGTGGATACCAACCCTGAGCGAATGTTCATTGCTTCCACGATGCGGCAGGAACCGGAATGGGATTTTTCCACGGGGATGAGCATTTCGGAACTGGCTCTAATCGAGTTCTTCAAGCGGATGCGTCCCGGCGACCCGGCCACGCTGGAGAATGCGCGCCAGTTCTTGGAGGAGCAATTGTTCGACCAGCGCCATTATGATCTGGAGCGGGTCGGCCGCTACAAGTTGAATCAGAAACTCACCCTGAACATCCCGATTCCTCATCGGACGGTTACCAAGTCGGATATTATCAACCTGCTGCGCCGCATGATCCTGATTAACAACGGCGTTGAGCCGCCCGATGACATTGACCACCTCGGCAACCGTCGTGTCAAGACAGTAGGAGAACTCATCCAGAATAAGTTGCGCATTGGCCTGCGCCGCATGGAACGCGTCATCAAAGAGCGCATGTCCATCCGCGACCAGGAACAACTTTCTCCTGTGACGCTGGTCAATATCCGCCCGGTGGTAGCGGCGCTACGGGAATTTTTTGGCTCTTCGCAATTGTCCCAGTTCATGGATCAGACCAATCCTTTGGCTGAGTTGCGCCACAAGCGCACGCTCTCGGCTCTGGGCCCGGGCGGGCTGCGGCGTGAACGCGCCGGGTTCGATGTGCGTGATGTTCACCATTCCCATTATGGCCGCATCTGTCCGATCGAGACGCCGGAAGGCCCAAACATTGGCTTGATTGGACGCCTGGCTTCCTTTTCCCGCGTCAACGAATATGGGTTTATCGAAACCCCGTACCGGAAGGTTATCAGGCAGATCCATTGTGATGACCCGACCTTGGTGGGGCGTGCCCTGCGAGAGAACCTGACAGATCCAAAAAGCGGAGAAGTGTTGTTCCAGGCGGGCGAGCGTATCACGGAAAAAATGTTTAAAACACTCGCCAAACTCAAACGGGACATTGCAATTGTGCCTTTCGTTTCCGAAGAGTACGAATATCTTTCGGCAGACGCGGAAGATAAATACGTGATTGCCCAGGCCAACGCCGTCTTGAACGAATATCGTGAGTTTGCTGACCCGCGTATTGCCTGCCGTTACCACGCTGGTTACCCGTTCACTGCGCCGGAAAATATAGATTACATGGATATTGCCCCTCACCAGGTGGTGGGGATTAGCGCGGCACTGATTCCATTCCTCGAACACGATGATGCCAATCGCGCTTTGATGGGCTCGAACATGCAGGCCCAGGCTGTGCCGCTGATTTGCCCTGATATTCCCCTAGTTTCGACAGGCATGGAGCGTTATGCTGCCCTGGATTCTGGTCAGGTTGTGGTAGCCGAAACAGACGGCGATGTGGTCTCGGTGACCGGCTCGACGATCGTTGTTCGAGAAAAGAACGGAAGGATGCACCCCTACCACCTGCGCAAGTACCAGCGCTCGAACCAGTCAACTTGTATTGACCAGCGTCCTGCCGTTGTTAAGGGGCAGATTGTCAAGCGCGGCGACATCATTGCCGACTCGTCTTCTACGAACAATGGTGAACTTTCGCTTGGCCAAAATGTAACCGTTGTATTCATGTCGTGGGAGGGGGCGAATTTCGAGGACGCGATTGTTATTTCGGAGCGCCTTGTCCAGGAGGACCGCTTCACATCGGTGCATATTGAGAAGTATGAGGTTGAAGCCCGCGACACGAAACTCGGTCCGGAAGAGATCACGCGTGATATTCCCAATGTCGGCGAGGATGCTATCAAAGACTTGGATGAGAGTGGGATCATCCGGATCGGCGCGGAAGTTGGCCCCAACGACATCTTGGTGGGAAAAATTACCCCGAAGGGCGAAAAGGAATTGACGCCGGAAGAAAGGCTCCTGCGCGCTATCTTTGGCGAAAAATCCCGCGATGTAAAAGACACCTCCCTGCGCATGCCGCACGGCGAGCGCGGCAAGGTTGTTGATGTGAAAGTCTTCACTCGCGAAGACAATGCCGACCTTTCTGCCGGTGTGGATATGATGGTGCGTGTCTCAGTCGCGCAGCGGCGCAAGATCACCGCAGGCGATAAGATGGCAGGCCGCCATGGAAATAAAGGGGTTGTCTCGCGCGTTGTGCGGATGGAAGATATGCCGATGCTCGAAGATGGGACTCCCGTTGATATCATTCTGAATCCCACTGGCGTGCCAGGCCGGATGAACCTCGGGCAGGTCCTGGAGGTGCACCTGGGCTGGGCAGCGCAGAAACTAGGTTTCCGCGCCACCACGCCTGTTTTTGATGGCGCGAAAGAGGAAGAGATTGAGGCCGAACTGGCGCGCGCGTGGATCTTTGATCATGTTTGGAAAGAAATTGCCCAGGAAGCCTGGAACTGGCTAAAGGAGCAGGAATACAACCCCAGCCTGATCGAAGATGATGATGAAGTGCGCCGCCTGTATCTTGAGCAGTTTCTGGGCCAGCGCGGTTATGATGTTTACCGTTTGAACGAAACAAACTATGCACGCAAGGCCGCGGCTGTCGAGTGGCTACGTGATCATGGTTTTGATCCCGATGCAATATTCTCGGAAGGCGTACCTCCGCCCTCTGAACGCGCAGCCTACGATGAGAATGCGATCCGGGCTTGTTTGAAGTTGTGGCTCGCCACTTTCGATGCTGAAAACGTGCCCGATGATGAATTGTATGCAACAATGCAGAAAACGATGCTAGAATATGGCGCCCCCGCTCCCATTTTCGGCAAGCAGAAATTGCGTGATGGGAAAACGGGCGAGCCCTATGATCAGCCCGTCACGGTTGGCGTAATGACAATTCTGAAACTGCACCACCTCGTTGAGGATAAAGTGCATGCTCGCTCTACTGGGCCCTACAGCCTGGTCACCCAACAGCCGCTGGGCGGCAAGGCTCAATTCGGCGGGCAACGCTTTGGCGAGATGGAAGTGTGGGCGCTGGAAGCCTATGGGGCGGCTTACACCCTGCAGGAAATGCTGACTGTAAAGTCGGACGATGTTCAGGGCCGCGTGAATACCTACGAGGCGATTGTCAAAGGCGAGCCAATCGAGGAACCCAGCATTCCAGCCTCCTTCCGCGTGCTTGTAAAAGAACTTCAAAGCCTCGGTCTGGCGGTTGAGGCTGTGACCGATAACGGCGAGGTGATTAAATTTGGCAAGGATGAAGAAAAAATTCATCCTCCCAAATACACTACAGGCTTAATGGACTTGGGTGACGGGATCGTAAAGAAGGGCTTTAACAGAGAAGAGATATAAGATTTTTCTTGACGGGCATTTGCCCATTGTGATAGAATTGCGCTTCGTTGCCTAACAAGGGCTGTTGCGTCGCACTGCCCACTGCGTAGTTTGTACGAGTGAGGCCATCAGGCAAGTTGACGATGGCCTCGCTTATTGACAGAAACCTGTTCAAGGTAAGACATTTTGTTTCGGAGGCGAATGTGCCCACAATTAATCAACTGATCCGTAAAGGACGCCAGTCGAAGAAGATCAAGAGCAAAGCGCCGGCATTGCAATTCACGCTCAATACCAAGCGTCAACGCCGCGTGCGCCAGGACAAAGGCGCGCCGCAGAAGCGCGGCGTGTGTACCGTGGTTCGTACCACCACCCCCAAGAAGCCAAATTCGGCCTTGCGCAAGATTGCCCGCGTGCGTCTGACCAACGGCATCGAAGTAACAGCCTACATTCCCGGAGAAGGCCACCAATTACAGGAACACTCTGTGGTCTTGGTGCGCGGCGGCCGCGTTAAAGATCTGCCGGGTGTGCGCTACCACATTGTTCGCGGCTCTCTCGATACCACTGGCGTTGCTAATCGGAAGCAGGGCCGTTCGAAATATGGCGCCAAGCGCCCCAAGTAAAAAGATTTGTGTGGAGTAACCCATGCGTCGAGCAAAACCTGAAAAGCGTCCCATTCTCCCGGATGTTCGTTACAACAATGTGACGATACAAACGATGATCCATCACATGTTTACGCGCGGCAAGAAGAGCACGGCCACGAATGTCATGTATGAGGCGATGGACTTGATTCGCGAACGCAGTGCCGGCAAGGATCCGGTGGAGATTTTCGAAACGGCGTTGAAAAACATTGCCCCGGTCATGGAAGTGCGCCCCCGCCGGGTTGGCGGCGCCACGTACCAGGTCCCGATGGAAGTTCCGCCGCCTCGGCGGATGACCCTTGCCATCCGCTGGGCTTTAGATTCTGCCAAGGCGCGCACCGGCAAATCTTTTGCTGAAAAACTTGCCGATGAACTGCTGGATGCCTTCAAAGGCGAAGGCGCCTCCATCCGAAAACGAGAAGAGACCCATAAAATGGCGGAGGCCAACCGCGCCTTCTCTCATTATCGCGTTTAGTATTTCATCCAGCACCTTACCAAGAAGATTCCTCCTATGGCACGCGCGTTTCCGCTCGAACGGTATCGAAACATCGGCATTATTGCACACATTGATGCCGGTAAAACAACTACCACCGAGCGTATCCTTTTCTACACTGGCAAGACTCACCGTATCGGCTCTGTTGATGACGGTACAACGGTTACCGATTGGATGGTTCAGGAGCGGGAACGTGGAATCACGATTGTTTCGGCGGCTGTGACCGCTGAGTGGAAGGGATATCAAATCAATATCATTGATACCCCTGGCCATATTGATTTTACAGCGGAAGTCCAGCGTTCGTTGCGTGTACTGGACGGAGGGGTGGTTGTCTTCGATGCCGTACAAGGTGTTGAACCGCAGAGCGAAACGGTCTGGCGACAGGCTGACCGGTACGGAGTTCCGAGGATTTGCTTTGCGAACAAAATGGACCGCGTCGGCGCGTCGTATGAACGCACCATCGAGACCATTCAACAACGCCTGGGCACAAATCCCATTGCCCTGCAAATGCCTATTGGCGCCGAGTCCCAGTTTCAGGGCGTGATAGACCTGATGACCATGCAGGCTGTTTATTGGGATGACGAATTGGGACGCGAGCCTCGCTGGGCAGAAATTCCTCCCGAACTTCAGCGTGATGCTATCGAGCGTCGGAACATCATGGTGGAACGCATCGCTGAACTCGACGATGCCCTGACAGTCAAATACCTGGAAGGGGGTGAGATTGGCGTCGAGGAGTTAAAACAGGCCCTGCGGAAGGCTGTCATCTCCAACAAGGCCACGCCGATCCTTTGCGGTAGTTCACTGCGGAATAAGGGCGTTCAACTCATACTAGATGCGGTGATTGATTTCCTGCCCTCCCCGGCTGATATCCCGCCTGTGAAGGGCACGGACCCGCGAACGGGAGAGGAAATTGAACTGCCGGCCAAAGACGACGCGGCAATGAGCGCCTTGGTCTTTAAAATTGTGACCGATCCTTACGTTGGCCGCCTGGCCTATTTCCGGGTCTATTCCGGGACCCTCAGCCAGGGCCATATGGTGATGAATCCCACCAAAGGAAAACGCGAGCGAATCGGACGCCTGTTGCGCATGTATGCGGATCATCGTGAAGATATCACCGAAGTACGTGCAGGCGACATCGGCGCTGTCCTTGGCCTGAAGGAAACTTTCACCGGCGATACGCTATGTGACAACAAGGTTGTTGTTCTCGAGAGTATTACCTTCCCTGAACCGGTAATCTCGGTTGCCATTGAACCAAAAACGACCGCTGATCAGGACAAGATGGGCGAGGCGCTGCGCAAACTTTCGGAAGAAGACCCCACCTTTCGCGTGCGCTCTGACGAAACGACCGGTCAGACCATCATTTCTGGCATGGGCGAACTTCACCTGGACGTGATCGTGGACCGCATGTTGCGCGAATTTCGCGTCCAGGCGAACGTGGGCAAGCCCCGGGTAGCGTACCATGAGTCGATAACGCGCGCGGTTCCCGAGGTCAATATGCGCTTCGTCAAACAGACGGGTGGACGCGGCATGTATGCCCATGTAGTCCTTGCCTTGGAACCTGGCGAGCGCGGCAGCGGAATAGTCTTCGAAGACAAGATTGTTGGCGGTGCGATCCCGCGCGAATTCATCCCGGCGGTTGAGAAAGGGGTCCGGGAATCAGCCGAAAGTGGCGTGCTGGCCGGTTACCCTGTCACCGACTTGAAGGTCAGGCTCTACGATGGTTCGTTCCATGAAGTGGATTCGAATGAAATGGCCTTCAAAATGGCAGCCTCGATGGCCTTCAGAGAAGGTGTCCAGAAGGGCAATCCGGTTTTACTTGAGCCAATCATGAAGATTGAGGCGGTGGCGCCGGAGGAGTTTGTTGGCGAGATTCTGAGCAGCCTGAACAGCAGGCGCGCCAACGTCCAGGGCATGGAAATACGGCCCGGCAACGCCCAGGCCATTCTTGCTACAGTGCCGCTTGGAGAGATGTTCGGTTACGCTACCGAACTGCGCTCTGCCACCCAGGGGCGGGGCGTCTTCTCGATGGAATTTGATCATTACGCACCCGTGCCCGAATCGGTGATGCGTCAAATCCTAAACATCTAGTTCTCATAAAAATATTCTAGAAGGAGTGAAAGCGATGGCGAAGCAGAAATTTGAGCGGACGAAGCCGCACATGA
>DYKZ01000364.1 GCA_020722345.1 Anaerolinea thermophila | reverse complement strand
TTCAGCTTCGCGGATTGACGAACTTCAAATCGGGGCATGTTCAGATGGGTGAAGGCCAAAGATGGCGTATTTTATCGTGAAATCATACGGTTGCGATGAGGTTCGAGTGGGTGGAGCACGGATTCAGGATTCTGATTCTGGCGAAGACCTACCCGTCGCCCAGCGCGCAGTATGTCGAAACATCCTGCGTTGCTGGCATTGCCCAGAACGGTTCGATGCGCCGCCTCTTCCCTGTACCGTTCCGGATGATTGAGGACGGTCAGCAATTCAAGAAGTGGCAGTGGATCGACGTGCGTGTCGATAAGGCCACCAAGGATCGTCGGCCAGAGAGCCATAAGGTCTACGTCGACACGATCAATTGCGGCGAAGTGATCGACACCAAGAAGGCATGGGCGGCGCGCTGGGAGTGGCTGGACAAGATGCCTGCATTTGATAGCTTCGACGCCATCGATGCTGCAAGGCTTTCAGATGGGGGGTCGCTCGCGCTGCTGCGTCCGAAACGGCTGCTCGGCCTTGATATCACCAAGGCCAAGAACACGGACTGGACGGATGAGGAGCGGGAGAAGCTGGTACAAGAGCAGATGCAGGGCAATCTCTTTTCAGAGGCAGAAGAGCGCAAGCAGGTAAAGCAGCTTCGCAAGGTGCCATTCGACTTCCACTATCGCTACGTGTGCGACACGCCCGAGGGCGAGAAGGAGCACAAGCACAAGATCGTCGATTGGGAAGCTGGTGCGCTATTTTGGAACTGCCGTCGCAGCCACGGCGTTGATTGGGAGGCCCCGTTCCGCGCCAAGCTGGAGGAACAGATCGGCGGTAAGGATTTAATGTTCCTGATGGGCAACCAGCACCGGTTTCAAGACCAGTGGCTGATCGTCAGCCTGATCTATCCGCCTAAGCGAAAGCCAGCGCCTGTTCTCCAGAGCAGCTTCGATTTTTGAGATCGCTCGCCTGCAGGTGTTGAACGCGGGCGCGAAACTGCTGCTTCACCGCGTCAGCCACCATTGAGCGGTGGCAGAAGTTATGGTCTGCCTCGTAGCAGAGCAAGGCGCAGTTGGTCGTTGCAGCCAGGGCTGCCAACTCAGCAACTGCATCATCCTGTGTCGCCGGGAGTGTCAGGATTTTTGTGTGCGAGGCGCTCGGAGACTTTTCCACGG
>DYKZ01000363.1 GCA_020722345.1 Anaerolinea thermophila | reverse complement strand
GTCGTAGTCAACGACGATACGACCCAGCTTGGCATCCTGTCCGGGCTGCTGGCCAAGGCCGGCGTCGAGGCGCGCGCCTTCGAGAGCGCCGAGGCGGCGCTGACCGCCATGGACCCGGCCGACCCGCCCGATCTGGTCGTGACCGACCTCTACATGCCCGGCATCGATGGCTGGCGCTTTTGCCGCCTGCTGCGCTCGCCCGAGTATGAGGCCTTCAACGAGGTTCCCATCCTGGTGGTCTCGGCCACCTTTGCCGGCGACCATCCTGAACATATCACCGCCGATGTCGGGGCCGACGCCTTTCTGCCCTCCCCCGTGGACGGCAAGGCGTTCACGGCTCAGATCAAGGCCCTGCTGACAGGAAAAGAGCAGCGCCGCCTCCCCCTGGCGCTGATCGTCGAGGACAGCATGACCCTGGCCGGGCTGCTCAAGAAAACATTTGCCGCCAACGGCTACCGGGCGGATGTGGCGCTCACGGCCCGCGAGGCCGAAGCCGCCTTTGCCGAAACGCCTTACGACGTGGCCGTGCTGGACTACCATCTGCCTGACGGCACGGGGGACGCCCTGCTCAACGTCCTCCAGACCGAGCGGCCCGACTGCGTCTGCCTGATGATGACCGCCGACCCAACGCCGGAGCTGGCCCTGGACTGGATGAAGCGGGGGGCCGCCGCCTACCTGCGTAAGCCCTTCGAACCTGAATTCCTCATCGAGCTGTGTGCCCGGGCCAGGCGCGAGCGCGCCCTGCTGCGCACCGAAGACCTGCTTGAAGTGCGCACGCAGGAGTTGCGCGCGAGCGAGGCGATGCTGGCCAGGGCTCAGAAAATCGCCCACCTCGGAAGCTGGCAGTTCGACATACCCGCAAACCGTTTGACCTGGTCGGACGAGATCTTCCGCATTTTCGGCTGCGAACCGCAGGAGTTCAAGGCAACCTACGAAGCCTTTTTGGACGCCATTTACCCCGAAGACAGGGAGATGGTCAACCAGGCCTACACCGACTCGCTCAAGAACAGGACCCCGTACGGGATAGACCATCGACTGTTGATGAAGGATGGGGGCGTCAAATGGGTTCACGAGGAGTGTGAAACCTGGTTTGACGAAAACGGACGACCGCTTCGCTCTATCGGGATAGCCCAGGACATCACCGCGCGCAAGCAGACGGAGGAA
>DYKZ01000362.1 GCA_020722345.1 Anaerolinea thermophila | reverse complement strand
TAGGATTATGGCGGGAATATGTCAGAGCGTTGCCGAACTGGCAGGGGCGACGCTACGAAGGGTATTTGCCGGTGATTGTTGATGTGACCGCGTTTTGGCGTCCCGCGTTGCAGAATTGTCCCAGCCAACATTATCATCCCGCGGCCCAGCGGGCCTTGCCGGCGATTATCTTCGGTATCTGCGGCGAAGTCGGGGAACTCAATGGGCAACGGCTGGCCTTGCCCCGTGCCTTCGAGCGTGTGTATCCGACAGACCCCAGTGAAAAGGGGCTGTGGGAAGCGTTGCTCACACACACCCGCCAGGAACTGGCGGAAGATGAAATCCTGGTGGTGGATGCCGGGGTAAAGATTGCCGCGCTGCACAAAGCGCAGATCAAGCGGTACGTCCTGCGGCTGGCCACCAATTTCACCGCGCGGCGCAACTTTCTGCCTGAAGCGCACCAAGGGCGTCCGCCCAAGTACGGCGCATTGGTACGCCCGCTGCCGCGCAAGTACAAGGAGAAAACGTTGGCCGCTACCCCGCCCGACGCCACCGTGACGTGGCTGGAAAATGGCCGCGAAATCCGCGCGGAGATCTGGCGAGGGTTGGTCTTGAACAAGACGATTCCCGATCCGGCAAATAAGACCTTCGACGTCTACGCTATCTATGACCCGGATTTCAAGGAACCCTGGCTGTTGGCGACCCCTGTAACGCTCAAACCGCAGAGCGTGCGAGCTATCTATCGCGACCGGTGGCCAGTGGAACAAATCCCCCTCAGTGCCAAGCAGATGGTAGGCGCGCAGCGTCAATTCGTCCACAACTCTGAAAGCGTCCAACGTCTGCCGGAACTGGCGCTCTTGGCCGGTTCCATACTGAGCTTCCTGGCGGCCTCTTTCCCACCCACGCCCACCGGTTTCTGGGATCGCGCTCCCAAGCGCACCCCCGGACGCTTCCGCCGCCTGCTGATGGGCCAGCCATTTCCCAAAGATGCCACCATTTCCGGGCAATTTCGCAAAAAGGCGTCCGTGACTGCCCAGTTACCCAAAGGCATCCTGGCGCGGCGGCCAAAAATGGAGGTGGCAGCCGCTACATAGCGGATTGCGCATAGAAAACAGCACTTTTGGTAAGGTTCTAATCTACCGGGAGCAATCTCCCGGCACTTGGGCTTGTTCAAATTAGCGGAAACTAAA
>DYKZ01000361.1 GCA_020722345.1 Anaerolinea thermophila | reverse complement strand
CTTTAAGGCCAGCATCCCAGTCAAAGCGTGCGCCTGGGTGTTGTCCTCAGTGCACACAAACCACGGCCGCAGTTCCAAATGCGCCGTCTTCAACGTCCGAAAATCCCTCTCCACCAACGCCAGATCCCTGTACCGGTCATGGATAGTTTGCGCATTGGCTTGCTCAGCTCCCAGATCGGTCTCCACCACGTAGCAGCCGTCCAGTTGCCCGGCCAATTCCAGGGCTGCCATGTCCACAGTCACAACCAGTCGCCCCTGGCTCACTCCCAACTTGAGCCAATCGCCCACCCCAAGACTTTCCAGTCGCCCATGCACCGCCCGGTACTGCGTTTCCACTTTGGCCCGTGGATGTTGCTCCAGATACCGGTTGGCTTTCTCCACCGCCTGTTCCATCCTCTGCTGTTTGTCCCGTCGGGACCGCGCCAGTTCAGCCTGCCGAATCGGGTTCCGCCTCAAGATATACCGCCGTCCATCAGGCCCAATGACCTCCTGCACCTTCTGGTCAAACAACTCCAGTTGAATCACTTTCTGAGCCAACAACTTCTCAATCTGCGGCTTGGTCAGGGCAGTGATGAAATGAAACCCCGCCTCCCTAACCGCCGCCTTTTGCTCGCTCCGGATCATACCCCGGTCCCCAACCAGCGTCACACCCTGGCACCCAAGCTGTTTTTTGATCTTCTGGACTTGACGACCGAAGGTCTTTAGATCGTTAGTGTTGCCCCGATACACCTGCACCGAAATCGGTTCACCCTCACTGTCGGTCAACAGCCCAACCACAACCTGTTTCTTACCCTTCTTCTGGTCTCGATTGTAGCCAAAGGCTGCCAGACTGTTGCAGTCCCCTTCCATGTAACTGCTGGTCACATCGTAGAGAAACACCTGCTCAGTCGAAGCGTTTGGCCGAGCCTGCCACAGGCGCCGTTCGATCAGACCGTGCCGGCTTTCCAGCCACCGGCCGTTGACATACAGATCCTCTTCGCTGAAACTGCGCTCCCAACCCAGCAGACCCGCTGCTGCAGTGTTGCCGGCCAGCCGAACCATACCCAGCAGGGAAATCCCCGGACTGAGCAGGCGGGCCAGCACCTGCCAGTAAGCCAACTGTGCCTCCCGACCGCCGCCAATGGCTTTCTTGATGCCCAGTCGCTGTGCAAGTTGATCGGCCACCCAGA
>DYKZ01000360.1 GCA_020722345.1 Anaerolinea thermophila | reverse complement strand
ACTGGCCCGATGTGCTGGAGCTTGCTTTATGAAACCACTTTTCCAGAGTTTTCAGAGGTATACGCAGAATCCGTTTTGCAGGCATTTGAAGAGGACTAACAGGAGGCACTTATGCCAAACCCCGAAAAGACATACACCTGGATTTCTGCCCTGGCAGCGATCCTGGCAACCGGGCTGATCTTCCTGCCCGGCTGGATTGGCATGGATGGGATGGAGGGCGGATATGCTCTATCCTTCGTTGCGTTCTTTTTCGCCGTCAGCGCGGCGGTCGTCACCTGGATTTTCTGGGGTCGCGCCACCCGGTTGGAGCGCATTTTACGAGGCCAGGATGTGCTGGCGCATTGGACCTACTCGCCCGCCGAATGGCAGCCGTACGCCGCGGCAGAACTGAACGTCCAGACGCAGGATAATCGCAACCTGTGGTGGGTGATGTGTGGATTCTGCCTGGTGATTGGCGGGCTTTTCTGGTTTATCGACCACGAAGCAGGGGGCATTGTCTTCCTGTTTTTGCTGGGGGTGGCGCTGTTGCTGGCGTTGGTCGCTTTCGGCCTGCCGCGGCTAAAATACCTCCGCCAGCAGCGCCGCCCGGGCGAAGCCTGGATCACCCCCGGCGCAGTGTTCTTCGATGGCAACCTGGCTTACTGGAATTTTTTGGGCAGCCGGTTGGATCGCGTGACCTGGCAAGAGGCTGCTGGGGGGGTGCCAGCCTGTTTGCGGTTCGAGATCGGCTTTTGGACCTTCACCGGGCCGCAATCTCAGGTGCTGCGCGTGCCTGTGCCTTTTGGGCGCGAAGCAGAGGCGCGTACCGTGTTGGCGCGCTTTGATATGCAATAAGGCGCTGGCTGCGCTTTCATACCCTTGACGTTGATATCATCACAATTGCGCCGGATAAACGCGGATTTTTTGTTCTGGCTTATCGGAAATTGTTGGGAGAGCACGGTGCATAAAATAAATAGACCAGTAACACTTCTCGTGATTGCCTGCCTGCTATCTGCCTGCCAGGGCAGCCGCGTGCTCAATACCGTTCCAAGTCTTGCAAATGATGTTATCGAGCGCCAAACGCCGAGCACCTGAAACTATTGTTGGGCGGTATGCGCAAGAAGAGGAGGACTCAGATGAAAAGTCAGCATTTGTTCATCACACTTGCTTTGGGCTTAGGGTTAATTTTGGCTCTACTAT
>DYKZ01000114.1 GCA_020722345.1 Anaerolinea thermophila | reverse complement strand
GCGTGGCGAGAAGCGCGTTCGCCGCATAGAAAACGGCATAATACGAGCGGTTGACCCCCGACGCGTAAAAGTCGTTGTCCAGGTTTACTTTTGCTGCGGCAAGCATTTCCTGGGCATGTTCGATATACAGTAGAACTTCGTGCCTGTTTTCTTTTTCTTCCATGTCCACAGTATAATCCAAAAAATGGCAGCGGATACGAGCCTGCCGGTGGACTTGCGCGAGTTGGGCAGGCGCTCCCCTCCTCCATTCGTGCGCGTTTTTGGCGTTCCGAATGGGGGAGGCCGGGAGGGGGTCAGCGCGTGATGCTTGGCGATCGGCGCGCCGGCCTGCATCCGCACCCGCTGGAGACCGTCCCACTGCTCGCCGACCGGTCGGAAGCGTTTGGCTTGGCGTTTGGATTTATCGCCGTCAGGCTGATGTTTGAGGCCGCTACCAATCCGGCGGCTCACCGACAGGAAACGTCAATGAAACGACCGGGCAGAGTTTCAGTTCGAGGAACTTCGGCAGCAGGCAGGGAATCTCTATTGGCCGAGTTTGGCGTGCTTTTCGGCGTGCAGGGCAAGCACCTTTTCCTTGACGCTCTCCAGGTATTTGCCGCGCAGCGGGTAGAAAAAGAGCAGTCCGGCCCCGATCAGCAGCGCCGTGCCGGGGATGAGGCCAATGAGGGCCTTGATACCGAACAGGGCGCTGGCGGGCTGATCGAGGAAGATCTGGCCGTTGTTGGCCTCACGGGTGACAAATTTTGTGGCTTCCAGCACGATCGGGATCAGCGCCAGGGCAATTGATTGCGCCGGTTTGGTGATGAGGGCATTGACGCCGAAGAAAGCGCCCTCGCGGCGCACGCCGGAGCGCAGTTCGTCCTCGTCGGCCACCTGACCGAACAGGACGTTGGTCAGTGTCTGCGGGCCGGAGAGGCCAAAGCCTGCCAGGGCCAGGCAGACCAGGACGAACGGTCCGGGGACGAAGGGGATGGCAATCAGGCCGACCCCGGCAATCAGCAGCAGCAGTTGCTGCGCGCCGGCCACGCCCAGCCGCCTGCGGATGAGGGTCGTCACCGGCACGCCGCCAATCAGCGGGATGAAGACACAGGCCAGCACGATCATGGTATTCATTTGCAGGACGTAATCGGCCAGGTAGAACAGGACGCCCAGCACCAGGGACGACATCAGGATGGACATGAAGTTCTGCGCCACCAGCACGAGAAATGCTTTGCTGGTGAAGGTGAGGCGCAACGCCCTGCCCAGCGGGATGGGTTTGTCCACTTTGGTAAATTCGGGGCGTTCCCGGACCTTGAGCGTGGTGATGACGATGAAGGCTGCACTCAGGATGCCGACGGCGATCATGGCCATCTGTAAAGGCAGCACGGAGGGCGAGGTCCCGGCTTTGGGGCGGAAGAAATCGGGGACAATAAAACCGAGCAGCGTACCGAGCAGGCCAAACAGAGAAGATGAGATTTGCAGGCCGTTGCGTTCGGCGTCCGATTCGCTCACTTCGGGCAGCAGCGCCGAATACACCAGACCGATGATGGTGTAGGCCGTGTCGTAGAGCAGCATGGTGGTCAGCATCCAGACGAAAAGCGCCGTCTCGCCGGCTTTTGCCGGGGCAAACCAGACCAGGATAAAGGTCAGGGCCAGGAACGGCGCGGTGAAGCGCATGTAAGGGATGCGCCGCCCAAGTTTGAAGCGCGTGTTGTCAGTGATGTAGCCAAAGAGCGGATCGTTCAAGGCATTCCAGATGGCATACACCGCCGAGGCGATAGTGATCCACTGGGCGGAGAGTCCCAGGTAATCCTGGTAGAAGATGGGGAGCAGCGCCCCATAGGTGCCGGAGATGAATGAGGTACCCAGGGCGGCAATGCCCCAGACCACTTTGTATCCGAAAGTCAAATGGACCGGCTGGAACTCGGCTTTCGACATGGCATTCTCCTCTTCAACGTGAATTTTACTTCCCTGAAACCACTGCTCCCATTGTTGCGCATTTTGCGCAGTTTGGCAAGGGATTTGGCATTTTAATCCCAAAATCGTCTGCGCAAGCCAACCCTCCCCTGCAAGGATGTCAAAACCGGGGAAAGGCACCCTCCTCGACTTATAGCGCGCAAACTGATTTGGAGAATCAACGGACACCATCTTTCTGACCGTTGCATCCCCCAGGGACTTGACTCTCGTCTGCACGATGATTGCCGGCCTGCGGACTACCTGACAGAGGCAACCGGCTTCCCGCTTGCAATGAACGACTGTCCCGGTAGCCCTGTCACCGCGCCTGGATGGCCGTCTTCCTGGCGCGGACGTTCGACCTGCCGTAAAGCGGCATCCCCCCATTACCTGGAGCGTTGCCTCAACTTGGCGGCGCGCATTCCGTATGACGTGGTGGCGCAAACGGCGAACAGGATTGTCAATGAGGTGCACGGAATCAACAGAGTGGTGTATGATATTATCAGCAAGCCGCCTCCCGCCGCGCCCGGAGCCGGGATTGCTCGCAGGCGAGATCGTCGAGGCGGAAGTGAAGATAGGAGAACTGAGTAGTCTCCTTGAACAAGTTTGTTTATACTTGGTTTGACCAACTAGTAAGGATATGGTTTGATTTATGATGAACTATAAATCTGTTCACTTTACAGTTGATTTTGATGTAGATGAAAAGGTTCTCGCGAACGTAAGTAACCTATTATCAAAGCAGCCAGAGCCTCATCCCTACATTGAACCGAACGCGTCGGGCTATTCATTTTACTTTCACACGTTGGATGTTAAGTTACTTCAGAGACAATCTGAGGCTCTAAGCAAGCAAGACCTTTTCTCAGGTAACGGTGAATCTGAAGCAAAAAGAGCTAATGGCGTTTTGCATGCCATTCTCAATGAAGTAAATAAGATTGGCAGTTATGGCATCAAGTCTGGTAAACGCCAGTACGTTGATTTTAATGCTGAGCGAAAAGTTCGAAACCGCAAAGGCAAAGAAAAAAACAGATCTCAATATTATTATGCTCAAGAAAACGGTTTTTCAGAATCCAATAATGTTCTTTCCTCAGAATTGGTGAATCGTATCATCTGTGGAGATAGTTTTGAAGTATTAAAAACACTCCCCAATAACTCTGTAGATCTAATTTTTACCTCGCCTCCTTACAATTTTGGATTGGAATATGATAGTCAAACAGATACCTATTTTTGGGAACGCTATTTTGAGGAACTCTTTGCCATATTTGATGAATGCATCAGAGTACTAAAATACGGCGGAAGAATAGTGGTTAATATTCAACCTTTGTTTTCAGATTACATTCCATCTCATCACTTGGTAAGTAATTACTTTATGAAAAAGAAGATGATTTGGAAAGGTGAAATTCTTTGGGAAAAGAACAACTACAATTGCAAATACACTGCTTGGGGTTCTTGGAAAAGTCCGAGTAATCCGTATCTTAAATACACGTGGGAGTTTCTGGAAATTTTTGCGAAAGGAACGATAAAAAAAGAAGGAAATTCCGAAAATGCTGATATTACTGCGGACGAATTCAAGAAATGGGTCGTCGCAAAGTGGAGTATAGCGCCTGAGAGAAACATGAAGGAATTTGGTCATCCTGCCATGTTCCCTGAGGAATTGGCATCAAGGGTTATTAAACTATTCTCTTTTGTGGGGGATGTTGTGTTGGATCCTTTTAATGGTGTCGGAACAACCACTGCTGTCGCACAAAAACTCGGACGAAAATTTATAGGGATCGATATTTCGCAAGAATATTGTGTTATAGCCGAAAAAAGGCTAAGACCCTCATTGTTCTAGGAGGAAGACAATGCCCACGAACATTGCGGAAATTCGGAATGCATACAATCTATTGGTGGGTGGAATTGACGAAAAAGCACAGACCGAAGATGAAGAAGGGAACCGGGCTTATGGCGGCGCTGTTAGGGCAGCGAAGGGGATGTTAGTGGAAAGTATTGCTAAGAATTTGGTCGAAATTGCATGGCGTGAATTGGGCGCTGATCCCAAGCGATTAAATTTCCGCCATGAGAGCATCAGAATTCCTCTAAAAACTGAATACATAAAACGGGTTCGCCCTCAAGAAGTCGCCGAGTATATTAAGGCGCATATTGAGCAATATTTTTATGGTTACACAGCAGATGTTCACGTGAACATTGATGGTCAGTTTGTAATGGGAATTGAATGTAAAGCCTATACAGAAAATGCTATGTTCAAACGAATTCTTGTTGACTTTACTCTGGTAAAACAGATTTTGCCAAAACTCAAATGCGTTTTAATCCAGTTGGAAAGTCAATTGACAGGTGATTATTCACAGCCACTGAAACCTGTGATTTTTGGCAGTCCACCAACGCATACCCTGCTTTCATACTTTGAGGTTGATCTGAATATCATCACTTTGCTTGAAGGGGAACGAAAAGTGGATCAGCCTATACACAAGCAGAAATTCTTCAAAGAGATGACTGAAGCGGCGCTACAGAAAGCAGTTAATACTTTGAAGGGACTTCTCAACGAGTTTGTAGAGCAAAAATGATTTTTGTAGTCTGCCAAAATACCAAAGCAGGAACATGCTCTCCCACTTGTTGCCGGATGCATAATCTTTTGGTATCCCTTCTGCTCGTTTTTCTATTGCTGTGTGCAGCCCCTCCTTCCCGCGCCCAGACGGCGACGGGGCGCGCCTCCCTGTTTGCCCTCGACACTTCTGCCTACCCGACAATCTCCGCCGCGCTGGATGTCTTTGACGCCAACGGCAACTTTATCACCGACCTCACCCCTGAGCAGGTCACTTTGCTGGAGGACGGCCAACCCATCTCGCCGGAGCGCCTCGACCTGCTCCAGCCCGGCGTCCGGTTTGCCGTGGCGCTCGACCCCGGGCAGGCCTTTGCCTTCCGCGGTAGCGATGCCATTTCGCGGCTGGACAAAGTCAAAACTGCCTTGCAGGCCTGGGCCGCCGTCCACCCCGATGCGCTGGGCGACCTCATCAGTCTCATTCCCACCGGCGGCGTCGCCAATACCAATGACAGCGCCGCAGCGTTCGCCGAGGCCCTGTCTGCTTACCAGCCCGACCTGCTGACCGTCACCCCCACGCTCGACACCCTCTCGCGCGCCCTGGACGCCGTCTCCGAAGCCGGGCCGCAGGCCGGCATGAAGCGCGTCGTGCTTTACATCGCTTCCCCGCCCGACGCCGCCTCCGTCCCCGCCCTGCAGAACCTGACCCAGCGCGCCGTGGACCTGGACGTCCGCGTCCACGTCTGGATCGTAACATCCGAGGACTTCTTCTTCACCTCCGGCGCGACGGCGCTCAAGGACCTGGCCATCCGCACCGGCGGGCAGTACACCCTCTTCAGCGGCAGCGAAACGCTCCCGGACCTGGAGACTGTCCTCGCTCCCCTGCGCTACACCTACACCCTGACCTACGCCTCCGCCATCCGCGCCCCCGGCGCGCACAGCCTCACGGTCCAGGCGGCGGTGAACGGCGAAACACTCGCCTCGAATACCCTGACCTTCGACCTGAACGTCCTGCCGCCCAACCCGATTCTGGTCTCCCCTCCGGAGCAGATCGTCCGCCAGGGGCCCGATCCGCGCGCCACAGATTTCTCCCTCTTCCGGCCGGATGTGCAGGCCATCGAGGCCATTATCGAATTCCCCGATGGCTACCTGCGTCCCCTGTCCCGCACGCTCCTGTACGTGGACGGCAAGGTGGTGGACGAGAACAGCGCCGCGCCCTTTGACCAGTTCTCCTGGGATTTGAGCGCCTATACCACCAGCGGGGAGCATATCCTGCAAGTCGAGGCCGTGGACAGCCTGGGGCTGAGCAACGTCAGCCTGGGCATCAAGGTTAACGTGACCGTTGTCCGGCCGGAGCGCGGCCTCCTGCCGTTCCTGGCGCGCAACAGCCTGTGGGTCGTGCTGGCAGGCGTGGGGCTGGCGGGGGTCACGCTGGCGGTCACGCTGCTTTTCGGGCACAAACGAAAAGGAGCCGCCGAGCGCAAGCCGAAGGATGCCCTCTCCCAGCCTGCCGAGTTGCTCCCCGAAAAGCAGAGTTCGCTCCTGCGCTGGCGGCGGTCGGCGGTGACCAGGCAGTCGGCGGCTTACCTCCTGCGGCTAAAAGAGGATGGCCAGCCGATCACGGCCCCCCCGATCCCGGTTGCGACCCCTGAAACCACCTTTGGCTCTGACCCCATTCAGGCAACGCGCGTGCTGGACGATCCGTCTGTCTCCCCCCTGCATGCGCGGCTCAGGGAGGAGCACGGTCATTTTGTCCTGACCGACGAGAAGTCCGCCGCCGGGACGTGGGTCAATTACGAAATGCTCACCGCCCCCCGCATCCTCCAGCACGGCGACATCCTCCACATTGGCCGGATTTCCTACCGTTTCATGCTGCGCAAGCCGCCCCAGAGTCCGCTGCCAAGCGTGCAGCCGTTGAAAAAATGATCCGAGTCCCCTATGCTCACCTCCACGCTGCAGCAGCCAGTCACCCTGGCATGGCCGGGCGCGCCAACGAGGACCGTTTTGCCGTCTCGGCTTTTCGCTTGGCGGAGGACAACGACACGGCTTCCGTCTTCGCCATCGTCTCCGACGGGATCGGTGGGCATCTGGCCGGTGAGGTGGCGGCCGAGATCGCCGTGGAAAGGATCAGCAGCGCCGTGGCCCAGTCGAACGGTCGCGCCCCGCTCGACATCCTGGACCAGGCCATCCAATCGGCCAGCGAGAGCATTGCTGCCCAGTCTAAGGATAATACCGAGTTGCTGGGTATGGGCACAACCTGCGCCTGTGCTTGGGTGGTAGGGTGTCAATTGTACATTGCCTCGGTGGGGGATTCGCGCATCTATCTCTTGCGCGGTGGCAATCTGATGCAGTTGACCACCGACCATACCTGGGTGCAGGAGGCGGTGGAGCGCGGCATTCTGACCCCCGAAGAGGCGGTCAAACATCCCAACGTTCACGTGATCCGCCGCTATCTTGGCTCCTCGAAACCGCCCAAGCCGGATACCCGTCTGCGGCTTGCCCGCGACGAGAACGACACACAGGCGCGTTCCAACCAGGGGCTGCGCCTCATCCCCGGCGATGTCCTGCTCCTGTGCACGGACGGGCTGACGGACGTTCTGTCCAACGAGGAGATCGCTGCGCTGGTGCGCGGCCAGGAATTGCATGTTGCCGTACAGACGCTCATCAACCAAGCCTGCGATCGAGGAGGAAGAGACAACATTACCGTTGTGTTGATGCTTGTCCCGTGGGGGGCGGTTCCCCCTCAACCCCTGGGCCGCTTCTGGAAGTGGATCCTGATCGGGCTGGCCGCGCTCCTCCTGCTGGGGTTCTTGATTGCGCTGGTCGGCTGGCTGGCGTTTAAATACATCCTGCCGTTTTCGTTTTCCCCTTTTCCCTTCGTCTAAGAACTGTAGGCGTTTGTCGGTTTCATAGGGGAGTGCTCAAGAGGGGCAGGGGTTGGGGTGTCAGGGTGTCATCCGCTGGCGCTATTATACCTGCGCGGCAGCGTACCGCCGACCTACGGTCGGCCCCGCCATACCACTTCGTGGTACTTGTACCACTTCGTGGTACTTGTACCACTTCGTGG
>DYKZ01000007.1 GCA_020722345.1 Anaerolinea thermophila | reverse complement strand
CACTGCCCTCCTGGCTGCTCCCGTAGTTCCTTCCGGGCAGGAGAACGAACCTGCCAACTAGGAACAGGGGCGGGAGAGAGAGCGGAGCGGGCATCCCCCCATTACATCAAATGCGCAGCCGCTGCAACATTCGTCGGATTTCGGCCTGCAGGGCGGCAGGCACCAATTCAATGCTCGAACTGCCGCCTGGAATTTTATCCAATTCAAGCGCCTCCCATGCTGACGCGCTCCGGCAAAGGCAGGCAATGAACGCCCGGAAAATCTGGGCGCCTTCGACACCATGCTTCCCTAGCCCCTAAAACAAGCAGTTTTCGAAACAGTTCCCGTGAAGTAAAATGTACCCTGTCGAGTAACGATCAGGAGATAAAAACATGCGTATCGAAGATCTAAACTGGATGGATGTGGAAGAATACCTTAAACACGACGACCGGCTGATGCTGGTCATCGGCGCCTGCGAACAGCACGGGTACCTGAGCCTGCTGACCGACATCAAGATTCCCCTTGCCCTGGCCGACGCCGCCTCCGCCCAGACCGGGGTGCTGGTTGCCCCGCCCTTGAACTTTGGCTCCAGTCCTTACTTCCTCACCTACCCCGGCACAATCAGCCTGCGCCTCTCCACCCTAATGGACGCGGTCGAGGATATCGTCCGCTCGGTGTACGGCCAGGGGTTCAAACGAATCCTCATCCTGAATGGACACGGCGGAAACAACGGCCTCAACGCGCGCCTCATTGAACTGGCCAACGAACTGCCCGGCTTGAAGATGGATTGGTACGCCTGGTGGCTGTCCCACAGTGTAGAGGCGGTGGCCATCCGGCACGAGATCAAACTTGCCCACGCCAACTGGCTGGAAGCCTTCCCGTTCACCATCGTCAGCGCACTGCCAGAGGGCGAGAAGACACCCCCGGCAGTCCCCTCCAGCCTGATGGACGCCAAAACGACGCGGGAAATCTACGGCGACGGGTCTTTTGGCGGCCGCTACCAGGTCCCGGACGAAGTTATGCAGGAGGTGTTCGACGCCGCCCTGCAAGACATCCTGCAATTGCTGAAATTCGACTGAGGCGCGCACATGAGTTTGGACGAGGAGCCTCGATAGCGGCTGTTCCCCTGTCTTTCGTCTTTTTGGTTCAACACCCTGTCCAAACTTAAGTCCGAACCTCGCTTGCCCCGGTTGACTGCCGGGGCGTTTTCGTCTATAGTTTGCCCATGTCCGACCGCCGAATCTATCTCCTCTCCCCCAAAGAACTCTCCCCCGAAACCATCGCCGTCGCCTTTGCCAAGACCTCCCGCTCGCCCGAGTCCTTCCGCGAAATCGCCGCCGGGTTGAGCGACGAATCTTCGGCCAAATTCCACGAGAAATGGGTCGTCGGCTACGGGCACGCCTCGGTGGCCGAGCACGCCGTCCTGCACATTGCCATTGAGAACGTCTCGCGGCTGGCAGTGGAATGCATCGAATCGAACCGGCTGGCCTCCTACACGGAAAAATCCACCCGTTACCAGAAATGGGACCTGGACGCCTTCTTCACCCCTCCCGAACTGGACGGCCACCCGCTGCTCGGCCTCTACACGCGGACCTGCGGCCTGCTCTTCGAGACCTACGCGCAGTCCCTGGCCCCGGTCAGGGCGCTGGTCGAGAAACGGTCGCCGCGCCGGGAGAACGAGACGGACGAGGCCTACGATCGGCGCATCCGCTCGCAGTACGTGGATTCGTGCCGCTTCCTGCTCCCGGCTGCTTCGCTGGCCAACCTGGGCATGACCGCCAACGCCCGCGTCTTGGAGCACGCCATCAGTAAGATGCTCTCGCACCCGCTGGCCGAAGTGCGGCAGATCGGCGAGGAGGTGAAACGCGCGGCGCAGGCCGAAGTCCCAACGCTGGTCAAATATGCCGACGCCGTCCCTTACCTGACCGACACCCGCGCGGATTTTGAAGATCGCCGATCTCTTTCGAGGACGCTGGCGCAGCCGCCAACTGTAAATCGTAAATCAGAAGACTGGTGCCGGTTGATGGACTACGATCCCGATGGCGAGACGAAGGTCCTGGCGGCGGCGCTGTTCCGCTTTGGCGGAATGGGCTTCGCCGAGGCGCTGGAGACCGTCCGGGCAGCGGGAGCAGGGGAACGGGAAAGGCTGGCAGAATTGCTGCTCGGACGCCTTGGCGAACACGACGCCCCGCTGCGCGAACTGGAACACACTGCCTACACTTTCGACCTGATTCTGGACAACGGCGGCTATGCCGAGTTCAAGCGCCACCGCATGATGACCCAGACGCCGCAGGCGCTGACAACGAGGCTAGGGTACATTCTGCCGCGCCGGGTGGCGGAGGCCGGCTTTGAGGTCCAGTATCGAGCCGCCATGGAGCAAGCCGTCGAAGTGTATGAAAAACTGGCAGAGTGGAATCCGCAAGCGGCGAGTTACATCGTCCCCAATGGCTTCAACCGGCGGGTGTTGTTCACGATGAATTTACGCGAGGCGTTTGCCTTTTGCCGCCTGCGCTCGGCGGCCAATGCCCACTTCTCGATGCGCCGCGCTGCCCAGCGTGTGGCGGAGGAGATTCGCCGTGTCCATCCCCTGCTGGCGAAATACATGCGCCTGCCGGACGAGCCATGGCAGGCGGTCGAAGAGAGCAATCTCTAGGAAAATGCCTCCACAAGCACAGAGACCACCCGCTGCGGTGGTCTCTGCGCTTTATTTTGTTTGGCTGCCCTCCCCCTGATGTTAGTACGGCAATGCCCCGGTTTGAGCCGCCAAGCCAATGACGAATAGCACGCAGACGGACAAGATAATCAGCCCATTGATGACCAGGCTGATGATGCCGAGGGTCTTCTTGTCCGTCTTCTGGACGACCGAGGCGATGCCCAGTCCGACGCCAACGAGGCTGAGGATCGGGCTGCAACAGAAGAGGCCGCTGGCGATCAGGATCACCGGCGAACTTTGGTCAATCATGGACGGATTGTAATAGGGGTTGTTCGCCGCCAGCGAAAAGCCGTAGCCGAACGAGATGACGAAGCCGATGCAGAACATGAGCAGCGCCAGCAGGGCAAAAACAAAGGCTGCAATGCCCAATTTGGACTGCTTCTGGACAACCGGAGGCGCATCCGGCTCAGGGACAGGCGGCGGCGAAGCGAGCATGGTATTATCGTACATGGCATTCTCCTTTTGGTCTTTTGATAGTGTAAATCGAGTATACCCGAATTCGGGGGCGTTTGAGCGCCGAATCGGCTCTCACTCGCGGAATTCCTCGACCTGATAGGTCAACACCTCTAAGTGTTTCTTACGCCACGCATCCGGCGCGGCGCCCATCTTGTAGCACAGGTTGGCCAGGAACTCGGCCTTGTCGGGGATCTTCTCCCACACCTGCGGCAGGAAGGTGGCGCGCCGCCAGCCGTCGCGCAGGATGACGCCGTCCACGCCGGGACGCAGTTTGGCGAGCAGGTCGTCGGCGTCCCGGTATTCCAGCGGCGCGGGGAGGGTCAGCCGCGAGACCTCGATCTCGATCTCGGACAGTTCGTCTGCCTCGACCGGCGGGAAGCGGTAGTCTTCGCGGGCGGCCGCGGCGGCATGTTCGCACACGTCCGCTGCCAGCGGCTGGTACGGTTCGAGCGCGCCGATGCAGCCGCGCAGGGCGCCGCGCTTTGTCAGCGTGACGAAACTGGCGCCATCGGCGAGCAGGCTCGGGGTCAGGGAGGCCGGGGCGGGGGGCGGGGGCGCCTCCCCATTTACGGCGGCTTCGATGGCCTGGCGCGCCAATTTCAACAAAATTTGCTTTTCCTCCGGGGTGAGCGAATCGGACATGGTTTGCCTCCACTAGGGGCAAAGTTTCTGATAATCGCGGTTGAAATAGATCAGCGGACTGCCGTCTTTTTTAGTGGATACAGCCGCCACTTCGCCGAGGTAGAGGGTCGTACTCCCGGCCGGGATGGCCTGCGCCAGGCGGCAGTCTATGATCGAGAACGCTACCACGAAGGCTCGAGGTCACAAAAAGGAGAGAGGAATGGTTTCAACAAGGGAATATTTCCAACCAAATTCGTGTCTTCGTGACTTGGTGGTAGGGATGTTTGGCCTTTCGGGAGCATTTCACATCAAACGTATCATACAATCGGGAAGGGGGGAAGTCAAGATGGAGTCTGCCTGAATAAAAATACAGGCCTGACAGCGCGAGGATACCTGCCAGGCTCGAAAAGGGACAAGAAGGCCGCATACCCTGTTGCCGGGCTACTCATCACCGCTGTCTCCCCCCTCGTCTGTTGCCGACGGCTGGTCGAAGCGCAGGACGTCGCCATGCACGTCAATGACGATCTTGAACCCCGCCATGCCCATGAACATGCGGCCTTCTTCCGGGATGCCGGTTTCCAAGAGCGCGTCGAACTGTTTGTCCACGTTCTTCAACTGGTTTTCGAGCATGGCCCTGGAGAAGATGTCGTCCGTGCCGAGCATCTTGGCGGCCTGTTCGGAAAGCAGCCCTTCGTTGCCGCTGATCTGCTGGCGGATCATTTCCAGCACGGCGCGGTCCACCTGGGCGGAAGGGATGTGGCGCTTGAAGCCGGCGTCATCCACCACGTAGCAAGGCTCGTCGCCCACGTAGGCGGCGCCCACAGGGCGGTCGAATTCGTCCACAACGAGACCGGAAAAGAGAGGCTGGCGCGGCATCTTAACTCTGCTGTTTGCCTTCGATAATCGCCAGCAGGGTGGCGGCGGCAATGCCGAGGCGGCGGTCGAGACGGCGGTTGACATCCATGCTGAAGTCGAGGTCCATCTGGTAAGCGAACAGGTTGAAGCGCTGGCGCAGGTCGGCGACGCGGGCATCACCCAAGGTCATATCGTAGTTCTGCGGCAGGAGCGACCCGAGCAGGAGACGGCGCAGCATGGCCTGCCCGGCGCTGTCCTCGAACAACATGCCGACCACCTGGTCGCTGCCATCCAGCACCTCCCACTCGTCGCGCATCATCGAGCGCCAGCCTTTGCGGCGCAGGGCGCCGACTTTCTGGTTGTAAGCCGGGTCAATCACGTCGTAGGCGGCGTTGAAGTCAATGATGCTGCGCGCTTGGATGAGCAGCACTTCCTGGCTCTTGGATTCATCCGCATAGACGCGGATGTCCTCGCGCAGGCGGAACATCTTCTGCTCCACGTAGAGGACGAGTTGTTCCTGCGGGTTGTAGAAGCGCAGTTTGCCGGTCAGGGCGAAGACCTGGCGTTTGAGCAGGTAACGGTCATATTGAAAAGCGGGGTTCATGATCCACTCCTCGGTTGGAAATTTTGGTTTGCAGGATCCGCACGCGGGTCCCGGAAGCGGGGGCGAGAACAAACCGTTCGCCGGGCGGGACCGGGGGGGAGGTCCAGCGGTAGACCCAGCGGGCGTCTTCGGGCGTCAGGTTGATGCAGCCGTGGCTGTGAGTCGTACCGAAGTCATTATGCCAGTAAGTGCCGTGGATGGCAACCCCGCTGTCGGTAATGTACGTGTCCCAGGGGACGCCCGGCAGGTCGAAGAGGCTGGCGTCGTCGTAACCGCCGGTCATGTGGTAGGTGGGACGTTTGTGGAAGGTGCGGAACCATCCGGTGGGCGTCTCGAAGCCGCGCCGGCCGGTGGCGGTGTGCGCCGCGCGGACGAGCCTCTCTCCCTCGAAGGCGTAGAGCATCTGCTCGTCGAGGATGATCTCAATGTGTTTCTCATAATCGGGCAGGAGCGGCGCCAGCGGAGCGAGGTCGGCCTCCGTGTAGAGGCGCACGTATTCCGGGCGGGTGTAGTAGTGCGATTGCCACAGGTTGTCGTAGCACTTGTACCACAGGCTGCCATCGCGCCGGTCGGCGACCACCTCCGTGACCCAGTGCGTGGAACCGTAATACAGGCGCGGTCCCGGCGAGGGACTGCGGTTGACGCCCCACCAACTCTCGGCATAAGGGATGGTGACCTCGCCCACCATGCCGGGGAGGGGAAGTTCGACCAGTGGGTCGTTCACCAGGGTCTTCACCGGCTGCACGTAGCCGGAATAGAGATACTGCTGTTCGCCAATGCGGTACCACAGCCGGTTGTAATCGCCCTCCTGGCCGCCCTGCACCTGCTCCAGGATGTCCACCACCACGTCGCGGGTCAGCGTGCCGACGCGCTCGGCGTCGAACGACGGGCGGGCGCGCACCTTCAGCCGGTTCACGGTGACGCGTCCCTGCAGCGGGGAGGGCGCAGCCAGCCCACGCTCTGGGATGAGTTCGGAAAACAAAAGACCGAGCAGGGCCGCTCCGCTCAGTTTGAGAAAGTCCCGCCGTGAAAGTGCGCCGAGGCTAATAGTGGACATTCACCAGCGTTCCCAGCGGGGCCCAGTAGAACAGCCATTTCGCATCGGGCGTGTACATGTTCACGCAGCCGTGGCTCATCGGGTGACCGAAGTTGCTGTGCCAGTAGGTGCCGTGGATGCCGTAGCCTTTGTAGAAATACATCGTATAAGGCACATTCGGCAGGTAGTAGCCATCGCCGGCCATCAGCGTGGATTCGAGTTTTATGTAGATGTGAAACTGCCCCACCACGGTCGGGAAGGCCGGCACGCCGGTGGAAACCAGGAAACTCGCCACGATGGTGTTCCCCTCGTAGGCATAGAGCATCTGGTCGGAGAGATCCACGTCAATCCAGCGCACGCCGCCGGAGGGAGCCCGCGTGGGCGCCTCGGTGGCCGGCAGGAAGGGCGTATTGGTCGGCAGGGGCGTGTTGGTGGGCGTGAAAGTCTGGGTGGGCGTGAAAGTGGCCGTAAACGTCGGCGTGCTGGTAAAGGTTGCTGTCGGCGTGAAAGTGGAAGTAAACGTGGGCGTGTAGGTGGGCTTGTCCACATCCACCGCCGCCCCCAGCGCCGGCGTGGACTGCGCCTCGCCAAACAAGGCGCGCGCCGGCGAGGCCTGGCCCGGCCAGAAGACTGCCGCAACCAGCACGCAAACCAGCAGGATCGCCGCCGCAGCGAACGACCAGTGCGAACGCGCCAGCGACTTGCGCGGCGGAGACTTGAACGCCGGGGCGGTCGCGGGCAGGCTTTCCGCCCGGGCGCGGACCGGCGGCCTGCCTCCCGTTTCCAGGGTTTTCCCCTCCGCCCGGCGCGGTCGCGTGTCATCCTCCTGCTTCAGGCGCTCGCGCGCCCATTCGAGGCCGCGGCGGGCGCGTTCGCTCTCCGGGTTGATCCGCAGCGCCCGTTCCAGGTAGGCCACGCTCGCCCGCGGGCTGGCCACTCCGGCCAGGATCAGCCACGGCTCCTCGAGGCGCGGGGACAGCGCGGCGGCTTTCGCGGCCCAGCGGCGCGCCGAGCGCCGGTCGCCCTCACGGACGGCCTGGCGGGCGTTTTCGAGCGCCTGGCGGGCGGCAAGCGGGTCGGGGTTCATGGGGAGGGAGGGGATTGAACGCTTTCGTTGTTCAGAAAACAGAGGATGCCGTTCACCACGCCCTGTGCCACCACCCCCTTCCGGCTCGTCAGAATATCGTAATCAAGGCGCAGGAAACCGGTCTCGATGATGGCCGCCGTGGTGGCGGGATCCATCTCATCGAAGGCGTGGTATTCGGTCATGTCGCGGGTGATGCTGGAGGGATGAAAAGGCAGGCCGGTGGCGCTCCCATAGCGGTCGTACAGGCAGGCAACCAGTCGGTCAGAGAGGTTGGAGTCGCGGCTGCCCACTGCCGCGGCCACTTTGTAGCCGGTCGCCTCCGGCCCGAGGTCCGCGCAGGTATCGTTGTGGATGGAGACCAACGCGGCGGCGCGGTAGCCTTCCAGGCGCGGGTCGAACTCCTGGAGCAGGTCAACCGTGTATCCCTGGGCTTCGAGCATCTGGGCCGCCAAACTGGCGATAGCGTAGTTCACGTCCACCTCGGCAGTGCCGTTCTCGCAGACCGCGCCGCGGTCCTCGCCGTTGCCCCAGTGGCCGGCCACAATGCCGATGCGCACCGCCTGTCGTCCGGGCGGAACCGAGACGTCCGAAACCGGCTGGGGCGTCATCAGCGCCAAGAGGGTGACGCCAAAATCGCCCGAAAAGAGGCGCGGTGAGAAGGCGGTGAACAGCGTTGCCAGCAGGACGGCGATGCTGAACACATTCTGGATGATGCGGCCGGCGCGCGGCGCGTCAGGGGAGGAGGAAGGAGGTAGATTCATAATGTAGCGTAATAGTACCTTAATTCGGGTTGAATGGGCAAGACCTGGAAAATCAGCCTTTTTCTCCGCGCAAGCCCTTCTGTACCTTCCATCTGTGGTCTATAATTGGGAGCGTTCAGGAGGTTTTGCCATGCTCGTTATCATCAGCGATCTGCACCTGACCGACGGCACCTGCGGACAATCCATCTCGGCCGCCGCCTTCCGCCTGTTCGTGGAACGCTTGAAGGAACTCGTCCTGCGCGCCTCGTACCGCACAGACGGCTCTTACCGCCCTATCGAGGAAGTGGACCTGATCCTGCTGGGCGACATCCTCGACGTGCAGCATTCCACCTTGTGGCTGAAGCACAAGGACAAGACAGAGAACCACGCCCGCCCCTGGACGGATCGCAAAGACCCGGAATTTCTGCGTTCGCTTCAGGAGATTACCACCGACATCCTGTCTAACAACGCCGAAGCCGTCAGCCTGCTGAAGAGCCTGACCATCCCCGGCGCGTTCCTGAACCTGCCGCCTGCCAATCGCCGAGGCGAACCGGCCAAAGTGACTTTGCGGCACGTGCCGGTCAAAGTGAGCATCTACTACATGGTCGGCAACCACGATTGGGTCTACCACCTGCCCGAGTCGGACTTCGACCCCATCCGCAGGCAGATCATTGACGCCCTCGGCCTCTCGAACCGTCCGGGGCCGTTCCCGCACCAGGCCAAAGAGTCGCCGGAGATTGACGACCTGCTGAAACAGCACGGAGTCTATGCCCAGCACGGCGACCTGTACGATAATTTCAACATCAGCGAGGACAAGGACCGCGACAAAGCCGCCCTGGGCGACGCCTTCGCGGTGGAGGTGATCAACAAATTCCCGGTCCGGGTAGAAGAGGAAATGAAAGACGAATTGCCCCCGGAAATGCTCACCGCCCTGCACGAACTGGTCAACGTTCGCCCGGCGCTGGCCACGCCGTTGTGGATCAGCAGCCAGTTGCGGCGCAACAACATCAGCGAGCCTCTCCAGCGCAAACTCAAATCCATCTGGGACGAACTGGGCAAAGACTTCCTTGAACTGGATTTTGTGCGCGCGCACGACAAGAAACAACTCAAGCCCGACATCGTGGACGGCCTGAAAGCCCTGTTCGGCCTCACCGACGTTCTCTCCTTCAAGACCCTCGACAGCCTGGTGCTTTGGATCCGCAAACGCTTCTGGTCGGACGAACTGACCCTCTCCCAGCACGCCCTCAAGGAAGAAGCCTTCCTCAACCACCGGGCGCAATTCATCGTCTACGGCCACTCCCACCACCACGAAGTTGTCCCGCTCGACTTTATCCCGGACACCAAAGAATCGATCAGCCAGATGTATATGAACTCCGGCACCTGGCACACCTACTTCGACCTGGCCGTCCACAAACCGGAAGAGCAGAAATTCATCCCCTACCAGGTGCTCACCTACCTCACCTTCTACAAGCAGGATGAGCACCGCGGCCGCTGCTTTGAAACCTGGTCGAGTTCCTTCGCCGAGTGAGCCTGCCTCCCCATGCCCGACTACATCTACTTCCTCCACCCCTTCCGCCACGGCTTCTTCGAACAGGCCGCCAATGCCTTCATGATGAACAACCCGTCTGTCAAAAAGAACATCATGATGGCCGAACTTCACCCCCTGCGCGTCTCCCTGACCGCTAACTGCTGATCGCTGACTCATGCCCACCTTCCCGCTTCTCGCCCTCGCCCGTACCACCGGCAACCCCGTTGTGGAGAGCGACACCGCCACCTTCCTCTGGCAGGGGAAGTCGCCCGTCCTGCTCATCGAAGACCTGCACAACTGGGAGGAATTTCCCCAGCCGATGACCCGCATCACCCCCGACCTGTGGAAGGCCACCCTCGAACTGCCCCCCGACGCCTACCTCGAATACGCCTTCCTCGACCCCAAGACCGGCCAGCGCGTCGAAGACCCGCTCAACCCCAACAAAGTCTCCAACGGCGTGGGCGCCTGGAACCACTATTTCTACATGCCGCAGGGCCACCCGACCATCTTTGCCAAGCCGATGCACAACATCGCGCGGGGAACGCTGACCAGGCACCAGGTCCAGGCGCGGGACTACGGCAGCGGGGCAAAACGGACCGTTTACCTGTACCAGCCTGCGGCGGCGAATCCCGTCCCGCTGCTGGTTGTCTTCGACGGCCCCGACTACCTCAAGCGCGCCCGTCTGAACGTCATCGTGGACAACATGATCGCCGCCCGGCGCGTGCGCCCGTTTGCCATGGCGCTGGTCGCCAACGGCGGGCCGGCGCGCACCCTGGAATATTCCTGCGCCGACGCCACGCTCGGCTTCGTCTTTGACTACATCATCCCGCTGGCCCAGGAGCACCTTTCGCTGATTGCGCCCGGCGTGGAGCCTTACGGCGTGCTGGGCGCTTCAATGGGCGGCCTGATGGCGCTCTACACCGGCCTGCGCCTGCCGCAGGTCTTCGGCAAGGCGCTCAGCCAATCGGGGGCGTTCTTCGTCCCGGAACTGCACTCGGTCATCGAGGACCTGGTGCGCTACCTGCCGCCCCCGCAGATTGATGTCTGGCTGGATGTGGGCAAACTGGAATTCCTGCTGGAGGGCAACCGCCAGATGCGCCTGCTGCTCGAAGAACGCGGCTACCGCTTCCACTACCGCGAATTTTCCGGCGGGCACAACTACACCTCCTGGCGGGACAACGTATGGCTGGGGCTGGAAAAACTCTTCCGCTGACCGCGCCCGGCTTCCCGGTCCCCGACGCGGCCGCCATGGACGCCCGCCTGCGAGGCCGCTCCACCCGTTGGGAGTTCTTCGCCCTGGCGCTCGCCTTCGGGAGCCTCGGCCTGTTCCTGTGGCTGGACAATTCCCTCCGTTACATCCCCTTCGACTACTACGTTTACATCGAGACCGCCCGTGGGAACCTGCGTCAGTTCTACTACCCGGACTGGATCCTGCCGCTCTTCTGGCTGTTGGCGCAACTCCCGCCGCTGGTGGGATTCGGGCTGTGGTCGGCGCTGAATATCTTCTGCCTGTTCTTCGCGGCGCGCCTCTTCCTGCTGCCTCCTCCCTGCTGACAGGATCAGCAATCTGACCTGTCATATTGGCAGTATAATCGGCCTGATGTCTATCTTCACCGGCAAGCACCTCCTCCTCGGCGTCACCGGCTCGATTGCCGCCTACAAGGCCGCCGACCTGGCCTCCAAACTGACCCAGGCCGGGGCGCAGGTGGATGTGCTGCTCACGCCGGGGGCCGAGAAATTCGTCACCCCGCTCACCTTCCAATCCGTCACCGGGCGCAAAGCCTACACCGACGCCGATCTGTGGGGCGGGCAGGCGCACATCCTGCACGTCGGTCTCGGCCACAGCGCCGACCTGCTGGTCATCGCCCCCGCCACCGCCAACACCCTCGCCAAACTGGCGCACGGCCTGGCCGACAACCTGGTCACCATCACCGTCCTGGCCGCCCGCTGCCCCATCCTGGCTGCCCCGGCCATGGATGCGGGCATGTACGAGCGCCCGGCCACGCAGGAGAACGTCCGCATCCTGATGGAACGCGGCGTGACCTTCGCCGGACCGGACGAGGGGCGCATGGCCTCCGGGCTGGTGGGACGCGGCCGTTTCGTCGAACCGACGGAACTGCTCGGTCACATTCGCCTGCTGCTTGGGCGAGATGGAAAACTGGCCGGGAGGAAGGTGGTCGTCACCGCCGGAGGGACGCAGGAACCGCTCGACCCGGTGCGCGTGCTGACGAACAAGTCATCGGGCAAACAGGGCTACGCCCTGGCGCAGGCCGCCCTCGATGCGGGCGCGACCGTCGTGCTGGTCAGCGCGCCGACGGCTCTGACTCCCCCCGTAGGGGCGCGCCTCGTCCCCGCCCAGACGGCGGAGGAGGTGAAGGAGGCCGTCCTGGCCGAAGCCGCGGGGGCCGACGCCCTGGTCATGGCCGCGGCAGTGGCCGACTTCCGCCCGAAGACGGTGTCCGCCGACAAACTCAAGAAGCGGGACGGGATTCCGCAGGTCGAACTGGAGGCCGCGCCGGATGTCCTTTTAGCGGCAGCAGGCCTCGGGTCCGGGCGGCCGCGGGTGGTGATCGGCTTCGCCGCCGAAAGCCGGGACCTGCTCGAGAATGCCGTCGCCAAGTTGAAGTCGAAAAACCTGGATATGATTGCCGCCAACGATGTCTCCGCGCCCGACGCCGGCTTCGGCGTGGATACCAACCGCATCACCCTGCTCTTCGCCGACGGGCGGCAGGAGGCGCTGCCGCTGATGGGCAAGGAGCAGGCAGCGGAAATCATCATCGAACGATTAGCGGCGCTGCTGGGTGAAAAATGACCAAAGTCCTTGTCATCTCTGATATTCACGCCAACCTGGTGGCGCTGGAGGCCGTGCTGGCGGACGCCGGCAAGGTGGACGAAGTCTGGTGCCTGGGCGATGTGGTGGGCTACGGCCCGCGCCCCAACGAGTGCATCGAGCGTATCGCCGGGCTGCCGCGCCTGACCTCGATGATGGGCAACCACGATTACGCCGCCGTCAACGACATGACCCTGGAGACCTTCAATCCGGATGCCCGCAAGGCGCTGCTCTGGCAGCGGGAAACGCTGAGCGAGGCGAGCAAGGAATTCCTGCGCGCCCAGTCCATAACGCCGGTGGAGCGCGGCGAGATGACCCTGGCGCACGGCAGCCCGCGCGATTCGATCTGGGAATACATCATGAACACACTGGTGGCGCGCCTGAACCTGGACTATTTCGTCACTCGCTGGTGCGTGGTGGGGCATTCTCATTTTCAGGCCATCTTCCAGTACCATAATGCGGAGGATGACCTGACCATCGAGGTGCCGCGCCCGGGCACGACTTATAAACTCGACGAGCGTGCTATCCTCAACCCTGGCTCGGTAGGACAGCCGCGCGACCGCGACCCGCGCGCCGCTTACGCCATCTTCTCGCCCAAGGAGGAGACCTGGGAGACGCGCCGGGTAGAATACGACATCGAGACGGTGCAGGCGCAGATCCTCAAGGCCGGACTGCCGGCGCGCCACGCCGAGAGGCTGTCGGGCGGGTGGTAGGGAGCGCATTTGGGGGCGGAACTTTTCTGCGGTGGAAGGCGTCAATGGAGCAAACATTTCGCGAGGAGAAGAAGCCATGAAAAAGAAAATCGTTTTCCTGTTCGTCATCCTGTCGCTCGCGCTGGCCGCTTGCGGGAGGGCTGCCGCGCCGACGATGGTCGAGGGTGTCCCCAACGAAGAACCGCGCGGCTACGATGAAGCGCTGGGCGGCGGAGACTCCTACCCGGCCCATGCGCCGATGCCCACCACGGTCACCTACGACCCGCTCAAAGTGGACACCGGGGCTGCCACCACCCTGCAGGAGCGCATGGTCATCATGAACGCCGACTTGACCATCGTCATCGCCGACCCGCAGGCCAAGATGGAGGAGATCGCCGCGCTGGCCGAGTCGCTGGGCGGGTTCGTCGTTTCGACGAACATGTACCAGGCCTCCCTATACGATGGCGGCACCGCCCCGGAGGGCTACATCTCGATCCGCATCCCGGCCGAAAAGTTGGAATCGGCGCTGGGCCAGATCAAGGCGGACGTGGTGGAGGTGCGCAACGAGACCCGCTCCGGGCAGGATGTCACCGCCGAATACGTGGACCTCAAGTCCCGCCTGACGGCGCTGGAAGCCGCCCGCGACCAGTTGCAGGCCATCATGGACGCCGCCACCAAGACCGAGGACGTGCTCAACGTCTTCAGCCAATTGCAGTACTACAACGAGCAGATCGAAATAACCAAGGGACAGATGAAATATTACGAGGAGGCCTCCTCTTATTCGCTCATCAACGTCAGCCTGGTGGCCGAGGAGACCGTCAAGCCGCTCGAGATCGGCCCCTGGACGCCCAAAGGCGCCGCCCAGGATGCCTACAAGGCGCTGGTGAATTTCCTGCGCGGCTTCGTCGAATTCATCATCTGGCTGTTTGTACTCGTTCTGCCCATCCTGATCGTGGTCTTTGGCCCGATTGCTTTGGTGATCTGGCTCATCATCCGGGGAGTTAAGCGCAGCAAGATGAAGAAGCAGGCAAAGCAGTAAAACAGTCATCAGTTGTCAGTCTCCAGTCGTGAGTGAGCAGTGAAAGGTCTGGCAGTTCGGCGTAACTGCCAGACCTTTTGGTTTATAATTTTGGCATGGAAAAACTCGTTCACGAGGCGCAGCGGTTGTTCGGCATCCACCTGACCGGCCGGCAGGTGGTGGCGCTAATGACCTACGAACGCGAACTGCTGGCCTGGAACGAGAAGTTCAACCTGACTGCAATTCGGGATGCAGAAGGAATCCGCATCAAGCACTTCCTAGACTCCTTCTCCTGCGTGCTAGCCTGGCGCGAGACCCCGCCCCGGTCGCTGGTGGACGTGGGAACGGGCGCGGGTTTTCCCGGCCTGCCGCTCAAGATCCTCTACCCCTCCATGCGACTGACGCTGGTCGAGTCGGTCGGCAAGAAGGCCAATTTCTGCCGCCACGTGGTCGGGACCCTGAAACTGGAGGCCGTGGAAGTGATCCACGCTCGCGCCGAGGAGGTGGGGCAGATGCCCGCCCATCGCGAGGCCTACGACTGGGCTGTAGCGCGGGCGGTGGCTAACCTGCCCGTGCTGGCCGAGTACCTTCTGCCGCTGGCGCGCGTGGGGGGGGCGATTCTGGCGCAGAAGGGCGTCTCTGGGCCGGTTGAGGCGCACAAAGCCGAGAAAGCGATGAAACTGCTGGGGGGCAGCCTGCGGCAATTGGTCCCGGTGATGTTGCCGGGCGTGGCCGAGGACCGTTACCTGGTGATCGCCGACAAGGTTGTCGCGACGCCAAAGAATTACCCCCGCCATCCCGGCGAGCCGGGGAAGAAGCCGTTGATTCGTTAGCCGGTTACACTGGATCAAAAAATAAGCGAAAAGTGGTCATTGACACTTCCCCTGCCGCGTGGTACAGTTGCGGCCTTAGGATACCAGAAGTTCGCTTTGGCAGTGCAAACTACATCGGCTCATGGGATCATATCCATGAGCCCTTTGTTTACCAGTTCTGGCGAAACAAACGGGTCCTCCACTTTCTTTTTGCCATAAGGAGGCAAACAATGTCAGAACGTATCAGCGGTACAGTCAAATGGTTCAACGGAAGCAAGGGCTTCGGCTTTATCAGCCGCGAGGGCGGAGCGGATGTCTTTGTCCACTTCTCCGCCCTTCAGGGCGATGGCTTCAAGAACCTCGAAGAAGGCCAGAAGGTAGAATTCTCGGTCACGCAGGGTCCCAAAGGCCCGCAGGCCAGCAACGTTGTCGTTGTCAGTTAATTCCGCCGAACACCCATAAAAAGCCCCCGGGATGCGAGCCTCGGGGGTTTGCCGTTAATCCCACCAGCCGGGAGCATTCCCCCCTCGCGAAATCAAGCCATTGACCGACTTGGAAGGCCGCCAATATCGAAAAGCCAGGATTGTGCAACTCCAGCAGGCTCACGTCATCCGCCTGGAGGCCAAGGTCCCGGACGTGCCGCGACGCCCCCTCACACCTTGAGACGCCGGTGCTGATGGCCGGGCCGGAACTGCCGGTCAAGATCGTCCGTCAGCGAATCTCCTCGGCCATTGACGTCATCATCCAGTAATCAGGTCTCAAGGACGGGGGCGCAAAGTCACCGCCGTGACCGAGGCGGCCGACATGGGTTGCCGAAATGCTGACCGCCAACCAGAAACGCCCAAGATTGTCGCCTTGATGCGTGTAAGAAATGCGACGCACCTTATGGGTGAGTCGCTATGATATGGATCCCGCCGAAATACCTATTTTCAACCCTGCACATTCCCCACCAGCCCCAGTTCGGGGGCGACGCGCCGCATGGCGGTGATGACATTGCCGACGTGCTCCCAGAGTTCGACGCCAAATTCGGCAGCACCCTTCTCGATCTCGGCGCGGTTGGCGCCCGCCGCAAAGGCTTTGTCCTTCCACTTCTTTTTAACGGAAGCAGGCTCCAGGTCCAGCAGTGAGCGGGACGGGCGGACGTAAGCAACGGCGGTGATGAGACCGGTAATCTCGTCGCAGGCGAAGAGCGCCTTTTCCATGCGCGTCTGGCGCGGCACGCCGGTATGGTCGGCATGCGAGAGCACCGCCCGGATGATCTCCTCCGGCACGCCGCGCGCCCGCAGGATGGGCTCGCCCGCCGTCGGATGTTCCTCCAGCGTGGGGTGGATCTCCCAGTCGAAGTCGTGCAGCAGGCCGGTCACAGCCCACTTTTCCACGTCTTCGCCAAACTTCTCGGCGTAGAAGACCATGGCGGCTTCCACCGCGAGCATGTGCTTGATGAGATTCTCGTTTTTGACATATTCACGGACAAGGGCAAGGGCTTCGTCACGGGTCATGGTTCCTCCGGGAAAATTGGCTCAGGGTCGCCCAGCACGGGGACGGGATGAGAGACATGCACCTCCCGCAGGGCATTGGCCGTAGCCAGGAATTCGCGCGCGTTCCAGTATAGCACGGATGCGCGGCGGTAGGTGCGCCGGTCGGCCTCCACCCCTACGCTGTCCACGCCGAGGTGGTTGCACAGGTAGATGGCGCGCGGCAGGTGGAATTTCTGCGTCACCAGGATGGCCTCGCTGACGCCGAAGATGGCCGCGGCGCGGTAACAGGTGTCGTAGGTGCGCCGCCCGGCGTAATCGAGCACGATGGCTTCCTCCGGGACGCCGAGCGAGAGCGCCACCTGACGCATGACCGCCGGTTCGTTGTAGTCTACGAAGCGGTTGTCACCGGACATGAGCAGTTTTTCGACTTTGCCGGCAAAATACAATTCGGCGGCGGTGGTGACCCGGTCGTAGAGGACCGGGGTGGCCGTCCCGTCGCGCCACAGCCCAGCGCCGAAGACAATCGCCACGCGCCGCGCCGGGACCTCGGAACTGCTGTACGTTCTCGGACGCGCGTACAGACCCGTGATCAGGCGCGCTGCCAGCAGCACGAGGAGAGTCAATCCGGCAAGGATCAGGGCCAGTTTCAGGAGCATGGAGAAGAATCGTTTGAACCGTTTTTTGAACACAGCCAGGAATTGTACCAAAAATCATGCCGGGGAAGGTAAAAGGCGGATGAGAGAAGCGCGGCGGCAATAAAAATACCCCGCCCTCGGCGTGCAGAGCGGGGTACCAGCCAGAACGGTCCGAAACTAGACCGTCTTTTCGCGTAATTTCGAACTGATGTAGTCCATGCTGGCAACTACAATGGCAATCGCCAGCATCTGCGTGGAAGCGGCGCTGTAGTTCAGCAGGTTGATGTTCTGCACCAACAGGAAGCCGATCCCGCCGCCGCCGGTGATGCCGATGATGGTGGACATACGCACGTTGATGTCCCAGCGGTACATGGTGTAGGAAATGTACGGCGGGATGATCTGCGGGATGACGCCATACACGATGGTCTGCAGGCGGCTGGCGCCGGTGGCCTCGATGGCTTCCAGCGGGCCGGGCAGGATACTTTCCACTTGCTCCGAGTAGAGTTTCGCCAGGCTGGCGACGGTATGCAAGCCCAGCGCCATCATACCCGCAAACGGGCCGATGCCAACAAAGATGACGAACACAATCGCCATGATGACCGCTTCCACCGAACGGACGATGTTCAGGATGGAGCGCATGATAAAGTAGACCACCAACCCAACCGGCAGAGAGGATTTGGGCTTGGTGAATAGGGCGATCAGGATACCCAGAGCGCCGCCAACTGCACCGGGGATGATGTAAATATACATCTTATTTCCGATCTGGTAGAGCCAGTCAATTCCAGCCCCGATAAGCATGAACAAGACAGCAAACGCCACACCCGCCAGCAGGGCATTGATGATCCGCAGAGGAGCCGGCGAAAGGCTTTCATTCGTCCGTTGGCCAATGCGGCCCAGCAGTGACGAGGCCACGCCGCCGACAACCAGAGCCACTGCAACGATCATGATGGTGTGCGTGATGTCGCTGACCTGATAGATGAAGTTGGCCAGGAAGGTGAACGGTCCCGTTTCCGGTTGCAGGGCATCACTCAGCGGGTCCGGCTTGGGCATCAGTGACTGCCCCAACTGAATGCCCAGCGAGGTGAAGTCATACATAATGAACACAAGCAGGAGCGCCGCCAGGAGAAGTGCGCCGATGCGCAGGAGTCGTTTGAACAACGCCGGGTTTTCCTCCGCGCTCAAAAGCGCCCAGCGCAGGAGGAAATAGACAACGCTGCTGCCCACCACCACGCTGGCAATATCCATCCACACGCCGCCGAATTCGATACTGCTCAAATTCATCATCCAGCGCGCCAGCAATCCGCCGGCGAAGATGCCCACCGGCCAGCCGATGATGCTCAGCGCAAGGCTGGTCAGCGGGCTTTTCACGTTTACCATCAGGTTGCGCGCCGCCAAGAAACTGATCGGGAAGGAGAGAATGGTGCCAAGCAGCGTGGCCAGGAAGGCCATGAAGATGGTCTCGATGATCTTATCCCAAGTCAATTTGGCGTTCTCGCTCCACACCGGCGCGCCGACATTCTTACGCACTATCACACGGATGTACTGCACGTCCTCGCTCTGGCGGTCATCGGGCAGGGTGAATTCGTAACTGAAATGGCCATCTGAGTCGACCTTTACATCTTCCGGCCTCAGCAGGAGGTCATAGGCCGGGTCGCTGCTCGGCACCCAGCCGATCGGTCCCACAGCGCCGGGAGGGAAGTTAAAACCTTCCACAGTGATGGTCTCTCCAAGCGCGCCGCAGGTCGGGACAACGAGATAAGGGCCGCTGGTATCCTGTTCCGCCAGGCCGGGAGTGACTCCTTCCGGGCAGGGGAGATAGATGGGAGCATTGACGATTGTCTCGGCCTTCTCGTATTCGAAGATTTCCGGCTTCGCCAGGGCGCGCAGGGCGCGCGTCCAGGAGGTGACGCGCGTCGGTTTGCGAAATTCGGTCAGGTCAATGTCCGTCACCTGGAAGGCATAGGCGATAAAGCCGAGCGCCAGGGCAAAATAGAGGCCGGTGCGGATTGATTTCCAGAGGGAAGGTTTGTTGTTCTTCTTCCGCTGGTTCATGGTTACCCCACCCTCTCGGCATCGCGGCCGTAGATTTCTTTGAATTTCTTGTCGTCAATTGCGCTGGGCAGACCTTCGAAGACCAGCCGCCCTTCGTTAAGAGCCACCACCCGGTCGGCATATTTGTGCACAAGGTCCAGGAAGTGCAGGCTGCACAGCACGGTCACGCCGTCTTCCTTGTTGATCTGTTCCAGGTACTTCATGATGCTGTGCGCCAGCACCGGGTCGAGGCTGGCGACCGGTTCGTCGGCCAGGATCATCTCCGGGTCCTGCATCATGGCGCGGGCGATCCCCACCCGCTGCTGCTGTCCGCCGGAGAGTTCGTCGGCGCGGTAGCCGCCTTTGTCCCCGATCTCCACCCGAGCCAGTTGTTTGTTGGCTTTCTCGACATCTTCTCGGGAGAAGTGGTTGATAAGGCTCCACGCCGGGCTGACATACCCCAGCCGTCCCGCCAACACATTGGTCAGCACTTTCGAGCGGTGTACCAGGTTGAAGTTCTGGAAAACCATGCCGATCTTGCGGCGGATGCGGCGCAATTCCTCCGGCGAGGCGGCTGTCACGTCTATCCCATTCCAAAGCACCTGCCCGGAGGTCGGCTCGATCAGGCGGTTGATGCAGCGCAGCAAAGTGGATTTTCCCGAACCGCTCAAGCCAATGACTGCCAGGAATTGCCCCTTGGGGACCTCGAAACTGACGTCCTTCAGCGCCTGTACCCCGCCTTCATAGACCTTGGTAAGGTTTTTGATTTGCAGCATGTGAATCTCGCTTGACGAAGATGACAAAATAATAACAAATCTGGGCAGGGGAGCGAGCCCCTGCCCAGAAGGTGGTGCAGAAAAGTTTACGGCAGGTTTTCCAGGGAGACCCCAGCAGCCTGGATGGCGAAGCGGATGGGATCATATTCGGCATCCGTCGCCGGCAGGACGTTCGTCCAAGAGTAGGACTTGAAGGCCTCGGCGAATCCCTCCGGATCATTGGTCGCAAAGGCAAAGAGGGCATCCAGGATGGCCTGGCGGACATCAGCCGGGAACTCAGGCCCGAAGGACAGTGTGTCGTTCGGGATGGCGGTGGTGACGGCCAGGATGCGGACCTTCTGAATAACATCCGGCGCTTCCGAGCGGATGTTGCGGCGGGCATCGCGGACTTCGTAGGTGCCGCACGTGACCTTCTTGCCGTCATCGCTCACCGCGCAACTTTCGACCAGGTCAGCCGGAATGTCGGGTTCGTTCAAAGAGTCCACACCCAGGGTAACACCCAGGGAGACGACCGAGCCATCCCCCTGCGTCACGTTGGCGGGCGACCAGAAGGTGGTACCGAAGTCCACTTCGCCGTTATAGACAGCGCGGACAACGGCGTCATGCGAGCCGGCTTCCACGGTCTCGCTGGGGGTCACGCCCGCCTGCTGGAGCATGTACAGCGGGTACATGTAACCAGAGGTCGAAGCGCCGTCCGGGTAGGCCCATTTCTTGCCATTCAGATCGGCAAGGGTCTGGTAGGGGCTGTCGCGCAGGACGAGGAACTGAGCCGCGTACCACTCCAGACCATAGCGAACGGCCTTGGCCCCCACGTCCACACCGCACAACTGGTTGGCAAGGGCGTAGCCCAGGCCGGGGATGAAGCCCATGGTGTCGTCTGGGGAGGCGCACATTTCCTCGATGGTGGCTGCATAGGAGGTCGGAACGCTGACGGTGAAGTAGTAACCGGTTGCCTCGTGCAGGGCCTGGTGGAGCATTTCACCACCCGTGACGATCGCCGCGTTGTCCACCGAGGGGACGAACAGGATCTTGATCGGGCGTTCCAGGCTGCCAAGTTCCGGCAGGGGGGGCTCGGTGGCAGGCGGCTCGGTAGGGGCGGGAGGTTCCTCCGTCACCGCAACCGGGGTCGGCGTGGGCGCCGGGGTGCAGGCGGCAAAGAGCATAACCACCGCCACAAGCAGGGAAACAAGAGCAAACAGTTTCTTCATATCTTTCTTCCTCTCCTCTCAGAAAAATTTTATTCTCCGGGCGTCGCAGCCCAGATACTATGATGATAACGTTAAATTATAAGATAAGCAAGTGACAACTATCATTGTGTACTGCCAAGAACTTCGGCGGCAGGATAACCTTCGCAAGAGTTGGGCGAGAAGATATAATCTGCTGCATGGAAAAGTCATCCCTAATTAAAACCATCCTGCGGGTTCTCCTGGTCCTGCTCGCCATCGGGCTGGTGTGGATCCTCATCTCATCCGTCAACAACAAGATCAGCCAGACCATGCAGCCGTTCCAGCAGGCCAATGACCAACTCAACACCCAGGTGTCCCAACTCCTGCACCCCACTCCCACGGTCATCCCGGACCCGGTGACGATCATCAACGAGGTGCGGGCGGTGGCCAAACTGGAAACCATCCATTACACTGTGGAAAAGGTCATCACCGCCGAGATGAATCAGGGTGTGCTGGGGCCGCTCTTCGGCGACCGCCTGCTGTTCGTGGCGCACGGCTACGTGATCGCCGGAATAGACATGGAAAAGATCGGCGATGACGACTTGTGGCTGGAGGGGGATACACTCAACGTGCGCCTGCCGGAAGCCGAGGTGCTAGTCGCCGCCCTCGACAACGAGAAATCGTACGTCTATGACCGGGATACCGGCCTGCTCACCCACGGCGACCCCAACCTCGAGACGACTGCCCGCCAGGTGGCCGAGCAGGAAATCCTCAAAGCCGCCCTGGAAGACGGTATCCTCGATCAGGCGCGCATCAACGCCGAGGTGTACTTGGAGAAATTCTTCAATGCGCTGGGCTACAAGACGGTTGTATTTGTCCAGCCGCAGCCGTAACGTTTACAAGTTGGCAGACTTGTTGAAGGCCGAGGGAACAGCCCCGGCCTTTTTGTTTTCCGCCCGCTAAAGACCTACTTGTTCTCGATCCAATCGGGATGGGCGTATTTCTGCGCCGCCAGTTCTTCCGCCCGCCGGGACTCGGCCTCGGTCAGGGAAGCCGGTTCCAGGTCCAGGGAGAGGGCGCTGCGGAACGCGGACCGGACGGCTGCCGCGGCCTCGTCCCAGGTCACGAGGCGGCCCAGGGCGCTTTCCACCGTCGTCGCCCGCGCAAGCAGGCGGTCGGCGGCGCGTTGGCGGGAGGCTTCGTCTGGGAAGGCCAGCGCCTGGAGGATGCGCGTCAGGTCGCCGGTAAGAGGCAGGGAGCCGTGCTGGAGCACGCCTCCGCGGCGGCGGGCCTGCGCCGAGCCGGCCAGTTTCTTCCCGTCAACGGTGATTTCGTAGGCGGAGGGTACCTCGAAGCAGACCGGGTTGGGATTGCGGTTGGGGCCGCCGGCGCGTTCCTGCGCCTCCACCGGCAGGCCGAGCAGGCGCAGGGCTTCTACCAGTGCAGCGGCCAGCCGATTGTAACTCTCCAGCACCGTGCCGGTCAGGCGCGGCTCATCGAGCGGACCGATAACCGAGTAGGTTAGTTCGTCCACGTGGAGCACGGCGCGCCCCCCGGTGGGACGCCGGACGAGGTCCCAGCCGCGGGCGCGCAGGCGTTCGAGGTCCACGTCGCTGACCGGCTGGGCGTAGCCGAGCGAGAGGCAGGCCGGTTCCCAGGCGTAGAGCCGCAGGGTGGGAAGCGAACCGCCGCGCCCGCAGGCTTCGAGAAGAACTTCGTCCACGGCCATGTTCCATGCGCCGCGGGCAGGAGTGGGGTGGAGGAGCAGTCGCCAGGTTGTCATGGGTTTGAAAGTCGAAAGTCGGCAGGTTCAAACTTGCCAGCCTTCCAAATCGCGGAGAGCGCGTTCTTCGAGTTCTGAGGAGAGCGCCTCCAGCGGCGGGCGAACAGGCCAGCGCGGGAAGCCGTGTCGCCGCGCCAGCAGCGCCTTCAGCAGGGGCGGGAAGGGCGGGTATTGTTCGAGCATGTGACGCGCCGCGCTCACACGCGCTTGGGCGGCAGTTACCTCTTCGCCATTTCGAAAGCCATCCCACACCCGGCGCAGGTCGGATGAGATCAAGTTTGCCGGGGCGGTGATGCAGCCGCCGGCATGATTCTCCAGCGCCAGTTGCAGGTACGAGTCGGTGCCGGTCAGCACCAGCAGGTCTTCGCCGAAGCGCTCCCCGAGCGCACGCGCCAGGTCGGGGTCGTGGGAGGAATCCTTAATTCCAACGAACTGGCGCGGGAAGGCGTCCTTCAGGCGCGCCAGCAGGTCGAGCGAGAAGCCGATCCCTGCCGCGCCGGGAAAGTGGTAGCCCAGCAGCGCGCCGTCTGCGGGGACGGCGCGGCGGATGAGTTCATCGAACCAGCGGAACAGGCCCTCGTCAGTGGCTTTGCGGTAGTAATAAGGAGGCAGGACAACGACGCTGTCATACCCCAGGTCGAAAGCAGTGCGGGTGAGGAAGACGGTCTCAGTGAGGCTGGGGGTGCCGGTCCCGGCGAACAGGTTCAGGGTCCGGCGCGTTTCGCGGACATGGAGCCCGGCGCGGAAGATCTCGGTCCGTTCCTGCGCCGAAAACGACGGCCCCTCCCCGGTTGTCCCCAGCAGCAGAATCCCGTGACAGCCGCGCCCGGCCAGGAAGTCGAGCAGGCCGGGGAGGGCGTCCAGGTCGGGGGAGAAATCGGCCTCGAGCGGTGTGACGGCGGCGGCGTAAACGCCGGCCAGTGGGTGCGTCATTTGATCTCTTCGATGAAATCCTTGGCGGCCTTCTGCGGGCTGGCGAGTTTGCGGCCTTCCTGGCTGAGGTAGCGCTGGCGGTCGAGCACCCATAGGTAGAGGTCGCCTTCGGTCTTGCCGGGGAATTCCCTGAGTATCTCGCTGCGCCGGATGGCGCGCACAATGGGCAGGTAAACTTTGTCATACCAGTGCGTCACGGCCTCCTGCTCGGAGATGTCGCGTTGCTCGTCCAGCCCCATGAAGTAACGGTGGACGGCGATGTGTTCCCGCATGCGGTCGAAACCGTCGGGGATGGTCAGGTTGATGTCGGCTTCGGGACGCAGTTGGTCGAGGTTGGTGTAGTCGAGGAAGAGCGCTTTTTCGCCCAGGATTTCGAGGTCTTCGGGCTGGAGGTCGGGGGTGATGTTGACCTTGGTCTGGCACTCGCGCACTTCGGCTTCGATGAATTCCTGCCCCTGTTCGCGCGCCACCGAGACGCGGTGGTGGCCGTCCACCACAAAATAGACATCGCCGACCTTGTAGAGGACGACCGGCGGCAGGCTGACGTCCTGGTAGAAGGCGCGGTCAATGTTCTGCCAGCGGTCGGCCAGCCGGTCTTCGGTGGGCAGGAAGGCGCGGTCGAACTGGTGGTAACGGTTGAGGCTGCCGGCAATCTGGCCAATGGGGACGGTGCGCACGCCACGATAGACGGGGCCGCCGATGCGTAGTTTTTCCTTGACCTCGTCATAGGAGAGCAGGGTCGTCGGCTGGCCCATCAGCACGCGGCGGATGCGGTTGAGGAAGGCCTTGAAACGGGCGCGGGCGAAATCCTGGCGGACTCGCTCGGAGAAGTAATCAGCCATGCAATTCCACCTCGATCAGGCGGTAGGGGTTGATGTTGATGATCTGCGTCGCGCCCAGACGGGAACTGGGGGGGGCCAGGTTGCTGTTAGGAGGCATGGTATGGCCGTGCAGGAAATAACGCGGTTTGAAGACTTTGATGAAATTCACAAAGGCATCGAAGCCAGTATGGGCCTGGTCATCGTCGTCGTGGATGCCGCGCGGCGGCGAATGCGCCACCACAATATCGAGAACGCTGCCATGACGGATGCGGTTCCACAGGAGGGCGGGAGTTAGAGAGGCAACGCGCAAGTACATTTCTGCCTGTGAATACTGGTTCGGGCGGTTGGGGTGATAGCGGATGCTGCCGCCCAGCCCAGCCAGGGTCAGACCCTTGACGCGTGTCACGCGCAAGTCAATGTTATCGCAGCCGTCGGCGCGGGAGGCGGGGTTGCCTGAGTTGAAGAGCGGGTCGTGGTTGCCCGGTACATACAGCAGCGGCACGTCGAATGAGGAAACGAGGAACTCTAGGTATTCAAAGGGCAGGTCGCCGCAGCCCAAGATCAGGTCGAGGGCGGGAAATGCACCCCGCACCTCCGGGGAATAGAGGCGGTCAACCACCACGTCGCTGACGGCAAGGATCTTCACAGGAGAACTCCTACTCTATTTTGCCCCAAAGTGGGGCAGTGTGCAAGGCCGAGTCTTGGCCGGGCCGGCAAAATAGATCTTCAGGCATGAGTTCGGAGCAGCATTTTTTGCCGCGGATTGCGCGGAAGAACCTATCAACAATCCGCATAATCCGCGTAAATCCGCCGCAAAAGGGATTGAGAGAGATACTATCCGAACCAACATCCGAACCTCAGCAAAAATCCTTGCATCCTCCTCAATTCCATGCTAGAATCACGCCCGTTGCAGAACCAATACCGAACGCATTGAAAAGTGGGCGCCCCCCACTTTTCTGCTTGTAACGTACCACTTGATGGAGTAATCAGGAAGAATGAAGAACGAATTTGCCCTGGCTTTCAATGAAATCCTCGAGGAAAAACAACTGCCCAAGGAGATCATCCTGTCGGCGATTGAATCGGCGATGGTCTCCGCCTACCGGCGCGCGGTGAACGCTTCCAGCGCGCAGGAAGTGCGTGCCACCCTCGACCCGGAGACCGGCAAGGTGGTCATCTACGCCGAGAAGGAGGTGGTGGACGGCGTGCAGGATGAACGCACCGAGGTCCAACTGGAGGCCGCCCGCCAGGTCCAGCCCGAGGCTCAACTTGGCGACATGGTCATCGTCGAGACCACGCCCAAGGACTTCGGGCGCGTGGCCGCGCAGACGGCGCGCCAGGTCATCCAACAGCGCATCCGCGAGGCCGAGCGCCAGATGCAGGCCGATTTCTTCAACAAACAGGTGGGCGAGATCATCAGCGGCACCGTGCAGGCAGTCAACACCACCCAGGGCGTGACCGTGGGACTGGAGATGAAAGCCGAAGGGCTCATGCCGCCAAGCCAAAAGATCCCCGGCGAGCGTTTCAAAGTGCACGACCGGGTGCGCGCCATTGTCTTGGAAGTCAAGGACAACCCGCGCGGCCCGCAGATCATCCTTTCGCGCGCCCACCGCAATTTCCTGCGCCGCCTGCTCGAAAACGAGGTGCCGGAGATCTACCACGGCATTGTGGAGATTCGCGCCATCGCCCGCGAGCCGGGGCAGCGCGCCAAGGTGGCCGTCTCGGCCACCCAGCCGAATGTGGATCCGGTGGGAGCGTGCGTGGGCATCAAGGGGGTGCGCATCCAGGCCATCGTCAAGGAACTGCACGACGAGAAAATTGACATCATCGAGTGGAATCCCGATCCGGTCGTGTATATCTCCAAGGCCATCAGCCCGGCCAAGGTGAGCGGGGTTTACTTGAACGAGTCAGACAAGACCGCCACGGTCGTCGTCCACGAAGATCAACTCTCGCTGGCCATCGGCCGCGATGGGCAGAACGCCCGCCTGGCCGCCAAATTGACCGGCTGGCGCATTGACATCAAATCCCTGACCGAAGCGGCGGGCGATGCCATTTCCAAATTGCAAACCGATTCCTCCCTCAGCGTCATCGCGGAATACGAAAAGGATAACGTGCCGCTCATCGAGGCCATCCTGGCCAAGAAGGCTGAGAACCAGGTGCTGATGCCAGAGGAGTTCTTTTCACTCATCCAGTTCGTGGAGCGCGTGGAGCGCCGCACAGTGGAGAAGAAGAGAGCCGAAGCCGCCGCGGCAGAAGAACGGTTTGCCGAGGCGCGTGCAGGCATTCCGCTCCAGGCTTTCGAGATGGACATCGAGACCCTCGGCCTGCCCGAACACGTCTACGCCATCCTGACCGAAGCCGAGCACCGCACGGTCGGTGACCTGATGATGGCTATGAAACTCGACCCGGACAGCGTGCTCGGTCTGCCGGGCATCGGGCCCAAAGCCATGCAGGCGATCCAGTCCGCGCTGGGCGCGGTCTCCTTCCCTGAACCAGAAAAACCCGCCGAAGCGGTTGCTGCCGAAGAAGAACCGCAGGCAGCCGCCGCAGCCGAAACTGCCGAAGCGGTATCTGAACCTGTTATCCTGGCGGAGGAAGCCGAACAACCCGCCGAGGAGAAGGTCGAAGTTGCAGCAGCGACCGAGCCTGGCCAGGAAGAAGAGCCGGAAGAGGAGAAAGATTTCGAAAAACTTTTCAGCATGCAGAATCTGAAGGTCGAGGCGGCGGTAGGCGAAGAGGACGAAGGCGCCAAGAAAGATAAAGATAAGAAGAAGAGCCGCAAAGACCGCGTTATCGAATACGACGAAGAGCGCGGCGAAAAGGTGGCGCGCAAGAAACACAAGCGCGGCGATTCGCTTGAAGAGGAAACCTGGTAGTTCCCGCCAGGTCCTTCCTGCGTGCCTCGATAATTTGTATCTGAGAAGTCATCTGGTAAGAAGGTGTCCGGCAAACAAACCAAACGACCGAAGCATATTCCCCAGCGTACCTGCGTGGGCTGCCGAACCGTGCTGCCCAAGCGTTCGCTGGTGCGCATTGTGCGTCACGCGGACGGCGTAAGCGTGGACCTGACCGGCAAACTCGCCGGGCGGGGCGCCTACCTGCATAACCGCCGCTCCTGCTGGGAAAAAGGGCTGAAAGGCTCCCTTGCCCATGCCTTGAAAGTAACCCTTTCTGAACGAGATATTGAGGCCCTCCGCCAGTTCATGCAGACGCTGCCGGAGGAAGAAGGTCAGGATCAGGGTTCTATGGGCTAAGAAACGCCCCTCGCTCAGCCGGCAGGCTGCAAAGTCCGATGATGCACGGCCTTTCATTCGTGAGAGGCCTCAAACTGGAATTATCCAAGGAGTTGCCGTATGAGCGACCAAAAATCCAAGAAAATCGAACTACCCGCCGTAATCACGGTGCGTGACTTTGCTCAGAAGATTGACGTTTCCGCCATTAACATCATCCGCAAGTTGATGGAAAACGGCATGATGGTCACAATCAACCAGAGCATTGATTTCGATACCGCCGCCATCGTGGCGGCAGAGATGGGATATGATGCTGTTCTCGAGAAAGCCGAAGTGGTGGAGGAGAAAGAGACCGGCGAGGTGCCGATGTGGCGCAAGGTCATCGCAAAGGAAGACCAGGCGGTACTCACCCCACGCCCTCCGGTGGTGACCATCCTCGGCCACGTGGATCACGGCAAGACGACCCTGCTGGATGCGATTCGCAACGCCAACGTCGCCGCCGGCGAAGCAGGCGGAATCACCCAGCACATTGGCGCCTACCAGGTGGAGTTGAAGGGGCGGCAGATCACTTTTTTGGATACCCCCGGCCACGCCGCCTTCACCGCCATGCGCGCCCGCGGGGCGCAGGGAGCAGACATCGTGGTACTGGTCGTGGCCGCCGACGATGGCGTGATGCCCCAGACCAAGGAGGCCATTGCCCACGCCAAAGCGGCGCGCGTCCCGATCATCGTCGCCCTGAACAAGATAGACAAGGCCAATTCGAACCCAGACCGCGTCAAGCAGCAACTCGGCGAGAATGGGCTCGTGCCAGACGAGTGGGGCGGGAACACGTTTGTGGTCCCCATCTCGGCCAAACAGCGTCAGGGCATCGAAGATTTGCTCGAGACCATCCTGCTAGTAGCCGACAACACCGACATCCGCGCCAACTCCAAAGGCGCGGTCATCGGCACGGTTATCGAAGCAGAGTTGGATAAATCCAAGGGGCCGGTCGCCACGCTCCTGGTCCAGAACGGGACGCTGAAGGTGGGCGATATCGTCGTGGCGGGCGTCGCCTACGGCCGCCTGCGCGCCCAATTCGATTTCCGCGGCCGACCGGTGCAGAAAGCCGGACCGTCGGTGCCTGTCTCGGTGATGGGGCTGAATGAACTGCCCTCGGCCGGCGACCTGTTCCAGGTCGTCAGTACCGAGAAGGAGGCCCGGCAGATCATCCTGGAACGGCAGGAAGCCGCCAAACAGCAGGCCTCGGCACAGAAGAAGATGACCCTGGAGGAACTCTTCAGCCGCTACAAATCGGGTGAAGCCAAGGAACTCAACCTTATCCTGAAGGCCGATGTGCAGGGTTCGCTGGAACCGATTCTGGGTGAGATCAATCACCTCGGCGCAGGCGAGATCAAAGTCAATGTGCTCTATGCCGAAACCGGCAACGTCAGCGAGAACGATGTCATGCTGGCCTCGGCTTCTCAGGCCATCATCGTCGGGTTTAGCGTGCAGGCCGATGTGGCCGCCCGCCGCCTGGCGGAGGCCGAAGGCGTGTCCATCCGCCTTTACGATATCATCTACCGCCTGACCGAAGACCTGGAAAAGGCGCTCAAGGGCATGTTACAGCCCGAATTTTCGGAGAAGGTCATCGGCAAAGCCAGCGTGCTGGCCGTTTTCAACCTTTCCAAGGGCGGCAAAGTGGCCGGCTGTCGGGTGACGGAGGGCGAAGTGCGCCGCAACGCCAAAGTGCGCCTGTTGCGCGGCAAGGATATCGTTTACGTAGGAGACGTGGCCTCGCTCAAGCACGAGAAGGAAGATGTGCGCGAGATGCGCACCGGTTTCGAATGCGGCCTCGGCCTGAAGAATTTCAATGACATCCAGGTTGGCGACTTGATCGAATGCTACGTTTTGGAAAAGACGGAGAAAGAGTAACCGTTTCGCCTCTCCTCCGTAAATACGGGTAGAAGATTATGCCGTCCAAAGTAAGATTAGAACGCATTGCCGACCGCTTCAAACAGGAACTCTCTGAACTTCTGCTCCGCGAGATCAGCGACCCGCGCCTGCACCAGATCTTCGTCACCGACGTGACCGTGGACCGGGAACTGGCCTTCGCCGACATCTACGTCTCGGCAGTGGAAGGCTCGGCGCGCAGCGCCGAGATCCTCGAGGGGCTGAACAGCGCCAGCGGTTTCCTGCGCCGCGCCCTGGCTGCCCGCCTCGAACTGCGCCTCATGCCGCGACTGCGCTTCCACTGGGACCCGACCCCCGAAAACGCCGACCACATCGAAAAACTGCTCGCCTCCCTGCGCAAAAATGAATGATCTGCACGAAGAAATAAAATCCCGCCTCCACGCCGCCGAACGTATCCTCATCGTTTCACATATCCGCCCGGACGGCGACGCCATCGGCTCCACCCTGGCGCTTGGCCTGGCGCTGCTTGACGCAGGCAAACAGGTCCAGATGACGCTTGCAGACGGGGTGCCTGCCGGCTTCAGGCACCTGCCTGGCAGCGAAAGAATCCAAACCAAAGCGGAAGGCCAGTTCGACCTAATCGTCACCGTGGATTGTTCGGATCCCAAACGGGTGGGCAGCGCCCTGGACGGATATCCATCTCCCGACCTGGTCATTGACCACCACATCACCACCGAGCCGTTCGGGACCCTGAACCTGATCGAACCAGACGCGGTTGCCACCGCCTCGATCCTGATCCGCCACATGCCGGGCTGGGGACTGACCATCACCCCGGCGATTGCCTCCAACCTGATGACCGGTCTCGTCACCGACACTCTTGGCTTCCGCACCTCCAACACCACCCCCGAGTCTCTGCGCCAGGCCGCCAACCTGCTGGAACTGGGGGTGGACATGAGTAACCTCTATTTTCGCAGTCTGGTGCGACGCACCTTTGCCGGGGCAAAATACTGGGGCGCCGGCCTCTCCAACCTCCAGCGCGCCAACGGCATAGTCTGGTGCACACTCACACTGGCAGACAGGGAAGCAGCAGGTTATAATTCGAATGATGATGCTGATTTGATTAATATCGTCTCATCCATTGACGATGCGGACATTGCCCTCATGTTCGTAGAACAGAGTCCGCAGAGAACCAAGATATCCTGGCGTGGTTTAAAGCCGCACATTGATGTTTCCCAGATTGCACGGCAATTTGGCGGAGGAGGCCATCGGGCAGCCTCCGGCGCCGAGGTTAATGGAAGGCTGTCAGAAGTGCAGGAAAAGATCCTGGCAGCCACCCGCAAGTATTTGAACCAACCGCATTAAGTTGCTCGCTGGGGACGAGTTGTCAACATTATTTTGGAGGAAAACAGCCATGGAAAGTCAAGATATAAAAAATGCCATCTCCGGTATTCTGGTGGTAGATAAGCCCGTTGGTCTAACCTCGCACGATGTGGTCGAGATCATTCGCACAGGGACAAATATCCGCCGCGCCGGGCACACCGGCACGCTCGATCCGCGTGCTTCCGGCGTCCTCGTTGTGTTGGTCGGCCCCGCCGTCCGCTTGAGCGAATTCGTCTCCGCTTCTGACAAACGCTACCAGGCCATCATCCGCCTGGGCGGCACCACCGACACCTACGACGCCGACGGGCGCTTCACCGGGCAGACGCGCACACCGGTCAACATCACCGAATCGCAGTTCAACGAGGCGCTGCAGCGCTTCGTGGGCGAGATCGAACAGACCCCCCCGCCCTACTCGGCGGTCAAAGTGCAAGGACGCAGAGCCTACGACCTGGCGCGCCAGGGCGAAGAAGTGGAACTGGCCCCCCGCAAGATCAACGTTTACCACCTCGAAGTGCTTGAATGGGCGCCGCCCGAAGTGGTGGTGGACGTCCACTGCTCCTCCGGCACCTACGTCCGCTCGCTGGCTAACGACCTGGGGGCGGCGCTCGGCTGCGGCGCCTACCTGGTCGGCCTGCGGCGCACCAAGAGCGGGCGCTTCAGCCTGCGCGACGCCACCCCCCTGCGCAAACTCCAGGAAGCCTTCGTGACCGGCAACTGGTATCAGTACCTGATCCCCGCCGCCGAAGCCCTGGCAGACTGGAAAGCCGTGGAACTCAACCCCGACGAGGTCGAGGAAGTCAAACACGGGCACCGTGTTAAGGCCGCCCCCGACAGCCAGCCCGGCCTGGTGCGCGGCGTCAGCATGGCGGGTGAACTCGTCGCCATCATGGACCTCGCCACCGGCGAAGACGGCGTTACCCTCGAGTGGCAACCCAAGAAAGTATTCTTCTCCTGAACCCCATTCACCACGAAGGACACGAAGAACACAGAGGATGCCCTTTGTGTCCCTTCGTGTCCATCGCGTTTAATCACTGTGACCCATTTCAGTTCTCTCGATAACCTTTCGCTCAAGGATGCCTGGCTGACCGTCGGCGTCTTCGACGGCGTCCATCTAGGACACCGCGCTCTGTTGCGCCGTCTGTTGGATGGCGCCCGCGCCGCCGGTTCGCCCGCCGTTGTGATAACCTTCGACCCGCATCCGGCCGTTGTCCTCGGCAACCGGACAGAGTTTCAGTATCTCACCCCTCCTGCCGAACGCGCGGCCTTGCTGGCCAGCCTGGGCGTGGACGTGGTCATCACCCAGACGTTCGACCGCGCCTTCGCCGCGCAGACCGCCGAAGAGTTCGTGCGCCTCGCCGCGCGGACCCTGGGCCTGCGTCGCCTCGTCATCGGCTACGACACCGCCCTGGGCCGCGGCCGGGAGGGGAACGCCGCCCGTTTAACGGAAATCGGCAAGGCGCTTGGGTACACTGTCGAGGTAGTGGAAGCAGTGCAGCAGGAAGGCAGGATCATCTCCTCCAGCGCCATCAGGCAACAGGTCCGGGAAGGGGCGGTGGCCGAAGCGGCCAAAGCGCTGGGACGCCCGTACTCGCTCTCCGGGCCGGTTATCCACGGCGACGGGCGCGGGCGGCACATCAATATCCCAACGGCCAACATCCAGGCCGCGCCGGAAAAACTCATCCCGGCCAACGGCATCTACGCTGCCTGGGCCTGGGTGGGGGGGGAACGTTTTGCCGCCGCCACAAACATCGGCGTCAACCCTACCTTCACACCCGACAAGACTGCCCCAACCGTCGAAGCCCACCTGCTGGATTTTGACCGCAGTTTATACGGCCAGGAAGTGAAACTGGAATTCGTCGCCCGCCTGCGGGACGAGATGAGATTCTCTTCTGTGGAAGCGCTCCTCAAGCAAATCTACGCCGATATTGCCCGCGTGCGGGAAACCCTCGCCTGATCCACTCGCTCCGCTTGTACGAACATGAGTTAGGACGAGAAGCCTCAGGAATTGGTAACTTGATTTACGAAAAGCAATCTCCCAACCCCGAGGCTTCTATAAAAGTTTACGTCTGATGTGAAATTGGCTGGTTGCAGTCATTTCTTCACGTACCAGGCCGCCACATAACCGGTCTCACCGCCGGGTTCGCGGACGTTGAGCCACTGGTTCACGACGCCGATCTTGGCGTTGGCGGCCGCCTCCGCTTCGAGCACTTCCAGCCGCGTCCCCGCGGCCAGGACCTTTTTGACGCTGGCTGTCGGCAACGGCCCGGCGCGCAGGTTCAGCCCGGCAGTTACCTGCGGCGAGACGAAGACGGTCAGACTAGAGGCAGGCGGTGTGGAGACGGGGGCCGGTTCCACGTACCAGGCGGCCACGTAACCGACCTTCCCGCCTGGTTCGCGAACGTTCAGCCACTGGTTCATCTGGCCGATCTTGACCCCGGCCTGCGCTTCGTCTTCCAGGACGGTCAATTCCGTCCCTGCCGGCAGGCTGCCCAGGATGGCGGCGGTGATGGAGGGCGCGGCCCGCAGGCGCAGTCCGCTGCCGACATTTTGCATGACGTACACTTTGAAACCGTTGAGCGGCGGCGGAGGCGGAGGCGGTGGCGCCGCGTTGGGGTCTTCCACGTACCAGGCAGCGACGTAGCCGGTCAACTCGTCCGGGTCGCTGACGTTGAGCCAAAGCCCGGTAACGCCGATCTTGGACCTGACGCTGGCGTCCGGTTCGAGGCAACGCAACAGGGTGCCGGGCGGCTCGGTGGCAAGCAGCAGGCCCAGGGTCGAGGGGGCGGAGCGCAGGCGCAGCCCGGCGCTGGCCGCCGCGCTGACGCGCACCGTCATCCCGCCGCCGGGCGGAGGGGGCTGTGTGCCGGTGGCTTGGTACCAGACCACGGCCGTGATGATCTGGGCGGCTTCGCGTCCCTGCCCAAAGCGGCCAACCAGGAGGGACTCTTTGTTGTCGGGCGGGTTGGGCCATGGGTCGAGAATCAGGTAGTCATTCCCCCGGCGGCCATAGAGGACGACCCAGTGATTTTGCAGGTTGGGGGCCGGAGAACGGTCAATTTCGACCACGAGCGGCTGTCCGGCGTCGAGCGAGGCGTTGATGGAGGCCAGCGGGGCGGGCTGGTCGCGGCAGAGGAGGATGTCCCGGTAGATGATCTTGGGGAAGGCGCGCGTCAGCCCGGACCAGACGATCAGGCCGCCTAAGAAGCCTGCGCCGGAGCCCATGGCTTTGAGTTTTTGGTTCATGGTGGATGGCGTTTCGTTGAAGCCGTAGCCGTTGACCAGCATGGTCAGGCAGGTCAGGGCGCAGCCGTCGGAGCCGATGGTGATGGCGTTGTCGAAGCCGAGTTTCTCGTCTTTCCAGCGCGGATCTTGTTGGGAGAGGTAGTTGGGTATAAAGGACATGGGGCGTCTCCTTGTTGAATGCTTCCATTATAGGGAAAGGAGAGCAGAAATACAAGTGGAATCCCGGGCTTTCTTAAAGTCGTCTCTGTTCTGATGGGAACCTGGAACAAAAAACACCCGGCATCCTGCGATACCGGGTGGGGGGAGGCTGTCGTGTCAGTCCAACTTGCCTGTCTCCAGTGCCATCTTCAACTCGCCGATGGCCTTGGTAATCTGGATCTCGCGCGGGCAGGCTACGGTGCAGTTGAAGATGGTGTGACAGCGCCAGACGCCCACCACGTCGTTGACGATTTGGAGGCGCTCGGCGGCAGCCTGGTCACGGTCGTCAAAGATGAAGCGGTGGGCGTTGACGAGTGCGGCCGGGCCAAGGTATTCGTCGCTGGCCCAGAAAGACGGGCAGGAGGTGGTGCAGGCGCCGCACAGGATACACTTGGTGGTGTCGTCGAAGCGCAGGCGCGCTTCTGGGCTTTGCAGGCGCTCTTTGCCGTCTTCGGGGAGCGGCGAGTCGTTGATGAAATATGGCAGGACTTTTTTGTAGTTATCGAAGAACGGTTCCATGTCTACGATCAAGTCCTTGATGATGCGCAGCCCCAGGACGGGTTCGACCGTGATTTTTTCACCCACATCGCGGATGAGGGTTTTACAGGCCAGCATGTTGCGGCCATTGATGCGCATGGCGTCTGAGCCGCAGATGCCGTGAGCGCACGAGCGGCGGAAGGAGAGCGTGCCATCATACTGGCCTTTGATGCGTTCCAGCACATCCAGCACGCGGTCGGTGGGTTCGGCTTCGAGCGTGTAGGTTTCGTAGTGGAAGGTTTTGTCCACTTCGGGGTTGTAGCGGGAAATTTTCAGAGTTACCTGCATCATGGCCTCACTAATAGACGCGTTCTTTGGGCTGGTATTTGGTGATGGCAACCGATTTGTATTTCAATTCCACTTTGCCATCTTTGGCGTACGCCAGGGTGTGCTTGAGCCAGTTGACGTCATCGCGCTTGGGGAAATCTTCGCGGGCGTGGCCGCCGCGGCTTTCCTGGCGCGCCAAGGCCGAAACGGTGGTGACTTCGGCCAGTTCGAGCAGGTTTTGCAGTTCCCAGGCGTTCATCAACTCCATGTTGAAGATTTTGCCGCTGTCGCTGACTTTAACGTGTTTGAGGCGTTCCTTCAACTCGCGGATTTTCGCCAGGGCGTGCTTCATGCCCTCTTCGATGCGGAAGACGCCCATATTGGCGAACATTTCATGTTTCATCTCGTTGGCCAGATCGTAGACTTTTTCACTGCCATCGCCCTTGTAGAAGGTTTCCAGCGCGGCGCGGGCCGGTTGTTCTGGAGCCGCTGGCAGGTCCACGAAGGAGGCGCCTTGGGCATATTCGGCGGCGTGTAAACCAGCATTTTTCCCAAAAACAACGATGTCGACCAGGGAGTTGCATCCCAGGCGGTTGGCGCCATGCACCGAAACGCAGGCACATTCCCCGGCGGCGTACAGACCCGGGACGACCGTTTTGTTTTCGTCGAGCAGGACTTCGCCGTAGATGTTGGTGGGGATGCCGCCCATGGCGTAGTGCGCTGTCGGTTGGACGGGCATGGGCTGGGTGAGGGGGTCTACGCCCAGGTAGGTGCGGCAGAAGTCAATGATGTCGGGAAGTTTTTTGAGGATTTGTTCCCCTGTGACGGTGTAGGGCGAGCCGTCGGGGTTGGTGCGTCCGTCCAGCGCGGCGTATTTGTTGACGGTTTCGGGGCGCACGTCCAGGTAAAGGTAATTCTGACCATTGATGCCGCGCCCCTCGCGCATTTCCAGGTACATGGCGCGGCTGACGACATCGCGCGAGGCCAGGTCTTTGACGGTTTTGGCGTAGTTGGACATGAAGCGCTCGCCCTTGCCGTTGATGAGCACGCCGCCCTCGCCGCGCACGCCCTCGGTGATGAGAATGCCGAGTTTGTAAATGCCGGTGGGGTGGAATTGGAAGAATTCCATATCCTGTAGCGGAATGCCGCGCCGGGCGACAATGGCGGGCCCATCGCCGGTGAGAGCGTAGGCGTTGGAGGTGATTTCCCAAATGCGGCCATGTCCGCCGGTGGCGAAGATGACGGCTTTGGCGTGGAAGGTGTGCAGTTCGCCGGTGGCGAGTTCAATGGCGACAACGCCAGCGGCTTTTCCATCCACCATCAGCAAATCCACCACCTGAAATTCGTCAAAGAAGTTGACTTTATTTTTGATGCACTGCTGATAGAGCGTCTGCAAGATCATGTGACCGGTGCGGTCGGCGGCGTGGCAGGCGCGGCGGACGGGGCGTCCGGTTTCGTTATTGGTGTGGCCGCCGAAAGGTCGCTGCGCGATGCGGCCTTCGGGGGTGCGGTCGAAGGGCAGCCCCATGTGTTCCAATTCGTAAACGATGCCGGGGGCTTCGCTAGTCATAAACTCGATAGCGTCCTGGTCGCCGAGGTAGTCGGAGCCTTTGACGGTATCGTAGCAGTGCCATTCGGGGGTGTCTTTTTCGATGTTGCCAAGAGCGGCGGCGATGCCGCCCTGCGCCGTGCCGGTATGCGAGCGCGTGGGATAGAGTTTGCTGATGACGGCCGTCTTGGCAGTCTTGGAGGCGTAGAGTCCCGCCATCAGCCCCGCCCCGCCGGCACCAACGACAATGACTTCGAATTGATGAGTTTTCATGGTGCGGCTCCTAAGATGTCCACATAATGTAAACGCCGATAGCCATCATGACTGCGGTGAGCAGCACAAACAAGATGCGCATCGCTCGCCGTAGCCTGGGTTCGGTCAGGTAATCTTCCAGCACGCTGAGCAGGCCATACAAGCCGTGGGAGGTGGCAAAGAGGACAATGGCGCTGCCCATGATCTTCCAGAAGACTGTTGTCCAGGGGGCAATGTCCGGGATGTTGGTGTTCAGCACGTGGTTCGGGTTGGGCATGAACATCCAGCGCATGATGTCTGCCAGATTCATCTGGGTGCGGGCGCCCATAATTAATGCCCCACCCAGACCGATGAATGCACACAGGTACATCGCCAGGGCCGAAAGGCGCACGAAGGCCCACATGAACGTGTCGAAGTTGAAGCCGCGCTTGGTAAGGGAGACGGTTCTGCTTTTTTCGGTCATGTTCAGCCTCCCAAGGCCGTCCTCAGTATAACGATGACAGCAATTGTGTAAATTGGAAAGAAGATGCCCCACTCCATCCAAATGGCCTCACGCTGGTGTTCGATGAGTTTCGGCCACAGGTCTAGGATGACGATGCGCAGGCCGTTGATGGCATGGAACAAGGCGCAGAAGAATACAACGATCTGAAAGGCCCAGTGCTGGTAGATTGTATTCACAAAAACCCCCGCCGGACCGCCCAGGAAAGAGGCTAGGATATGCGTGGCTACAAAAATTACGATGCCCAGGCCGCCGATGCGATGCAATACGAACGTCAACATCGGACCTTTGCCCTGGTATCGCAGGCCTGTGACCAGGCCGACGTTCCTTTTCAGGCCCATCTATACCTCCTTGTGCAAGGGATTTGAACAAGATAGTCTATTATCCCATTCTCAATTCGGCATTTAATAGTGACAATACTCATGGATTATTCGTTTCAGATTTCCTCATGAAGAAATCAAAATCATCCTTATAATCACATCATATGTGGTATCTTTGTCTGATAAGTTGTCATTTCCCAGCAGGAGGTTCACATGGCAGGTTCTCATCATATCAGTCGCCGTGATTTCATTAAGTTGGCCACCATCACGGTGGGCGGGGCGATTGGAGCGGTCGTCGGTATCCCCAGCATTGTTTATCTGGTTGATCCCGCCTTGGAGGCAGGCGGCAAGGAAGCCTGGATTCCGCTTGGACCACTCGAAAACTTCCAGATCGGCCAGCCGATCTTGATTACGTTCGTGCGCAGCGAGGTCAATGGGTGGGAGAAAACCTCCACCAGTCACGGTGTGTTTGTCGTTCGCAAGAACGAGACGGAAGTGATGGTTCTCTCCAACCGCTGCACCCACCTCTCGTGCAGGGTCAACTGGGATGCGGACAAGCAGATGTACATCTGCCCATGCCACGATGGAATCTTTAGCCCGGAAGGCGAGGTGCTTGGCGGCCCGCCGCCCCGTCCGCTTGACCGCTACGAGGGCGAAGCGCTTAAGATCGAAGACGGCGTTGTTAAGATTCTCTTCAGGGAAGGATAGCAGCATGTCGAAAAATTTCTGGAAAACCGTCTACGAATGGTTCGAGGAGCGTCTTGGGCTGAGCGAACTGTATAAGGCCACCCTCGACCGCCCTGAACCAAAAGGCAACTGGTGGAACACCCTCGGCTCGGCCAGCCTTTTCCTGTTCCTCCTGCAGGGACTCACCGGCATCTTCCTGACGGTGTATTACACGCCTTCTCCCGACCACGCCTACGACAGCATCCAATACATTATGACCGGCGTTCAGTTTGGCTGGCTGATCCGCGGCATCCACCACTGGGGAGCAAGCCTGATGGTGATGGTGGTCTTCATTCACATGTTGCGCGTCTTCGCGACAGCCTCCTACAAATACCCGCGCGAACTGACCTGGCTGATCGGCGTCGGCCTCCTGCTCCTGACCCTCGGCATGGGGTTCACCGGTTACCTCCTGCCCTGGAACCAGAAAGCCTACTGGGCCACGACCGTCGGCACTGAAATCGCCGGTTCTGTACCCTGGGTGGGTGAATTCATCCTCAAAGCCCTGCGCGGCGGCCCGGACCTGAGCGCGTTGACCCTCAGCCGCTTCTTCTCGGCCCACATCTGGATCCTGCCCGCCCTGCTGGTAGGACTGATCGGCGTGCACATTTTCCTCATCGTCAAGCACGGCGAGTCGGCTTTCCCGGACAAGGAAGATTAGGAACTTAGAAGTGAAATGCTTGTTTTTTGTGCAAGAATTTTTAAACACA
>DYKZ01000359.1 GCA_020722345.1 Anaerolinea thermophila | reverse complement strand
CTAGCTACCTGACAGTTTCTAATTCAAGCCCAGCGTACACTGAAATGCGATGGGCAAAGTATTGGTCAGCCTGCGGTCAATGGAGCGAAAGCCGATCTGGAAAATGCTCAAGTCGCGCCGATCGGCACGGTCTACCCAGCCACGCAATCCATTCTTGATAATCTTGGCTCCAATTTCGACCGACCAGGCGTACAGCAGTGCCACCGCAAGGGTGAGGCGCGATAACCGCGCAATGTGCTGGAGGTGTGTACTTTCCAAATCAAATCCGTTGCTCTTCAAGTCACCAAACATTTCTTCGATCCACATGCGCCGCGCATAGGCTTGGAGGGTCGTGGTGCGGTCAGATAAATCCGTCGCAATCAACCAGGGTTCCTCTTCGCCGACTTCCCAATGCGCCAGCAAATTAGTCGCCTCCGCATGGCGCTGGGTCAACAGACCTTGACCGAGCCACAAACTTTCGCCTGGGCGGATGATGACCGCACCAAAGTTCTGCCAAGCGCACCCTGGGAGCTTGATTTGGTGGTTGGCTTTCTGTCGGAGGGCATAGTGCCAGCGCCAGATTTTCAATTGGCGAATGACTTCAATTGCCCCAAATTCGCTATCTCCGACCACGATCACAGGGACGCCGGCGGGGAGTAGTCCGCGCACATAGCTCAACAGAGCACATTGCTTGTAACCAGAGCTATGCCCGCGCGCGGTGGCAATCCATGTCCAAGCAATCGGAATAGCGCGCCGTCGGTAGGCGACGGCGATAATCAACAACTGATGTCCAAAGCCGATTTTCGTTCCATCGGCGATCAGACGAATTTCCTTGGTCGTGCGTCCGAGATAGTCCAGCCAATCGCGCGCAGTGGATGCGTACCATGCGCGCACACGCACCGCAGGATTATCCAAGAAACGGCTCAACCGGCGTGCTCCGCTCAGCAGATTGGTGGTCGCGGGTATCTTGCTGGCAACTCGGCTGAGATGCACGGAACGGCTGAGGAAGATACCCGTGATGAGCCATGCCATATTCCGCACGCGGGTGAGCCGTTCGTTGGAACGCAGTTGCGAAATTCGCGAATGCCAAGTATGATAGAGTTGGTTGGCTGCCATCGGAGTGCTCCTGAATCGGTTAGGGATAACCCCATTCTACGAGCATCGCCGTATCAGTCAACTTCCCCTTTTTATGAAACTGTCAGGTAGCTAG
>DYKZ01000358.1 GCA_020722345.1 Anaerolinea thermophila | reverse complement strand
CAGAGAATCAAAAGCGTCTTCAGACTGACCTGTAAGCCACATTCTGTCCGGCAGATCTGGATGCAGGTTTACATCCCGAAGGACTCCATCCCTGCGTCTGCCTGGGCGATCATCTTTCTGGGAAGCGCGTCTCCGCGCCTCTCTAGCGGCCTACCCGGGACTGGCTCTCTCCCGAGGGAGAGTGCACGTAAGGGGGCGAGCAGCCTCCTCCCGTCCTCGGACGGTTTCGTCCCTGCTTGACCTTGCTCCCGGCGGGGGTTGCCTGGCCACCCGCATTGCTGCGGATGCCGGTGGTCTCTTACACCACCGTTTCACCATCACCTCACCCTTGCGGATGGGGCTGTTTGTTTCTGTGGCCCTGCTCCGGCAGATTGCTCCGCCCCGGGGTTTCCCCGACGCCGTGCTCTTTGGAGTGCGGACTTTCCTCGATCTCGCGAAAAGCGCAAGACCGCGATCGCCCGGTCAGCCTGAAGACAACGTTATCATACCGTTTTACCGGTTGCGAGTCAACTGCGCGGAGCGGATTGCGGTTGCCAATTGAGGAGGTTCATCACTCCGTAAAGATGACCAAATCCCCGCCTTCTTGCCAGGGAAGTGTGCTTTAATGGGTGCAGACTACAATTCACCTAATCGGAGGTAAAAATGTCGAAAACAACCGATCATCTCAAAACCGCCTTTGCCGGCGAATCGCAGGCCAACCGCAAATACCTCGCCTTTGCCAAAAAGGCAGACGAAGAAGGGTTTTCCCAGATCGCCCGATTGTTTCGCGCCGCGGCGCACGCTGAGACCATCCATGCCCACAACCACCTGAAAGCCCTGGATGGGATTAAATCTTCCGCAGAGAACTTGCAGGAAGCCATCCGCGGCGAGAATTACGAGGTCGTTTCCATGTATCCGCCCATGCTGGCCGACGCCGAAACCGAAGGCGACAAACGCGCCGCCCGCAGTTTCCGCTGGGCGCTCGAAGTGGAAAAGGTGCACGAGGAACTCTATCGCGAGGCTGCTGAGAGCCTGGCCTCTGGAAAGGACTTGCCAGAGGGCGAGTACTATGTCTGCCCGTTCTGCGGCTACACCCACAAAGGTCCGATGACCGACAAATGTCCGGTCTGCGGTGCATTGCCGGAGAAATTTGAGAAAATCGCCTGAGTTTCCCTTGCAAAGGGAAGCATTGACACTCGGTTTTTCGTGCAG
>DYKZ01000357.1 GCA_020722345.1 Anaerolinea thermophila | reverse complement strand
CGCCAGGTGTGCTACTTGCCGGGTGCGAACCAGCACACTTTGCCGGGGAATGCCGGCTTGCCGGAACATGAAGGGCAGGTCACCACGCGGGGCTTGCAGGAATGGGTCTGTTTGTTGCCCCAGGATTTGCCCTTTGGCACGGCGGAACGTCTGTTGGGCTGGATGGCACATGACCCAGACGTGATGTCGGAAACGCAGTCGCGCCGCTGGGTGTGGCGGCATGGGCAAATCATCCGCCAGGCCGAACAGGCTGAAGTGGAAGCGCTGGAGAAACGGGCCAGCTTGGGCGGACTGGAAGCGCAGTTGTGTCCCGCCAGAGAACCGCGTCACCCGGCGGCTTGGGCGGCTGAATTGAACCAAGCGGTCGAAGTGGCCTTGACGCAACCCAACCCCCGGCCGCCAGAAGGGGTCACGCCAGCCGACTGGGAACGGGTAATTGCCGCACGCCGAGCCGAAATGGGCACTCGGGCGGAAGAGTTGCGTCGTTTGGGTCCGCAAGTTCAGCCCGGCGAAGTGGTCGCAAGTGTAGATGAAATCGAAGTTCGCCGTCCCGAAAAGCGGCGTTTCCTGGAATCGGGAACGGCCTACGTCCGCACTGCGGCAGGTTACCGCTACCTGAGCGGCAAGATTGAGATGGTTTTGCGCCAGTTGTTTCTCTTGTTGCTGCTGTGTGGTGGCGTGCAGACCAAAATCATTTTGCTGGGGGATGGCGCTCGCTGGATCATGCATTTCTTCCAGGAACGCCTGTCCAGCTGGCCGATGGCGGCTCTGATCCTGGACTGGTATCATTGCCGTAAGAAATGCTACGACCTGACCAGTTTGATTTGCCGCGGCCGAAAAGCCAAGGCGGAATTGTTGGGCTTGTTGCTCAAACACCTCTGGCGCGGCCAGGTACAAGATGCACTGGATATTCTGGAAGAGTATCGTCCCCAGGCCAAGAACCCCGAAAAACTGGACGAGTTGACCAACTACTTGAAGAGCCGCCAAGCCTGCATTCCAAATTACCGAGAGCGCCGGGCACAACGTCAATACATCGGTAGCGCTCATGTCGAAAAAGGCAATGACTTGATCATCGCCCGGCGACAGAAACACCAAGGCATGCACTGGAGCGAACAAACCAGCGATGCCCTCGCAGCCTTGCGCACGCTGATGCTCAACGGCGGTTGGGATTCGTACTGGCAGAAACATCAAGT
>DYKZ01000356.1 GCA_020722345.1 Anaerolinea thermophila | reverse complement strand
AGACTTATCCCTTCTTCTTGGTCGCGGCGATGTGCAGGCGGGCCGGGGTGAGAATCAGGTGGTCTTTCGTTTCCGTGATGTGGTTCTGGGCCTCGGGGTAGAACAGCAACGCCTCTTTCAGCCTTAGCCGGAAGTTCGTTTTGAAGTTCGCTAGCCCCTTGGGGGTATTCGCATAGCTCGCGCCGAGCTGCATCATCAGGCCAGCCCAAGGCACGTGAGCAATCGGCTTTCCGCCTCTGGTTGTCGCCACGTTCAGGGTGAACATGCGATAGACCAGCCACGTGTAAATATCCATCGCCAGCGGCGACTTCTTGAGCGCTTGCAGCGCCTCCATCTTGATCGGTACGGGGGCATGGGTCAGGCTCTCGAAAAAGTCTGTGCTCAAGGTGATTGAGCTGTCCCATAGTCCTGGCTGCTCCGTGTTGCTGGTGTTCCAGAAGATGAACGCCCGCTTGGCGATCAGGATGTTTTCGATGCCCAACGCATCCCCGTCTGTGCCGCTGACCGAGATCAGCGAACACACTAGCCGCAAGCTCTGGTCACGCACGCGGGCGATGTACCGGCCATCATTGTGCAGATCGAGCTTTTCCAGAAATTCCGTCTGCGAGCGGCCCAGCGATAGCTCGGCGCTGCCCGTGCGGACGGCCTCAGTACACATCCACGCCAGCAGCAAGCGCGGCAGCCCGCCATAAGGCACGCCATGCTTAGGGTTGGCCGTGATGGAAAGGGTCAGCTTGCCCGTGCCGCGCTCAAAGTAGTTGCTCTTGGGGTCTGTATGGGGGAGCGTGGCCTGCGCCAGAAAGTGCGCGATGTAGCCAGTTGCACCTGCGCTGCGGGCCTGCTCGATCTCCAGCGCCACAGCTTCGTCGATCAGGTGGCGCACCCGTGGAGTCAATGCGCGGGAGGCTTCGCGCTGCTCCCAATCCGGGTGCCCGAAGTCCTCGGGGTCTAGCTGCTTATTGTTCAGATTGGACAGATGCACCAGCTTCTCAGGGTCGAACCTCATTTCCTGCTGCTTGGCCGTGGCAGCCTGCTCTGGCTGGCCGGATAGGGCGGCGATTCTTGCCCGCACCTCGGCCACCTGCGGGCTGGCTGTGCCATGTGCAACCGCCACACGGGCCAGCTCGCGGTTTAGCTCAACGAACTGCGCAGCGCTGTCTTGTTGTTTTCTTGCGGCCATAGCCCCCTCCCCTC
>DYKZ01000355.1 GCA_020722345.1 Anaerolinea thermophila | reverse complement strand
GATTGCACGAAAATATAACGCACGACAGGCTCGAAAGTTGTGCACTGCAGGTAAACATTTCGTTATCGTTTGAATTGTATGTTCTTGTGGGACAGAAGTCATCTAACGAAAGTTGTATTCACGGGTTTATTTTAGTCAACCAGCCTCGCCAACCGCCCGGCGATATTTTCGACAATCGCATCCGGGACCCCGTCGGCGGCCTCGGACCGGAGGCGCAGGTCCACCGGATCGTTGACGTAATCCACAACAATGAAGCGGCCATCGGCCATCTGGGCGATCTCGGTGGAGAACAGGCGCAGGCCGCAGACCTGGGCGATGCGGCGCGGGACCTCGCGCAGGCCGCGCAGCCCAAAGCGGGCAGTCTCCTCCGCCGTCACGCGGGTATAGACATGCGTCCTCTGATCCCACCAGCAGGGATAAACTGCCCCCTCGCAGACCAGCACCCGGAACCAGGCGGCGCGCCCCTCTAATACCTGCGGCGAAACGTGCGCTTGCAGGAGATATTTCTCGTCCGGGAACTGCTGACGGGCAGAGAGCGCCTGTTCCAGTGTAGTGGCCTCCAGCACCACGCCGGCCCCGCCGCCAGTGGAGGCCGGTTTGATGGCGAAACTCCCGCCTAGAGGACTCAGGTCGAGGGGCGGAAGGTGCGGCTGTTGCGTGTACGGAGCGAGCAGGAGGGTATAGGGAGTCTCGATGCCGCTGCTGAGGAACTCCAGATGCATGGTGGCTTTGTCCCAGGCCCAACGGGCCTGTTCCTGCGGGTTGATGCGCAGGGAGGCATGCACCCTCGCCCAGTCTGCCAGCGGCTGGAAGCGCGGATCAGAGTCGGAGGCGCGGTCGAGAAAAGCCCGGAAGTGGACCTCGCCGTTCCTCAGCGCGGCAAGCGCGAGGTCCAGGTTGTGCGGCGTGACCTGGAACAGCGTCAGCCCGCGGCGATTGCAGGCTTCCTCCAGCAGGCCGACAAAACCGGCATCATATTCCCAGTTCCAGGCAAGGCAAAGATCATAGCGAGGCATTTTGCTAATTATAGCGGCTTATGGCGTTGCGAGTGGCGGGAGTTACGCGCCTTCCGCCGCAATCATTTTTAGATTTGGATTTACTGACTACTGCAAAAAGGTTATTGCACCGCGCAGCATGCGAAGGCCGCCAGGAAAATGCAAAATCACAAATCATTATTCAAGATAATCTGCGTCGTGG
>DYKZ01000354.1 GCA_020722345.1 Anaerolinea thermophila | reverse complement strand
GCGTTCCCGTCCGTTTTCCCATCGAAACGGTGATTATGGCTGTGGGCGTGCGCCCTGTCCGCGAACTGGCCGGGGTTTTGGAAAGCAGCGGGCTGGAGATGCACGTCATTGGGGACGCGTTCCAGCCACGAAAAGCGTTGGAAGCCATTCAGGAGGGCTTCCAGGTTGGCGTGGAAATATAACCATACGAACATGGCGGAACACGCCAGGGCTATCCTGGAATTCTTCAACTGGACGGGCCTCGAAGTAGAATTCCAGCCGATCACGCTCGGCCGCTTCAAGGGATTGTTGGTAGACGCTTTACAGACCAGTAACATGCTGGCGTCCATTGGCGCAGCCTGACTCGGACGAGCCAAAACCCCTGAGGTGAGCAGGTGGTCGAGCCTGCCGAGACCTACCGCATCGTCCCCGAAGGGGGAAACCAAACAAGATTTTCACTTGTATCGCGCTAACTGGGATTTCCGCCTATAATTGGTGTTGTTGACGCCGGACTAATTTCAACCGAAAGACATTGGTCATAACTTAAGACCCGGATATCTGGACATATCAGCCCCCAAGTGAGTATGCTTGGGGAATGGCTCAACAAACGAAACCATGTAACCCTGACCTTATGCGGCGCGTCAATGTGCCCGGTCCGACAGACGAGACGATCCAGCAGCAATTCGAGAATCCTCAGCCCTGCCGTCTACGCCCAATCCGCATTCTACCGCAGTTTGGACCTGCGCGACCGCATTTTGAACCTGCCTTTGATGATTGCGACGATTCTGGCAATGTTGTGGAGGCAAATTCCATCCGTCTGCGAATTGACCAGGACACTCAATCGAGAAGGAGCGCTGTGGATGCGCCCAGCCAAAGTTTCGCAACCCGCATTGAGCAAACGCTTGCTGACGTTTCCAGCAGAACTGTTCCAACAGGTATTCTATAGCCTGCTGCCAAAACTACGCGCACGCTGGCAAGCCCGCCAACGCCCTCTGCCCGAATCGGTGCGTTGTGCGCTGGGTCACTTCGAGCGTCTTTATGCGGTAGATGGTTCGGCGCTGGAAGCCCTGTAAGGACACCGCGTCCGCGCTTTGTGCTGGTTCGTTGCCGGATCCATCCAACGGCGCCCGGAACATCAGGATTTACTGATACCAGAAACCAAAGTTGAACCCTATGCCTGAAACAAACAAATTCTCGCGGCCTCACTTGAACCTCGGGGCC
>DYKZ01000353.1 GCA_020722345.1 Anaerolinea thermophila | reverse complement strand
CCGCCTGCGAAGAGTAAAACAAAGCCTTCCGAAGTTGCCAAAAACTTCGGAAGTCTGTCTTCTATCATTTGCTGCCCGCCTATTCGACCAACGCCCCCAAATCCTCCGCGATTACGTCAATCTCCGGCTGCCACGCCTCGGCTTGCTCCCGCCCGGAAACGCCCGAAAGCACCAGCGCGCAGGGCATACCGGCCGCCTGCCCACCGGCGATGTCTGTCTCCAGCCGGTCGCCCACCACCAGGGTGGCTTCTTTGGGCGCGCCCAGCCGCCGGCGGGCTAATTCGAACAGAGCCGGGGCAGGTTTGCCGGCGTAAATGGGTTCGCGGCCCGTTGCCGTGACCAGCACGGAGGTCCACGCCCCGGCGCCGGGGATCTCGCCGCGCGGCGTGGGGAAGGTCTTGTCGGGGTTGGTGGCGATGAAGGGCAGTCCGCGCCGGATGAGCAGGGCGGCTTCGGCCATTTTCTGGAAAGTGATGCCGCGGTCTATGCTCACGATCACAGCCTGGGCTTCGTCGGCGCGCTCCACCGGCAGCGGCTCGAAGCCGCGCTCGCGCAGGGCTTCCATGACTCCCGCCTCGCCGATGGCGAAAACGCCCCTCGCCCCGCCCCCCTCTGCCTCTCCCCCCTTTTTCAGAGAAAATGGGGGGAGAAGGAGGGGGGCCGCCAACTCCGCCGCGGCCTGGGCTGAGGTGACCACCTGCCAGGGTTCGGCAGGCACGCCAAAGGAGGCCAGCCGCTCCACGTACATTTCCGGCGTGCGCGTCCCGTTGTTGGTGGCGAAGGCCACCTTGAGGCCGCGCCCTGCGATGCGCCCAAAGATGCGCGCCAGGTCGCCGATGGGCTCCTCGCCGCGCCACAGGACGCCGTCCATGTCGAGAATCAGGGCTTGAATGTTATGCGGAAGCATGAGTCCACTGCAAAAACCTTTTTAACACGAAGACACAAAGGCAACGAAGGAAATTCAAGGACGCTTTGAAAATGTTGAACCACGACGCAGATTGTCTTGAATAAATGATTTGTGATTTTGCATTTTCCTGGCGGTCTTTTTTGCGGTAAAGTCAAGCATGGAAAACTATATCAGGCGGGAAAAAAAGACAGTCTCGAACACCCTTCCGGTGCAGAAGACTGTCCTTCTACCGACTACCGACTAACGACTAATGACTAACGACTACCGACTCTTCTCCGGCATCTCCAGCACCT
>DYKZ01000352.1 GCA_020722345.1 Anaerolinea thermophila | reverse complement strand
AGCAAAGGCGTCAGGTGTTCCTCCAACCACGCTAGGGGAGCCAGCAACTGCGGTAGCTTCTCCTCCAGGTCCTCGGCGAAGGCCGTGATGTCCCGATGGCCAAGTTCCTTGAGCAGTTCTATGGCCGTTTCCAGTGTGGCTTGCGTCTCTGCGACCGCTACCAGACCGTCAGCGGGGGTGATGGGCTCCAGGGCCTGGCGGATTTCACCGAGCAACCAACACCAAGCATCGAAGGTAGCGATGGCCTGGACTTCTTGCCCCTCTGCTTGGGCCAAGGGCGTCTTGACCCTCAGGCGTGGGCCTCGTCTGGGCGTGAGGCCCTGAGCCTCCCGCGCGGCGCGACGGGCGCGTTCAGCGGTCTCGATGGCTTTGTAGGCGGCTTTTTCCAATCGCCGCGTGAGGCGATGAGCGTCTCGCAGCAGGTGAAACAAGTCTGGCCGCAGGGGAATGGCCAGTTTGGCCTCCCGCAGGCCGGCTCGCAGCCCCCTGCCACCATCGCCGGCCAAGTCGTGGAAACGGATGCCACGTTCCACCAAGTCGAGATAGGTGAGCCCCCAGGCCGTGCTGTCGCGGGACTCCGCAGGGGTCAGGTTCACCACCAGGAAGGACCGCCCGTCTACCAGCGTCAGGCACGGCTGGCGGCCCTGAAAGATCTCGTCGGCCTCGCCCAGAATCGGCAGTGGCACAGTGATCCTGAGGTTGTAGGTTGTGGCCTGTTCACCAGCTGTGGCGAGCGTCTGGCTGATGTAGCCCACCGAGCGACTGACGCCCAGCATCAAGTCCAGGCCCATCCGGATGTCGCGGACGCTGCCTTTCAGCATGGGTAGGACGGCGATGGCCCGATCTATGAGGGCCTTGTTCACCGTCAAGGTCGAGGTCTGTGCTGGCCGGCCTGGGTCACGGGGGTGCAATCCCTCGACCAGACCTGCCAACGCACGGTCTCGTATCTCGTACAAGATCGTGCGTGAAACACCGTACCAGCGGGCCAGTTCAGAAACCAACCCCCACCTCCGCTCTGGGAGGGGAATCAGCATCTGCACCGCTACATCAGTGCGTTGCTCCAGAGTGAACTCGGGGACGCGATACTCGGCCATGTCTAACCTCCTGCCAAAGTGTAAGTTGCAAGCATGGCTAGTATCCCCGATTGGCCGCTGTCGGCAATTTTATGCGATTGTTAAAGTGTCAACCTATTGTGAACCATCCC
>DYKZ01000113.1 GCA_020722345.1 Anaerolinea thermophila | reverse complement strand
CCTTGTGGGGGAGAGCCGGGGAGGGGGCTAAATGTCCGTTTACCTCCACGACATCCCCCTCCCCGAAGCCAAAGCCCGCCTGCAGGCCGCGCTCGAAGAAGCCGGGCTGTGGGGCGTGCTGGGCGTGGAAGAGATCCCGCTCGATGAGCGCGCCGCTGGGCGCGTCCTGGCCGAACCGATTTGGGCGCGCCTCTCCTCGCCGCACTACCACGCCTCGGCCATGGACGGGTTCGCCGTCCGCGCCGCCGATACAACCGGCGCGCAGCCATCCAGTCCCGTCACGCTCCGGCTTGGACCCGATGCCTGTTACCTGGATACGGGCGACCCCCTCCCCGAAGGCTTCGATGCCGTCATCCCCATCGAAAATGTTGAATCGTTGGACGAACGCGGTGAGGTCACCTCTGCCGTCCGTCATCCATCGTTCATTCGCATTCGCGCCGCGGTGACGCCCTGGAGCAACGTCCGCCCGCTGGGGGAGGACATCGTCGCCACCCAACTGGTGCTTCCCGCCGGGCAGACGCTGCGCCCCGTGGACCTGGGTGCGGTCGCGGCGGCCGGTCACGTGACCGTGCGCGTGGCGCGCCGCCCGCGCGTCGCCGTCCTGCCGACCGGCACGGAACTCGTCCCGATTGGCTCGAACCTGAGGCCGGGCGACATCCTCGAATACAACTCCCTCGTTCTCGCCGCGCAGATCAACGCCTGGGGCGGCGAAGCGACGCGTTTCCCCATCACCCCCGACAACTTCGACGCCATCTGCGCCCGCGTGGAAGAAGCGGCGCGTGACCATGACCTGATCCTGCTCAACGCCGGTTCCTCGGCCGGGGCGGAGGATTTCTCGGCCAAAGTGGTGGAAAAACTGGGCACGCTGCTGGCGCACGGTATCGCCGTCCGCCCGGGGCATCCGGTAATTTTGGGAGTGATAGGTAATAAGGGATCAGGTAATCAGGACGATGGTCTTCCTAATCGCCCAATCCCTAATCACCTAATCCCTATAATAGGCGTCCCCGGTTACCCGGTCTCGGCGGCGCTGACGGGCGAGATCTTCGTCGAGCCGCTCCTGGCCCGCTGGCTGGGCCGCCACCCGCTGGAGCAGCCTGTCGAGCAAGCGCAACTCACCCGCAAGATCACCTCCCCCGGCGGGGACGACGATTACGTCCGCGTGGCGGTGGGCAGGGTGGGTGGACGCCTCCTGGCCGCGCCGCTCTCTCGCGGGGCAGGCGTCATCACCTCGCTTGTCCGCGCCGACGGGCTGGTCGTCCTGCCGCGCGGCGTGCAGGGGGCGGAGGCCGGGGAGAGGGTAGATGTTCGCCTCTACCGGACGCGCGCCGAGTTGGAGCGCACCATCTTCTGCATCGGCTCGCACGACATGACCCTCGACCTGCTGGCGCAGTTCCTGGCGCGGCGCGAGCGGCGGCTGGCCTCGGCCAACGTCGGCTCGCTGGGCGGACTCATCGCCCTGAAACGCGGCGAGGCGCATCTGGCCGGATCGCACCTGCTGGACCCCGAGACGGGCGAGTACAACCTCTCTTACATCCGCCGCTACCTGGGCGGAAGGTCGGTGCGCGTCTACGGCTTCGTGGGCCGCGAGCAGGGGCTGATGGTGCGGCGCGGCAACCCGAAGGGAGTCAAAAGCCTGGGCGACCTCCGCCGGCCCGAGGTCCGTTTTGTGAACCGCCAGCGCGGCGCAGGGACGCGCGTGCTGCTCGATTATGAATTGTCCAAATTGGGGATAGCGCCAGAAACCGTTCATGGATACATTCAGGAGGAATACACTCATCTGGGTGTAGCGGCGGCGGTCGCTTCGGGCCGCGCCGACTGCGGTCTGGGCATTCCGGCCGCGGCGCAGTCCCTGGACCTGGATTTTGTGCCACTCTTCCGGGAGACGTACCAACTGGTGATTCCTGTCGCGTTTGCAGAAGACGCCCTGCTCGCCCCGCTCTTCGACGTGATGGCGGAGGGCGAGTTCCGGCAGGCGGTGATGTCGCTTCCGGGCTATGATGTGAGCGAAATGGGTAAACTGATTTTGGAGGTGTGAAATGACTTTTGCGCTGGTGATTGACGATAACAAGCAGACCGCCAACGCGTTGGTGGAAATGCTCAAATTGCTAAATGTGGAAGCGCGAGCGGCGCTCAGCCCGGCGGCGGCGATGAACATCCTGATTGCAGACGTGCCGCAGGTGATCTTCCTGGACATCAACATGCCGGGAGTGAATGGCTTCGAAGTGCTGGGCTATCTCAAGCGGGAGCCGCGCCTGGCGCGCGTGCCGGTAATCGTCATCACTTCCGACGACCAGCCGGAGACTGCCCGCCGCGCCCTGGAGGGCGGAGCACAGGCGTTGCTGCTCAAGCCAATCATGACCGGTTTGCTGGAAAGCGCGCTGCGGGAAGCCGGCGTGATTTGAGCGCGTAAGAGTTCTATTAATTCTGGCGCGGCAGGGACTCTCTCTTGCCGCGCTTGCATTATAATTTGGATAAATTTGGTTAAAATTATTTTTGGAGGAATCTATGCCCTTACAAACTGGTGTTCCAGCCCCCGATTTCCACCTCGCCGACGAAACGAACGTCCCGCGGCGGCTCTCGGATTACCGCGGCCGGCCGGTGGTGCTGTATTTCTACCCCAAGGACAACACGCCCGGCTGCACCACCGAGGCCTGCAACTTCCGTGATGACTATAGCGCGTATGTGGAAGCGGATGTGATCATCCTTGGCGTCAGCCCAGATGATGTTGCTTCGCACCTGAAGTTCAAGCAAAAGCACAATTTGCCCTTCCCGCTCTTGGCAGATGAGGGCCATAAGGTCTGCGACTTGTACGGTGTTTGGGGGCCGAAGAAGTTCATGGGGCGCGAGTATGATGGCGTGCTGCGCACCACGTTCCTGATTGGCCGCGACGGTAGGATTGCGCATGTTTTTGAGGACGTCAGGCCCAGCGAACACAGCGCCGAGGTGCTGGAAGTCCTCAAGAAATTGTAATTCCGCCCATTTTGGGGATTCTCACGTAACCGGGTATGATAAGAGAGACGGCTGTGCTGCCATTTTATGTTTATGCATCGGCTGTCTCTCTTACTGTGGGATTATCCGACCATGGAGACGATCTGACCGTTAGGTTTTGAAGAGAAATCCTACGAAATTCCAGGCCAAATGGATCTCCGCCCGGCGAAAGGCTCGTGCCAGAATGGCAGCCAGGATGCCTGCAATCGCCAGGCCAGAGGCAACAAAAATGAGCGGGTAGTCGTTGCCCGTATCCAGGGCGATATCCATCCCAACCGGAAAGGCCAGGTAGGCGAAGAGATTGTAGAGCAGGATCAAAACCAGGTCAGAAGTTCGCCGGATGGACAGGATCAGAAACGGCAGCAGCCAGAGCATCCACTGCGGGGAGAAGATTTGCGAGAACAGGATGAACGCCCCGGTGATCAGGATGACCCACTGGAGCAGTTTATCGCCATCATCCACGCGGACGAAGAGGCTGACCGGGACCAACAGCAATTGCAGCAGGAGGAAAGCGCGCCCGATCGAGGCTTCATCCAGCGCCCAGCCAACCCGTTGGGCGGCGAGTTCGAGCAGAGCAGGGAGAGAGACCTGTTCCAGCCCGCGCCCGGCGTGCATGCGGTAGGGGCTAAGGAACCCGTCCCAGCCGGCGGTGAGCAGCGTGGGCAGGATGATCAGGATGCAGGTCCCGGCAAAGGCGGCGAGGAGTTTCCAGTCGAGGCGTTTGCGCAGGGAGTAGTTGTAGGTCAGGAAGGGCGGCAGAAGCAGGGCGGGATACCATTTCGTGAAGGCGCCGATTCCCAGCAGGAGGCCGGCCAGGAGGCTCTTCTTGTCCGTTATGGCGAGGTAGGCCGCCAGGCAGAGGAAAGCCGGCAGGATGTCGAAGCGGTTGTAGGTGAAATACAGCGAGGCGGGGAGGAGCATCAGCCAAGCGCGCCACTTCCTTTCAGGCAGGGTAGTGTAGAGCAGGCGGATGGTGAGGAACAACGCCGCCAGCATCAGCAGGGAAAAGATGGAACTATGCCAGAAGTAGATTGTGGTTTCGGAGTCGCCGCGGGCGAACAGGTACAGCAGCCCAAACAAATACGTGGGAACTTGTGGGTATTCGCTGGGCACATCCTTATAGGGGATTCCGCCTTCGGCCAGCCAGACGCCATCCTGCATGTAGGCCAGCCGGTCGTTGTGGTCGTTGAACCAGCGGATGAAGTGTTCCGGGCCACGGCTCAAATTGTTGAACAGGACGCTGATGGACAGCAGCCAAACAACGATCAGAAAAAGAATTAGGCCATAAGCGTATTTTTTTGGCATATACCTCCTGACCCTTTCCTATTCGTTCCCCGGCACAAGAAATATTTGAATTGGCCCGAATTGCGGATATTCCAGTGTTGAGATCAATGCGCCTCCTGTTGTGTAATCGAGCAGACGCTGGTTGATGGCGGGTGGAATCTCAAGGATGTACTGGCTGATTACCCAGGCACGGTGATATTGGATTTGCTCCAGCGGCGCGGCCTCGAAGCCGCTCACGTCGGGCGGGTTGATGAACTGGTTCAAGTCGGCATCCATCAAATAATGCGGCAGGTCGCCCAGGTAGTAGTCGAAGGGCAGGGCCACCGTGATTGTGCCGTAGTACAGGATGTCCCCTTCCTGCCACTGGCTGCGGATGGTTTGGGCGGCCTCGTCCAGGCGCCCGCCGCGCGCGGCTGCATCCCAGCCGAACAGCCCCCAGCCCAGAAGCAGGAGCCATCCGAAGGCCAGCACCCCTCTCCAAGCATTCAGGGCAGTGTTCCCCAACCTGGCGGTTTTGGCGGGGATGGGTAGAACATTCCCCAAAGAAGGCGCGAGGTGACACCCCAGCGCCAGCCCCAATGGAAAGAGAAGTCCGCTCAAGGGCCGGTAGGCCATCACGTTACGCAGGGCCATGCTTTCGGCCAATATGACGCAGAATGGGACGGCCAGCAGGATGAGGGCGGCGCGCTGACGGCGTTCCCTGGCGAACAGCATGGCGACGGCCGAGAAGACAAGCAGGAGCCCGCTGTACGCCCAACCGGTCTTCGGGAGAGAGCCAAACCATAAAGTCATTCCAAGCGAGTAGAACAATCCTACCAGACTGAGCGGCGCCAGCGGGTAATCTCCAAGCGGCAGCCGCATGGACCATAGCAGGTAGGGCAGCCAGGCAAGCAGCGCTCCGAGGCCGATGAGAATAATCTTTTTAAAATCCTTTGGATGGAGATAGAGCGCCATTGCCAGCGGACCGAGCAGGTAGGCAGGGCCGACCAGGTGGGTGTAGGTCAACAGGCCGCAGGCGGCAAACAGGCCGGGCCAGCGCCTGTCAACGGCAAAATTAGCAGCCAGAACGAGCAGGAATGATAGCAGTGCGTATTGCTTGGCATCCTGGGCAACCCAGAGCAGGCCGGGTACGAAGGCGATGAAGACGGAGCTTAGTATCCTCTCTGTTCCACGAAATGCCAGGCGCCGCATCAACCGAAAAGCCAGCCAGAGCGTCCCGCAGCCGAGCAGGAGCGCCGGTAGTCGCAGCGACCAGGTCGCCGTGTTAAGAGCAACGAACGGGCGCAGGATAATCTCCCAGAGCATATTGCCCGAAAACTCAGCCTGGTTGGTCATCATTTCCCAGAAGGGCAGCCCGGCGCGGTAGAGCGGCATGGCCTCGTCATACCAGAGCGCCGACTCGGTGTATCCGGCCGCCCGCAGGATGGCCCCGGCCAGCAGGATGGCGGCTGCAAGTGCGCTTGTGGCGCGTGGAGTCGCCCCCCCTCGCAACGATGAAACAACCTTCTGGATGTATGCTCGAAAATTCATCCGCACTCCTCCGGCAACCCGCGGGTCACTTTTTCATGAGCAGCACGCTCAGGGCGTCTTCGTGGACGATCTGCCAGCGTGGCGACCCTCGCAGGGCATACGCCAGGCCGGAGTCTGGTTCGACCAGCACCAGGCGCACCTCTGCCGCCGCGAGGGTCTCCTCCCATCCAGGCTGGCCGTAGTAAACACGCAAATAATCGTAAATGAACTTGTCCCCATACACATCCGCCCGCCCGTCAATATAGACTGGGTATGTCGGGTACAACCGCCAGATGAGATAGCCGCCCCAGCCGTAGGCGTTGTAAAGGTTCCCCTCTGGGCGATTTTCGAGAATCCAGTCTGCTGCGGCTTTCGGGTACATCTCTGCCTCGGACTGCGGCTGTTCCTGGATGACGGAGACGAAGCGCAGACCGATTGCCAGCAGAGCGAGTCCCAGCAGGAGCGGGTTCAGCCAGCGGGCAAAGCGCGGCGTCGCGCGGACCGTTTGCCTGCCCGCCGTTAAACCGTCCAGTTGCGCGGCGAGGAGCGGCACCGCCGTCAACGCGAACAGGGGGACGTGGCGCATGGAGCGGAGCGCCGCGAACCCCAAGAAAACGGCCAGCAGGACGCGGGTCAGCGAAACGGGGCGGCGTGCCAGGGCGGGCGCGGCGATCAGAGCCAGGACCAGGATGGCCAGCGGCATCCATTCCGGTTGGTGGAAATCCGGCGAGAACCATTCCTGGATGAACTGCATCATCGAGGGGCTGGTGAGCGTCTCGAAGGGATAGATAAGGATGCGCCAGGTGTTGGGGTTGGCCAGGGCAGCCAGCAGGCATGCGGCCAGCGCCAGGGAAAGCAGGCTGGCTTTTCGCAGGGGGGGGCGTTCGCGGCGCAGGAGGGCTGCCAGGGCAGGGAAGGCTTCCCCGGCGATGTAGATGCCGATAACGGCAAAGCCCAGGAAATACCCGGCGTGCAGGTTGACCCACAGGATGGTCAGCAAGGGAAGGGGGAGCAGGATTTGCCAGCGGCCTTTTTCCTGGAAGAGGTCGAGGAGGTAGAGGAAGGCAGCGGTGAACAGGAGCGAGAGCATCTGCGGGCGCACGCCCCAGGCCGGCGCGGAGGCCAGCGCTGACAGCAGGAGGGCAAAGCCGGCCGCGTAGGGGCGGCCCGGGCTGCGCAGATAGACGAGCAGGAAGGCGGCGGTGATGATGAGAGAGAATACAACGATGAGCAGGCCATATCCGCCGGCCTTGTAGAGGCCGAAGAAGACGAGTTCGGTCAGCCACTCGTGGGCCACCCAGGCCCTGCCGGGGAGGGTAAAGGAGAAGGGATCGGCGCGGGGGATGGCGTCTGTCTCGGCGATGAGTTGGCCGGTGCGCAGGTGCCACCAGAAATCCGGGTCGGCCACCGGGCGCAGGGTCATGGCGAAGAGGCCGAGGAAGAGCAGCAGGGCGAAGAGCAGGCGGGCGTTGAGGCGCATGGGGTGATTTTAACTCGAAATCCCCGCACCGGTGATGCCAGTGCAGGGATTTTCCAATCTGGAGCGGGCGATGGGATTCGAACCCACGATATCATGCTTGGGAAGCATGCGTTCTACCACTGAACTACGCCCGCGAGCAGGGGGCATTATACCAAAAATTTTTAGGAACTTAGAAGTGAAATGCTTGTTTTTTTGTGCAAGAATTTTTAAACACAAAGGGCACGAAGTATACAAAGGGGGTTTAAAGTTTTCCTTCGTAACTATTCAGGCTTAAATATGGCTGCAAAAGTTTTCAAACCACCACATATGGCGGTTAACACAATCAAGAACTATGCAAAAACTCAGAACCTTGCCAATTTTCGCAAATTTTCATCAGAAAGCATACCCATATACAGGCAAAATGTTCATTTTCACGACAAAACGCCAACATCTATGGCTGAATAGTTACTTTCCTTCGTAAT
>DYKZ01000351.1 GCA_020722345.1 Anaerolinea thermophila | reverse complement strand
GTTACCCAAACTGACATCGTTGCCTCACGGAAGAATGTTACCCTGCTCAAGGAGACACTTTCGTGAGTCACAACAGACCTTCCGAAGTATATCTGGAGAAACTACGTGAACGCTACGCCCAAGCCACCAAAAAGGAGCGGTGCGCCATCCTCAATGAGTTTGTCGCCACCACGGGCTATCATCGTAAACATGCGGTCGCCTTGTTGCGGGGCAAACGGCGTCATCGCGACCGCACCAAGCCCATCCGCCGTCCACGCAAGCGCATCTACACGGACGAAGATAAGCGCGCCGTGCTGTGGTTGGTCAAACTGTTCGATTACATCGCCTCCAAACGACTGCGCGTGGCGATGGATACCGAACTGGCAACCCTGTTCCAACAAGGTTATCTGCAGGTCAGCCGCGCCGGTTATCAGCGGCTACAGCGCATCAGCGCCTCAACGATGGATCGCTTTCGGCACAGTCTGCCTCATCCCTACGTGCGGCGACGCGGCGGCACCAAGCCCGGCACCTTACTCAAGCGCCACATTCCCGTTCGCACCTTCGCCGACTGGGATGACAAACGCCCGGGTTTCGTCGAAGGGGACTTGGTGCAACATGACGGTGGCAATGCAAGTGGTGATTTCGCCTGTACGCTCGATGTCACCGACGTCTGCACTGGCTGGACTGAAATGCGCGCGGTCCGCAACAAAGCCCAAAAGTATGTCTTTGCGGCGCTGAAATACCTCCGCACGCTCCTCCCTTTTCCGCTCTTGGGGATTGACTCGGACAACGGGAGCGAGTTCATCAACGATCAGTTGTGGCGCTACTGTGAGCAAGAACACTTGACCTTTACGCGCGGACGTGCGGGGCGCAAGAATGACAATCCGTATGTCGAGGGCAAGAACTGGTCAGTCGTGCGGCGCTTGGTGGGCTACGGTCGTTTCGACACTCAGCAGCAAGTCAACCAGTTGAATGCGTTGTATGCGGTGTATCGGCTCTACGTCAATCACTTTCTGCCCGTGACCAAGTTGCAACGCAAAGTCCGCGAAGGGAGCCACGTGAAGAAAATCTATGATGCGCCGAAGACGCCCTATCAGCGCGTGCTGGACTCGGCGCAAGTGAGCGAGTCCGTCAAAGCCAAGTTACGCGCTGAACATGCGACCTTGGATGTCGTGAAACTGAAACAGCAGATCGATCAGATGAGCGACGCCCTGTTTTCCGAGTAAC
>DYKZ01000350.1 GCA_020722345.1 Anaerolinea thermophila | reverse complement strand
GTAATCTTTGTGTCCTTCGTGTTTGAATCTCTTTCGGCTTGTCCGAGTTAGGTATACACTTACACGTATACACGTAGTTTATCTGCTGACGCTCTTCACCGCATCCGCCATCACATTCAGCGTCTCGTCAATGTCGGCCTCGGAGTGGGAATAGCACAGGAACCAGGGTTCGCGGGCGTCGTGGTCGGGCATCACGCCGCGCTCGATGGCCGCATCTATCAGGCGCAGGTAATAGTCCTGCTCGCTCTTGGCCCATTCGCGCTGGCAGGTCGGTTTTTCGATGCCGATCGCGAACGAGAACATCGTCGGCGGCCCGCTGAAGACGGCCGGGATGCTGTTGTCTTCGAAAATTTTCTGCAGGCCGGTCATCAGGCGTGTGCCGCGCCGGTTGATGGTCTCGATCACCGGCTCCTGCTCCAGGATAGACAGGGTGGTATAGGCTGCCGCGACGCCCGGCTTGTTGTTGGTATAAGTGCCGCCCTGGGCCACGCCGTGCCCGATGATGCTCATGATTTCCTTTTTACCGCCAAACGCAGCGACAGGATAGCCATTGCCGAGGGCTTTGGCGTAAGTCGCCAGGTCCGGGCGGATGTTGTAGTATTCCTGCGCCCCGCCGTTAGCGAAGCGGAACCCGGACTTGACCTCGTCGAGGATGAACAGCGCCCCGTACTCGGACGTGAGCCTGCGTACCGTTTCGAGGAAGCCCGGCAGCGGGTCGAGTGCGCCGCAGTTGCCCTGGCAGGGTTCGGTGATGACGGCCGCGATCTGCTCGCCATAGGATTTCATCACCCGCTCGAAGCCTTCGAAATCGTTGAAGGGTAAGGTGATGATCTTATCGCCCATGGTCTTGGGGATGCCGGAACTGCCCGCGACCGGGATCGGGCTGCGGCGGCTGCCGTAGGCGACGGTCGGGGCGTAGGTGGACCACAGCAGGTGGTCGTGGAATCCGTGATAATTCCCCTCGAACTTGAGCAGGAGTTCGCGCCCGGTGTAGGCGCGGGCGACGCGGATGGCGTGCATGGTCGCCTCGGTCCCGGAGCAGGCCAGGCGGGCCATCTCCACCGCCGGACACATGGCGACGATCTTTTCCATCAACGCCACTTCCAGTTCATAGGTCATCGCAGACAGGGTGCCGCGCTGGATCTCTTCGATGACTTTGGCGTCCACCGCGTCATAGGAATGCCCCAAAATGATCGGCCCGAAGGCCAG
>DYKZ01000349.1 GCA_020722345.1 Anaerolinea thermophila | reverse complement strand
ATCATGGCGAAGGAAAAGTTTGAGCGGACCAAGCCGCACGTCAACGTGGGCACGATTGGTCACGTGGATCACGGCAAGACCACGCTGACGGCGGCCATCACCACCGTGCTGTCGGCCAAGTTTGGCGGGTCGGCCAAGAAATACGACGAGATCGACGCAGCGCCCGAAGAGAAGGCTCGCGGAATCACCATCAACACCGCCCACGTGGAATACGAAACGGCCAACCGCCACTACGCCCACGTCGACTGCCCCGGCCACGCCGACTATGTGAAGAACATGATCACCGGCGCCGCGCAGATGGACGGCGCCATTCTGGTGGTGTCCGCCGCTGACGGCCCCATGCCCCAGACCCGCGAGCACATCCTGCTGGCCCGCCAGGTCGGCGTGCCCTACATCGTCGTGTTCCTCAACAAATGCGACATGGTCGATGACGCCGAGCTGCTCGAACTCGTCGAAATGGAAGTGCGCGAACTCCTCTCCAAGTACGACTTCCCCGGCGACGACACCCCCATCATCAAAGGCTCCGCCAAGCTGGCGCTGGAAGGCGACAAAGGCGAACTCGGCGAGAAAGCCATCTTCAACCTCGCTGACGCCCTCGACAGCTACATCCCCACGCCCGAGCGCGCCGTGGACGGCGCCTTCCTCATGCCTGTCGAAGACGTGTTCTCCATCTCCGGGCGCGGCACCGTCGTGACCGGGCGTGTCGAGCGCGGCGTCATCAAGGTCGGCGAAGAAATCGAAATCGTCGGCATCCGTCCGACCCAGAAGACCACCTGCACCGGGGTGGAAATGTTCCGCAAGCTGCTCGACCAAGGCCAGGCTGGTGACAACGTGGGCATCCTGCTGCGCGGCACCAAGCGCGAAGAAGTCGAGCGCGGTCAGGTGCTGGCCAAGCCCGGCACCATCACGCCGCATACCCATTTCACCGCCGAGGTGTACGTGCTGAGCAAGGAAGAAGGCGGGCGCCACACCCCGTTCTTCAACAACTACCGTCCCCAGTTCTACTTCCGCACCACCGACGTCACCGGTGCGGTGGAACTGCCCAAGGACAAGGAAATGGTCATGCCCGGCGACAACGTCAGCATCACCGTCAAGCTCATCGCCCCGATCGCGATGGAAGAGGGCCTGCGCTTCGCCATCCGGGAAGGCGGTCGTACCGTCGGCGCCGGGGTGGTGGCCAAGATCATCGAGTAAATCGTTCAACGGAATCGG
>DYKZ01000112.1 GCA_020722345.1 Anaerolinea thermophila | reverse complement strand
CTTCGTTGCCTTTGTGTCCTTCGTGTTTAAAAAGGTTTTTGCAGTGGACTCAAAATTGGTTTGCGAAACAAAAAACCTCCCGGTTTCATGCAAGAACCGGGAGGCAGGAACTTTCCAAGTTATTGGGTCGCCGTCGGGGTTGGCGTCACGGTCGGCACTATGGTCGGGATGGGCGTGGCAATATTGATTGGCACCAGCAGCGTCCAGCCGGGGTAGATGATCGACTCCTCGCCGTCTTTCAGCAGGGAGGCGTTGGCCTGTACGATTGCCTCAATGGTGCTGTTGAACTTGGCGGCGATGGCGCCCAAACTGTCTCCCGGCATCACGAAGTAGGCGATGCGCGACCCCGCCGCCAGCCCGGTGGGGAGCGGGGTGGGGGTGGGGAATGGGAAGTTCGGCGGCGGCAGGATGATGGTCTGCCCGACGAGGATGATTCCGGTCAGCGGGTCAATTCCGGTGCCGGCGGTGGGGTTGTACGGATTGAGCAGGTAGATTAGCACCAGGCCGTTGGTGCCAAGTCCCTGTGCCTCGACGATTGAGAAGAGGCTGTCACCTTGCTGCACAACGTAAGGATAAGGCGCCGATGCAGTCCCTGTGGGCGTGATTGTGGGTGTTTCTGTTATTGTTGGGGTGGCGGTGAGAGTGGCTGTGTTGGTGGGGGAGGGGGTGATGGTCGGAGTGGGGGTCTTGGTTGCAAACAGGGTGAACTTGCCGTCCCCGCTCAGGGACACAACGAGGATGATGATGCCTACTACCACTAGCAGGATGGCAACCGACCCAATGATGATGGGCGTCATCTGCTTGCGGCGTTTTCGGTAGAAATCAATGGTATCTCTGATTGTCATGGTTTCCTTCCGTTTCCCGGCAGGGCAAGAAAAGGTAAGCGCCCGGCCGCTTTCCCATTCTACCTGAATTTTAAGGATTTTGCGAGTGCCGATAAACCGGATAATCTTGAGCGCGGCAGGCAGGAAAATCACTTCTTTTTCCCTTTCAGGTGGCTTTTGAGGAATTTCCCGGTGTAGGAGGCGGGGACTGCCGCAACCTCCTCGGGCGTTCCCTCGGCGACTATCTCGCCTCCCAGGTCGCCGCCCTCAGGACCTAGGTCAATGATCCAGTCGGCGGTTTTGATAATCTCCAGGTTGTGCTCGATGATGAGCACCGAGTTGCCGGCGTCCACCAGGCGATGTAGGACCTCAATCAGTTTGTGCACATCCGCAGCGTGTAATCCGACCGAGGGTTCGTCGAGCACGTACAGGGTCCGGCCTGTGGCGCGGCGGGAGAGTTCGCGTGACAGTTTGACGCGCTGCGCTTCACCGCCGGAGAGCGTGGTGGCGGGTTGTCCGATCTTGAGGTATCCCAGCCCAACTTCGTGCAGCAGTTTAAGTTTGTTGCGCATGGCCGGCATGGCCGAGAATTCTTCCAGCGCCTGCTCGACTGTCATATTGAGCACATCGGCGATGTTGTGCCCCTTGAAATGGACTTGCAGGGTCTCGCGGTTGAAGCGCGTGCCGTGGCAGACATCGCAGGGGACGTAGATGTCGGGCAGGAATTGCATCTCGATGCGCAGTTCGCCCTGTCCCTGGCAGGCCTCGCAGCGCCCGCCGTGCACGTTGAAGGAGAAACGCCCTGGTTTGTAGCCGCGCACCTTGCTTTCGGGCAGTTCGGCAAATAACTTGCGGATCTCATCGAACAGGCCGGTGTAGGTGGCAGGGTTGGAGCGCGGCGTGCGGCCAATCGGCGACTGGTCAATGTTGATGATTTTGTCCAGGTGTTTCACGCCCTCGATGCGGTCGTGTTCGGCAGCCTGCGTATGCGCACCGTGCAAACGGGCGGCCAGCGCGTTGTACAGGATCTCGGTCATCAGGGTGGACTTGCCGCTCCCGCTGACGCCTGTGATGCAAACCAGTTTGTTGAGCGGGATGGTGACGGTGATGTTCTTCAGGTTGTTGGCGCGTGCGCCCACGATGGTGAGATGTTTCCCGTTGCCGGTGCGGCGTGTTTTTGGGGTTGGCACCTGCTTGCGCCCGGAGAGATAGGCGCCGGTCAGCGAGCGCGGGTGGGCAAGGATATCGGCCGGCGTACCCTCGGCGATCAGGCGGCCACCGTGTTCGCCCGCGCCTGGCCCGAGGTCAATGACCCAGTCGGCGGTTAGAATGGTTTCATCGTCGTGCTCCACCACCAGGACGGTGTTCCCCAGATCGCGCAGGCCTTTCAGGGTGTTCAGCAAGCGGGTGTTGTCACGCGGGTGCAGGCCGATGGACGGCTCGTCCAATACATACAGGACGCCCACCAGCCGCGAGCCAACCTGAGTGGCCAGGCGGATGCGCTGGGCCTCGCCACCCGAAAGCGACCCGGCTGAACGGTTGAGGGTCAGGTAATCCAGCCCGACCGCCACCAGGAAGTTGAGCCGCTCGTAGATTTCCTTGAGGATGCGCTCGGCAATCTTCTTTTGCCGCACCGTCAGCGGAGAGTCGGGACGGGAGAGCCGGCTGATCCAGTCCAGAGTGCGGTTGACCGGCCAAGAAGTGACCTCGATGATATTCCTGTCATCCACTGTGACGGCCAGCGCCTCGGGGCGCAACCGCTTTCCATGACAGGTGGGGCAGGGGCGGTCGGTCATATATTCGGCAATTTTTTCACGGATGTACTCTGAGTTCGTCTCGCGATAGCGGCGCTCCAGATTGCCAATGACGCCCTCAAAGGTGGTTTCGAAGGAAGCGGTGCGCCCATCGCGGTTGCGATAGTGGACGTGCACCTGCTCCCCTTTGGTGCCATAGAGAATGATGTCTTTCTTTTCGGGCGGGAGTTGGCCGAACGGCTTTTCCATGTCAATGTGGTAATGTTGACAGGCGGCCTCGAGCAATTGCCAGTAATAGCCGCTATCTTCGCGCAGATTGCCCCATTCCATAGCCATCAGAGCGCCGTCGCAAAGTGATTTTTCTGGGTCCACCACGCGCTCGGGGTCAATCTCCAGTTTGTTGCCCAGCCCCTGGCAGTCGGGGCAGGCCCCGTGCGGCGTATTGAATGAGAATGTGCGCGGCTCGATTTCCGGGATGCTGACGCCATGCTCCGGGCAGGCGAGGTGCTCGGAGAAATGCAAGTCGTTTGTTGCGAGTTGTGAGTTGCCGGCGGACTTGTTTTCGCTCCCCGACTCTTGACCGACGATTGAAACTGTCAGGTAGCCTTCCCCGAACTTGAGGGCGGTCTCGACCGAATCGGTCAACCTTGTCCGCTCCTCGTTGGACCCGGAGCCTGTCACCACCAACCGGTCCACCACTGCCTCGATGGTGTGGACTTTGTAACGGTCGAGGCCGATCTCCTCGTCGAGGGAGTGGATGATCCCGTCCACCCGGGTGCGAACGAAGCCGGCTTTGCGGATTTCCTCGAAGACGGCTTGGTAGGTGCCCTTGCGGCCGCGCACCAGCGGGGCGAGGAGCAGGATGCGGGTCCCGGCCGGCAGCGCTTCGATGGCATCCACGATCTCCTGCGCCGACTGCTTAACCACTTCCCGCCCGCAGACCGGGCAGTGGGGGATTCCGACGCGCGCGAAAAGGAGGCGCAGGTAGTCATAGATCTCGGTGACCGTCCCGACGGTCGAGCGTGGGTTGTGGCTGGTGCCTTTCTGGTCAATCGAAACGGCCGGGGAGAGTCCCTCGATGTAATCCACGTCGGGCTTGTCCATCTGGCCGAGAAATTGCCGGGCATAAGCCGAAAGCGACTCCACGTAACGCCGCTGGCCTTCGGCAAAGATGGTGTCGAATGCCAGGGAGGATTTGCCAGACCCGGAAAGCCCGGTAATAACCACCAGTTTGTCGCGGGGAATTTCCACGGTGATGTTTTTTAGATTGTGCTCGCGTGCGCCGACCACGCGAATGGTATTGGATGACACGTCAGCCTCACTCCAGGGAACAGCCTAATTATAGCACATATGTTTCAATAACTATTTCCAAACCTGGCGCGTTTGGAATAAGTTTGCCCCAACGACAGATTTGTTGTTGCAACTTGACAGACTTGGCGGCTTTTGGCAGAAACGTAAACCGCGATTATACCATTGCGAAAACTTGCCTCTCCTGTCGCTTTGTGCTAGACTGTGTACATTATCTTATTCGCAAGAGGTGAAGGCATGGCGGAGAAGATCCTGATCATTGATGATGATGTTGATACCCTGAAACTGGTGGGCCTCATGCTCCAGAAACAGGGCTATCAGATCGTCGCCTCCAACAATGGTCTGCAGGGGATCGCCCAGGCCGAGAAGGAACTCCCCGACCTCATCCTGCTCGATATTATGATGCCCGAAATTGACGGGTATGAGGTCTCGAAACGACTGCGCGCCAATCCGCTCACGGCCGACATCCCGATTCTGATGTTTACCGCCAAAAGCCAATTGGATGACAAGGTGACCGGCTTCGAAGCCGGGGCCGACGATTATCTCACCAAACCAACCCATCCGGCCGAATTGTCTGCCCATGTCAAAGCCCTGCTGGCGCGCGCCAAGAAGGCCAAAGGCACGACGCCCCTCTCATCGGATAAGCGCGCCTTCACGATTGGGGTGATCGCAGCGCGCGGCGGGCTGGGCGTGACCACGGTGGCTCTCAACCTGGGGGATTCCATCCGCCGCTCGACCGAAACCGAAGTAATCGTCGCTGAACTGCGCCCCGGCATGGGGACGCTCGGCCCGGACCTCGGCGACCCCGATCCCCAGGCGTTGCGCGCGCTCATTCAGGAGAAGGTGTCGGGGCTTTCGCGTCAGACTGTCAAGCAGAAGTTGTTTATCCACAGCACCGGACTGATCCTCCTGCCCGGTTCGATCCAGCCAAAGGATGCTCTTTTGGCGAGCGCGTTGCCGTCTTTTGAGCCGCTTGTCAACCAGCTGAGAGACGTGGGTAGATACCTAGTCCTTGACCTAGGCGCCGGCTTGACGCCGCTCGCCCAGAAACTGCTCCCATTCTGTGACGTGGTGATTGTGGTCGTCGAGCCGGTCAGGAATTCGGTGATCCACTCCCGCGCCTTCCTGACCGACCTAGCGGAACTCGAGGTCGCCGATGCTGGTGTTCTGACGGTGATTGTCAGCCGCTTCCGCTCCGACACCAACTTGACTTGGGAACAGGTTAAACAGGAACTGGGCAAGACGCCGGTGGTGGCAATCACCCCCGCCCCAGAACTGCTCTACTTGGCGGCGCGCATGCTTACCACTGCCATTGAAGCCGACCCCAGCAGCCTGACCGCCCAGCAGTTTGCCAAACTGGCCGCCACTGTGCTGGAGACGGAAAAGAAAAAGAGTTGACATCTGCCCTCGGTTTCCATGGGCTGACAGGTGTTTTGCTGCTCACGCAGGTGGGACTGTGGTGAGCCGAGTTGAAGGTTACTTTAAACAATGGATGAGACTGAAAAACTTCTGGACGGTTACAGGCGGCTGATTAACATTGCCCGCGACCTGGCCTCGACTCTTGACCTGGATAACCTGCTCGACCGCATCATCCGCGCCACCGTAGATATCACAGAGGCCGAGGCGGCCTCGATTCTCCTGTATGATGACGCCGCCCGCGAACTGAACTTCCAAGTGGCCACCAACCTCGACCTGCCAACCATGCGCGGCCTGGTTGTGCCGTTGGAAGGCAGCATCGCCGGCTGGATCGTCACCAACCGCCGGCCGGTCCGGATTGCCAACGCCCACGAGGACACCCGCTTCTACCAGAAAGTGGAGAATGTCACCCGCTACGCCACCGATTCCCTGCTTGGTGTCCCCCTCATCACCAAAGACAAGGTTGTCGGCGTCCTGGAAGCGATCAACAAGCGCTCCGGCGAATTTACCCAATCGGACGAAGACTTGATGCTCGTCCTCGGTGCGCAGGCGGCAGTGGCCATCGAGAACACCCGCTTGTTCCAGCAATCCGACCTGATTGCCGAATTTGTCCACGAACTGCGCACCCCACTGGCCTCCATCGGCACGTCCACCTACCTGCTATTGCACCCCGAAATCTCCCAGGAACAGCGCCAGCAGATGATTAGCAACATTCACAGCGAGACCCTGCGCCTGAACACGCTGGCCTCCTCCTTCCTCGACCTGGCGCGCCTCGAATCCGGCCGCGTCCAATTCCACCTGACCCGGTTCGACCTCCTCCCCCTGCTCGAAGAGTGCCGCCAGATCATGCAGGATAAGGCCGAGGAAAGCAAGGTTTCCATCAAGATCGTCGTCCCCGCGAAGTTCCCTTCCGTGGAGGCCGACCGCGACAAACTCAAGCAGGTTGTGCTGAACCTGTTGAGCAATGCCATCAAGTACAACTTTCCCAACGGCAGTGTCACCCTGACTGCCGAGACCGCCACAGATTGCTGGCTGCTTTCTGTCAGCGATACCGGCGTCGGCATTCCCAAGACCGCCCTGCCGCACCTCTTCGAGAAATTCTACCGCGTGCGCGACTCGGAGAAAAAAGCCCCCGGCACCGGGCTGGGACTCTCCATTTGCAAACAGATCATTTCCGGCCACGGGGGGAGCATCTCGGCCGCTTCCAAATTGGGCAAAGGCACAACCTTCACCATCCACATGCCAACCAAAAAGTAGGGCGGGATTCCATCCCGCCGCTTCTTTCTGGACCTCGAACCTGTTCTGCTTTCAGGCGGACGCCATCCGCCCCTACGGTTCCAACAGCACTTTCAGCATCCCCGGCTGGCTGGCCGTTTCGTAGGCCTCCAGCCCAGCCGCAAGGGGGAACCGTTTGGCGATCAACACAGTTGGGTCAACCTCCTTCCTCTCCATTAAACTCAAAGCCGGTTCGAACGGCCCGCAGCGCGAGCCAACAATGGTGATCTCGTCCACCACGAAAGGCGACCAGGCAATGGTCATCTCGCCCCGGTAAGTGGACTTCAGCGCCAGCGTTCCGCGCGGACGCAGCGCCCGCCTCGCTAGGTCGAAACCAGAGGGCGACCCGGTGGCCTCTACCACCACGTCCCAGCGCCTTGGCTGGACTTCCCCCTCGCTGATGGGTTTGATCCTGCGCCCGGCCAGCAATTGCTTTTGGAGCGGGTGACGCGCGACGACGCGCAAGTCGCAGCCGGTCAGCGCCAGTGTCTGGGCGATCAACTGTCCCAGCCGCCCCGCGCCGATGAGCAAGACGCGGTCGGTGGGCTGGATGTGCACCTGCTGCTGGATTTCCAGCGCCGCCGCCAGCGGTTCGGTGAACACCGCCGCCTCGTCCGGCACCGAATCGGGGACAAGGTGCAGGTTTGCCAGCGGCAGCGTCGTATACTCGGCGTGGACTCCGTCACGGTTGACGATGCCCAGCACGGTGCGCTTTTCGCAGTGGGTGGGGCGGCCATTCTTGCACTGCTCGCATTCCCCGCAGACGGCGTTGATCTCGCCGACGACGCGTTGGCCGATCCAGGATGGGTCGGGCGACTCAATGACTTCGCCGACGAACTCGTGACCGGGGATGCCGGTGAATGGATAGTAGCCGCGCACCAGTTCCAGGTCCGTGCCGCAGATGCCCGCCAGCCGGACGCGGATCAGCGCCTCGCCGGGTTTGGAGGGGCGGGGAACGTCACGCAGGGAGAGAGATTGGGATTCAAGCCAGAGGGATTTCATGAAAAGATCTTTCGATACGAGGAAAATTTTTTAACACAAAGGACAGAAAGGGTACTCGAAGGAGCACAAAGGAATTCTAAACGGTTGTTTTCAACACAAAGGGCAGAAAGAATCACGAAGGAATTCTAAACGGTTGTTTTCAACACAAAGGGCAGAAAGAATCACGAAGGAATTCTAAACGGTTGTTTTCAACACAAAGGACAGAAAGTATCACGAAGGAACACAAAGATGTTCTTTGTTTTTTTGTGTCCTTTGTGTGCGCCTT
>DYKZ01000348.1 GCA_020722345.1 Anaerolinea thermophila | reverse complement strand
CGGATCGAAGGGGCGTCCTGATTTGAGGATACCCCACATCATGTGCAGCAGCTTACGCATGATGGCCACGACGATTTGTTTGGGGCGTTTACCGTTGGCTGCGAGGCGTTTGCCGAAGTTACGCAAGATGGGGTTATATCGTTTAGCCACCAGTGCAGGCAGGTACAACGCTCTGCGTATGGCGCTCGAGCCTTGCTTGCTGATCGGGCTTGTGCCGGTCCATTGGCCCGATTGTCGTACCCGTGGGTTGAGCCCGACAAAGGCCACCAGTTGGCGCACGTTTTCAAACCGTGTCAGTGTTCCAAGGTGAGCCAGTACTCGGCTGATGGTTTCTTGGCCAATGCCGGGGATGCTGCCGAGCAGTTGCGCAGGTTGACGCAGGGTGGGATCTTGGTCGATATGATGACAGATGGCCGCACGCAGGCGCTCGATTTCCTCTTCCAGCGCTTTGAGTATGTTCGTGACCGATGCCAAGGCCTCGCCCGTGAGTTGCTGCGCGCGGGCCATCTCCATCGTGCGCATGACGATCAGGTCGTCCAGACGACCGACCAGCGCTTGCAGGCGTTCTTCCTCGGCACTGGGCGGCTGCCAGCGGCGCGGCGGATGCTGTTTGGCATAACGCGCAATCAACTGCGCATCGGCCTTGTCGGTCTTCACCCGCACCCCCAGCGTGCGCGCAAAGGCTTGGATGCGGGCTGGATTCTCGATCGCGATCACCACCCCGGCCTCGTGCAGCGTACGCGCCAAGAGCGTACCGTAGGGGCCGGTCGCTTCAAGGCACACGCCCGTGCGTGTCCAGTCCAAGCCCTGGGCCTGCCCCCAAGTCAAAAGCTGCGCAAAACCTGCGGCATGATTGGGGAACACCTTGCTCTTGCCTCGGCCGTTTGCACGTTCAAGAAAAACATCAAACTTCTTTTTGGATACATCCACGCCGACCCAGGTGGCCGGTTGGATCAGTTCATCGCTCATATTCATACGCTCCACTATTGACTCGCAAATGCCCCTGACCTGATCCGTTCCACCTTACATGTGCAGGCTTGCATCTCAGGATACAGCCTCGGATACTGTTCGAACTCGTGATCAAGGTGATGGCTGGCGGCTTATCTGTCGAACAGGTTCATAGACCTAAGGCTCCTAACGGCCTGACCAGCCATCGCTCCGGGGATCAGCCGGAGAACATTCCCCCGGGGAAAGGGGGAATGTCAAGACGTAAGACTCCTAG
>DYKZ01000347.1 GCA_020722345.1 Anaerolinea thermophila | reverse complement strand
GCCACTTCAGAAGAACAACCCACCTGATCCAGTCCCCGGGCTATTCCTCTCCCAGCGCCCCAATGAGCCTGGTGATGAACCCGGGGTTAGTCTTTTCTGGGGTCGGAAATTACGATTCCGTCCCCTGTTCAAGCCGCCATTTTACTGGCGCACCTCAACACAAAGCAAAAATCCCCCGACCCCACCGCCGGCAAAGGCAGTGAGATCGGGGAACGCGATGGTTGCCGCTACGGCTGGCGATGCCACTCGATCAGCGCGTTGCAGCGAGCCCGTTCGCGCTCGTGCTGATCGATGGCGTCAAGAGCCCACTGGGCGATCTGGGTATCGCTGGCAACGGCATCAGTGGCTCCAGCAGACTCGCTGGCGGTTGCGGACAATCGGAGACTTGGCGCAGCGCCGGACTGGAAACGGTCGAGCACGCCGAGAGCATCAGCGCCAAGACAGGGACGACCTGATGTGGTGGCAGGAATTTCACGGAGGATCTCCTTGTAGCGAATGCGCGTGTTGGTTTGTGCCTGGGCAAGCTGCCGTTGGAGTTCATCGGCATAGGCCTGTTGGCGCTGCTGGGCTTGTTGCCAGGCTTGGGTGCTGGCGAGTTCTCGGGCTTGCCAGTCCGCTGCACAGGCGGTTGCCCCTTGCTTGTGCCCGACTGCGTAGCCACCAGCGGCCAGAAGCGCGGTGGCGATGGCCGTGATGAAGACCGTTGGGATCGCACTCATACCGTGCCCTCCACGAACTCCGCCATCCGGTTCATCCAGCCAGCGGCGAACGCTGACTGCTTGGGATCGTTGGTGATCAACCGTCCGAGATGCCGCAGCCGTGCCGCCAGCACCTTGCCGTAGAGCACACCTTGGTCGGCGGCAGCAAGTGCTGCCCGGGTCTTGGGACCGATCACGCCATCGGCTGCAACGCCGAGTGAGGTCTGCAGCCACTGCACCGCCCGCTTCGGCCCGGAATGCACCGCCGCATCCACCAGCAGATGCAGCAGCGCCGGATGGGTTATGGCTTCGAACCCGGGGCCGGTGATGTACTGCTGGCGGTAGATGGCAAGGGCTTCAGCCTCCGTCAGCGCCTGGACTTCGGCAGCGGTGGCCGGGCGACCGAGCTGGCGCCAGTTGCCCAGTGTCTGCGCGGTGATGCCGAAATTCGTCGGCCCACCTCGGTCGGCCGGGTGGTTCACGTAGCCGCCCTCGCGGCGCAAGATGTCATTCAGAATCTGTTCGATGGCGT
>DYKZ01000346.1 GCA_020722345.1 Anaerolinea thermophila | reverse complement strand
TGACTCTGCGATCGCAGGGACTGCTGCGCTTTGCTTTTTGCGCCGACGTGGCGTGTCTCGCAGCCAGCGATGTACGGATGGCGGCAGAGCTTCAAGCTCCTGGATCGTGATGCTGCCGTAGATGGCGGCTGTGACTGTGCTGTAGACCATGACAAAGGCCCTCCAGACGGATACAGGTCGTCGGGGATCCGTACCCCCAGGGGGAAAAAAAGACGTGCGCCTGGGCCAAATCTTCGACCAGAAGGGCCGCAATGATCTTCGCCAACAGAAAGGTTCTGCACAGAGCTTCGTCCTTAGCGGCCATTTCGTCAAGCTTCAGTATCCCCTTGAGGCGCTTGAACGCCAGTTCGATCTGCCAGCGGAAACGGTACAGCTCAAGGATGTCGGCAGCCGATGCCCGATCCTCCGGCAGCGTCGTGAATACGAAGATGAAGTCCGCCGCCTCCAGCGTGCGTGCATCCGGCGTCCTGCCCTTCCTCCTGGCCTGCGTCCGGACATCTCTTCTGGCTTCCTCTGCAGCCTGCTCGTTCTTGCGCACCGCAACCAGACGGCCAGGTATCGCCGGCAGCCCATCCCGCGCGCTTGGCGCTGTCTGCACAGCAACGTCCGCCGTAAGGCCGACCGGCAGCCGCCGAAGAACCGCCAGTACATCCAGCGGCTGCCCCTGCATGTCCAAAAGCGGCAGATTCTGCCAGTTCAGCCTGACCACCACGTATCCCCCTGCCGAGGCAACTGCGTGGAGCCCTCGTCGGTGGGCGTACCCACGATCGGCCACAACCGTCTCGCCAGGTCGAAACGTGTGCCGACCCAGTGTCTCACCGCCACGGGCGTCCGTCAGTTCCACGTGGTCCACAACGAGGGCGCCCAGATCGAACCCCACGTGCAGACGCCAGTCCGTGCCTGCGCTTCCCGGCCGGCTGACGCTCGTGGCATCAATCAACCGAACTCTGAGCCCGGGGCACCCGGATGCCAGCCCCGCCGCACGGCTCGCCAGCATGCGTGCCAGCAGAATGCTCAGCCACGAGGCCGCCGACCTGAAACGCTTCAGCAGCGCCACGTCAGACAACCGCGCGATCCCCATTGCAGCGGCCCAGGCGGCCGTCTGCCGCAACGAACGTCCCTCAACAGCGTACGCCATCACCAGTCTCAACAGACATGACGCGCTCCGAACCTCCCTCCTTCGAATCAGCGCGCCGGACTGGTGGGCCATCTCGTCCAGATCGCTCGGCAG
>DYKZ01000345.1 GCA_020722345.1 Anaerolinea thermophila | reverse complement strand
GGGAACCTCGAAAAACCCCAATGCCCGGCCGAGGTTTGATAAACTATGGCGAGTCAGATCGTGGAGGGATGCGGAGATGATTGCACGCAGGACAGCTATCAAGAACGATCTCTTTGCCGGGGATCGGCGAGCAGAAAAAGTGGATGCCCTGGGTGATCCTCTGCAGAAGATCGGTGCCATCGTCGATTTTCACGCCTTGGCGCAGGCAGTGGAGCGGGTCGCTCCCCGTTCTGCACAGCCTAAGGGGGGACGGCCTCCCTATCCCACCGAGGTCATGGTGCGGATCCTGGTGGTCAAGCGGCTGCATGGTCTGTCGGATGAGCAGACCGAGTTTCATCTGCTTGATCGGCGCAGCTTCCAGCGCTTCTGCGGCCTGGAGCACTCCCTCAACATCCCCGACCGCACCACGATCTGGAACTTCGAGAACCGCATTGGCGTGGGCGGTGTGGAGGCGCTTTTTGCGGAACTGGACCGGCAGATCCGAGCCCATGGCCTGGAGGCCCGGGCCGGACAGATCATCGACGCCACCCTGGTGCCGGCCCCCAAGCAGCATTTCACCAAGGGCGACAAGGAAATCCTGGAGCAGAACGCGGTCCCTGCGGACTGGAAACCGGCCAAGCGTCGGCAGAAGGATCTGGATGGCAGTTGGACCAAGAAGCATGGGAAGTCCCACCATGGCTATAAGTTCACGGTCAGCGTGGACCGCAAGCACAAATTCATTCGCCAGTGGACTGCGGATACGGCGAAAGTCCACGATTCCCAACACTTGGAGGCGGTGCTCGACGACTGGAACACCAGTGCCGAGATCTATGCCGACAAAGGGTACATAGGCACAGAACGTGAGGAGCGTCTGCGGCGGCAGGGATTCCGCCCCCACATCCAGCGCAAAGGCCGTCCTGGGAAGCCCCTCTCGGCCCGTCAGGAAGAGCGCAACCGGCGTATCGCCAAGGTCCGCGCGCGGGTGGAGCATGTCTTTGCGGCCATCTCCCAATGGGGAGGCAAGCGGATCCGTACCATCGGTCAAACCCGGGCCACCTTCGCCATGGGCATGATGGTGGTGGTCTACAACATGCGCCGGCTGGCCTTTTTAGGGGCGTAGTACGCCCAGAATTCTGGAAATCGGCCTGAGAGGGCCGAAATCGATGGAAATATCAGCCAAAAATCGCCTTCTTCGGGCCGAGTGGAGCTTCTACGCGCCGCTCTCTAACCAAAAACCAGGGTTGTTCGAGGTGCCC
>DYKZ01000344.1 GCA_020722345.1 Anaerolinea thermophila | reverse complement strand
CAAGATGCCGATTAGGCCGACCACGATGCCGGTGGGCAGCCATGTCCAGCCCTTCCTGAAGACGGCTTCGCCAAACGATTTGGCTTTTTCGCCGTAACTCTTCGCGGCAGGTTTGTTCCGCAGCGCCAGCGCCGCCCAGATGACGATGATGACGATTGCCAGCGCCAACATCGCGACCTTCAGATCCACGCCAACCATGTTCGCCAGCGTCAAGGGCTTGTCATCCGCGGTCATGATCTTGGTGTTTTGCAGGGACTTGAGGATGGGGTTCAATACGCCCGTCGCCGCCATCATTCCAGAGAGCCCAAATCCCAAAACGGCCATCAGCGCGCCCATCATGCCTTCGCCTGTGCGGTAGGTGATGCCGCTGGCGCAGCCGCCGGCCAGCACCATGCCTAAGCCGAAGATCAGGCCGCCGACGATGTTCGCCCCCCACATCAGCGGCTTGGGAGCAAGGGTCACGGCGCCCGCGAATGCCAGGATCGAGAAGCCGATCATCTCGACCAGGATGGCGACTGACAGAGCCTTGAAGAGCGTGAAGTCCCGCCCCAGGATGATGTCACGGAAGGCAGAGTTCATGCAGAAGCGGCCGCGCTGCAGGGCAAAGCCGAACAACACGCCGACAATCAAACCAGAAACGATGGGGGTCATAGCATTCTCCTTGATTTTATTTTTGTACCGCAAAATTCTTGCCCTGACTGCCCGAATGGGCGTGTCGAAGGGTGTTTTGCACAGGGCGAGATAAATCTCGCGGTACATGGTTTCTATTTATTGCCCAAAACTTCGATGAGGATTCTGTGCTTGGGGCCGTCCAGCGGTTTGACTTCCAGCACCTTGTGGCCGTTCTTTTCGGCGCTGCGCGGAATGCGTTCCACCGAGAGTGGGTAGTCAATCAGCACTTCCAGGATTTCGCCCTTCTTCATCTTCTTGAGGGTGGTCATCGTGTCCACATCGGGATAGGGACAAATCTTGCCGCATTCGTCAATTGTCTTGGTGGGGGTAAGGGTTGCTTCAGTCATGGGATACTCCTTTTGGTAATGTAGCGCAAATCTTTGATTTGCGAGCAAACCGAAGGTTTGCTCTACGGTGGGTTTTAGTTAGTACGAGAAGAACTTGGCCGCGCCTTCGGCCATCAGCAGGAAGTCAGCCGCCATGCGCACTTCGACTTCCTCGCGCAGGTCTTCCTTTTTGATGCCCTTGTTGGGCAATCCAAGTTCACACAGGATGATTTTGCCATCCA
>DYKZ01000111.1 GCA_020722345.1 Anaerolinea thermophila | reverse complement strand
GCACAGGACAGGCATTGCGCCTGTCCTGTTTCTCACTTACTCCACCACTTCCCCCTGGGACAGGTGATTGGCCGCACCGAGAAGATCGTAGACCTGGTGTCGTACACCATCGACTGCCCGTAAAACCAATGTGACAGTCACTTCCGAAGTGACTGTCACATTGATGAGCAACGGACAGGCGCGCGCATGGCATCCATCACGCCGAAGATTTCGGGGCGGATAACGCGGTAGTAGATGTTCAGCCCTTCGCGGCGCATTTGCACCAGTCCCGCTTCTTTTAAAACCATCAACTGCTGCGAGATGTACGCCTGGCGGTAGCCAAATGCCGCTTCCATGTGACAGACACATTCTTCGCCCTCGCGCAACAAGTCAAGGATGGCGAGGCGGACGGGGTGCATCAACGCTTTATAGAGTTTGGTCTCTTGTTCGTAGATTTCCATGGGTCTACCTATATTCAAAATCTTGAATGAGGTATACACCCTCGCGGAAATGTGTCAAGGATAAGTTTTGTCATGTTTTTCAAGCCTAAGAGTCACTACTCTTGTGGGGATTTTCCCTTCCCCGACCAGTCCTACCTCGAACGCTGGGAGTTCCACGGCTCTCAGCCATGCGCGCCGTCCTGCACGGCGAAGTGTATGTCCATCCTTCGATGACGCGCGCCTTGTTGGAGGGTATGCTTCCAGCATCACGAGCAGAGAGCAAAAATACGTGGAGCGCTCTCATCGAACGCGAGCAGGAGGTTCTCAAGATGGTGGCGTTGGGTCACACCAGCACCGAGATTGCCGCGCAACTCAGCCTGAGCGCAAAGACCGTGAAAACCTAAACCGGCAGGGCTTGTCATTGAAACAATCGGCGGCAAAGAAGCGGTGGGCTTTCTTGAGATCAAATGGTTCATTGGGAATTGGCGTGGCGCACCGCCAAACGTAGAGCGGAATTAATTCCGTTCTACGGCACGCTGCCAGACATGGGGGCGCAGCACGGGAAATCCCAAAGAGAGTCGAATTTTTGCAAGAACGCGGGCGATTCGATTACAATTCTAGAAACCCCACCACCGGAGGCATTCATGAATCCACAACTGCTCGCCCTGCTCACCGCCATGGCCTGGGGCATCGGCGGCTACTTCGAAAAGAAAGGCCTGCACCTGGGCGGCCTCTCACCGCAGATGGGCATCACCATCCGCACCGCCGTGGCGCTGCTCATCCTCGGCGCAGTTTCCTTCCCCCAGTGGAAGAGCCTCCCGCAGGCCGGGACAAAAGCCATCCTGATGATAGTTCTCGGCGGCGGACTCGTCGCCGGGGCAATCGGCATGTTGTGTTTCTACGCGGCCCTCAAAGGCGCGCCGCTCAACCGTGTCATGCCCATCGCCTTCACCTCCCCTTTCTTCGGGACACTGATGGGTGTCATCTTCGGCGGCGAACCCCTAACCTGGAAAACGGCCATCGGCACCCTGCTGACCATCGCCGGCATCATCACCCTGACAATCTAGCCATGATCCCGCGACTGCATTTTGCCCACCTCCCTACTCCGGTCGAACCCCTACCACGCCTCGCCCGGACCCTTGGCCTGCCGCGCCTTTTTGTCAAACGCGACGACCAGACCGGCCTGGCCTTCGGCGGCAACAAGATCCGCAAACTGGAATTCCTGCTCGCCGAAGCGCAGGCTCAGGGTGCCGATACTCTCATCACTGCCGGGGCTGTCCAGTCCAACCACTGCCGCCAGACGGCCGCCGCGGCTGCCAGATTCGGCTTCGACTGCATCCTCGTCCTGACGGGCGAGCCGCCGGAACGCGCCTCCGCCAATCTGCTGCTGGACGGATTGCTCGGCGCGCGCCTCGTCTGGGCGGGCGGACGCGAGCAGCGCGAGCGCATCCTGGCCGAGACCTTCGAGCAGGCCAAAGCGGACGGAAAACGCCCCTACCTCGTCCCCTATGGCGGCTCGAACCCCACCGGCGCGCTGGGATATGTCTATGCGATGGAAGAACTGATGAACCAGAAGCCGTGCGAAGGCCGTCCCCCCGACCGGATCGTCTTTGCCTCCTCATCGGGCGGGACGCAGGCCGGGCTGACGCTGGGGGCGCGTCTATTTGGCTACCGCGGCCGCCTGCTGGGCATCAGCGTGGACGAACCGCGCGGCAGGCTCCAGGTCCGCGTTGCCGAACTGGCTGCCGAAACATCCAAGAAGTTCGGCAAACGCATCGAGTTTTCCCTCGAAGAAATTGCCGTCAACGATGCCTACTGCCAAGCCGGCTACGGCGTGCTGACCGAGGCCGAGCGCGAGGCCGTCCGTCTGTTCGCCCGCAGCGAGGGTTTGCTGCTCGACCCGGTCTATACTGGGCGCGCCGCCGCCGGGCTGGTTGACCTGGCGCGCAAGGGTTTCTTTGGCAAAGAGGAAAGCATCCTGTTTTGGCACACCGGCGGCCAGCCGGCGCTGTTTGCCGAAGCCTACCGGGATTTGTAGGTTGGGATAATATCTCGACCCCGCGGCACAAGCCTCAGCGATTGACCTGAAAATACTCCTGCCGCAAGTCCGAGAGATCGGCCTGCGTATGCGCCTCTAGGAGGCGGAAGAAGGCCTCACGGGTGGCGATCTTTCCGCTCATCTGCGCGGCGTAGTCCTTCAGGAAAGCAAAGAAGGCTTCGTCACCAACGCGGGCGCGCAGGTCACGCAGGAACTGCGCCCCGCGCAGGTAGACCGCGTTGGCGTAGGTTTGGAAATCGTCCGTGTCGTAGATCGTCGCGTCCACGAAACCTTGCGGCGAAAAGTTGTCCACCCGGAAAGCCCACCACGCTTCGGCCACGCCGGGATAATTCTGCTCGTAGAAGAGATGCTCGCTGTAGGTGGCAAGCGCCTCATCCAGCCAGGGTTCGAGCGCCTGGTCGCTGCCCACCCGGCCAAACCACCACTGGTGCGCCGTCTCGTGGACGGCAAGGACAATCAGGTAATTCAGTTTCGTGCCGTCATCCTGGAGATAGAAGTCGCGCCCCAGGAAGAACAGCCCATCGTACTCCATCCCATCGTAGAAATCCGTCTCGACAATGTTCAGCGCCGGGTAAGGATACGGCCCAAAGAGCCGCTGGTATGTTTCGAGTGCCAGCGCCGCCTCGTCCAGCACGCGCTGCCCCTGAGTCTCCTCTCCCGCAAAGAAATAACTTGTCACCGGGATCCCGCCTGCCATCTTCGACGAGGACAGGAAACGATCGCTGACAGATACAGACAACGTCCGCGCCGCCTCCAGCCGGAAGTTATTCTCCACCCGCACGCCCGGCGCGGCAACGGTCACGCCGGCCGCGGCATTGGTGGGTGTGATGGTGACATTGAAATCCGCCGCTTCATAAACCAGGTGCTCACCCACCTTGCCCGGTTCGTGCATCACCCAGCCGTCACGGTAAGGGACGATGAACGGATACCAGTCCACCAGGTTCATCTGGCCGTTTTTGTAGCCGAACAGATGGAAATGGTCTGCCGGAGGCAGGGACAGGTTGAAGTGGATGTACAACTCCAGCGATTCGCCGGGAGCCAGCGGCGGATCGAGCCGGACCTCGAGCCTGCTCCCGTTTAAATCGTATCTACTCACGCTCGGCGCAAAGAGCGTCTCCAGCGTGAAAACTTCCTCATAGCGGTTTGGTTCGACTGCCAGCACAAGCATCTCCAACGGGACGCCGGTCGAATTGATGTAAGTGATGTACTCGTCAACCCCCAGGCTGTGAGCGGCAAAATCGAGCATGGCCTGCATGTTGTACCGTGTCCGCGCCCCGGCGGTCAGCGTGGGGGTTGGGGTTGGAAAAATAATTTCGGGTGTGGGGGTAAAGACTAGCGGTAGCGGAGAAGCCGCCTGCTGAGGGCCAAATGGCGTGGGCGAGAGGGTGGCAAATGGATTGTAGGTAATGGTGGGGCCGACCGGTGTGGAAGGGGCAGGCGTGGAGATGCAGGAGGAGAGGAGAAGGAAAAAGATAGAAGCCAGAAGAAGAAAGAAGGAAAAAGAACGGCGCATAGGTCAGGAGCGACGGCGCTTCCAAAGCAGGCCGGCGTGCGGCGCAAACAGGAACGCCAGAAGGAAGAACAGGGTGGTCGTCAACACGATGGCCGCGCCGGAGGCAATACCCAAGTAGTAGGAGACGTACAAGCCGATCACCCCGGAACCTGCTGCCAGCGCCGCGGCAATCATCATCATCGAGGGCAGGCGGCGGGTCAGGAGCGAGGCGGTTGCCGCGGGAGTGACCAGCATGGCCACCATCAACGCCACGCCCACCGTTTGCAGCGAGACGGCAATCGTCACGGCAATAAGCGCCAGCAGCAGGTTGTTGAGCAGTCCCACCGGCAGGCGCAAGGTCGCGGCCAGGATGGGGTCGAAGGACAGGGCCAGGAATTCTTTGTAGAACGCGAGGATGACCAGGAGGACGATCCCGCCGAAGATCAGGATCAGCCACAGGCTTTGGGGCGAGACGCCCAGCACGTCCCCGAACAGGAAGTGGCTCAAGTCCACAGCGTAACTGCGGACGGTGGAGATGAGCGCGATCCCCAGGGCGAACATGCCGGCGAAGATGACGCCGATGGCCGTATCTTCCTTGACCTGGGCCTGCTTGCTGATGGCCCCGATACCCAGCGCGGCGATGACGGCCGTGCCAAGCGCCCACCAGAAGAGCGAGTCGCGCGCGCCGCCGCCGACCAGGTAGCCGAGCGCCACGCCCGGCAGGATGGTGTGCGCCAGCGCGTCCCCGAAAAAGGCCATGCCGCGCAGCACGACGTAGGCGCCGACCACCGCGCAGACGACGCCGACCAGCACAGCAGCGATCAGTCCGCGCTGCATGAAGGCGTAGGAGAGGGGTTCGAGCAACCAATTAATGATGGACATGCTCCTCCCCTCCACTGCAACAGGAATCGTCCAACGCCAAAGATTCGCCGCTGGCTGTTTTGTGCAGCCGTCCGCCGTAAGCGCGGAGCAGTTTTTCGGGTTGCAGCACTTCATCTGGACCGCCAAAGCCGATCAATTGGCGGTTGAGCAGCATGATGCGGTCGAAATATTGCGCGGCCTGCTCCAGGTCGTGGGTGGCGACCATGACCGTCACCTTCTGGCGCTGCAATTCATCCAGTAAGGACAGAATGTTATCTTGCGAGGGCGCGTCCAGGCCGGTGAGCGGCTCGTCCATTAGCATCAGTTCGGCTTCCTGCGCCAGGGCGCGGGCGATGAACATGCGTTGCTGCTGCCCGCCGGAGAGTTGGCTGATCTGGCGCTTTGCCAGGTCTTCCATGTTCACCGTCCGCAAGGCGCGCCGGACGTGTTCCCAATCGCTTTTCTTCGGCCAGCCCAACAGCCCCAGTTTGGCGATGCGCCCCATCATCACCACGTCGGCCACGCTGACCGGGAAAGACCAATCCACCTGGCTGCGCTGCGGCACGTAGGCGATGCACACGTGTCCACTCGGCCCCGAACCGTAGATGGCGACTTCACCGCCGGTCGGCTGCAAAACGCCCGCCACCACCTTGAACAGCGTGGACTTCCCCGCCCCGTTCGGCCCAACGACGGCTACGCGCTCGCCGGCGTGCAGGTGGAAAGTGATATTTTCCAGCGCGAAATGACCGTTGTAACGTACATCCAAATGCTGTACGTCGAGGATGGGCTGGTCATCGAGATGACGGGAGTGAGGGTACATAATAGTTCCGCTCCCTCACCCCTGCGCCCCTCTCCCACAGAGAGAGGGGATGGGAGTGAGGGCTAAATCACTTCAATGCTTCTACGATTGCACCAACATTATAGCGCATGAATTTGATATATGAATCCGCTTCGCCGCCCCGTTCGGACAGGGAACCGGTATAGACGTGTACCAACTTCACGCCGGTATCCTGCGCCACTTGTTCGGCCAGTTCAGGATTGACGGTCTTGCCGACGAACACGGCTGGGACGCCTTGCTCCCTGATTTTGTCTTCCAGCGCGGCCAGCTCCTGAGCGGAGGGCGCAGCGTTGGTGCTGAACGACCCCACCAGTGCGCCAACCTGCTCCAACCCGTACTCGTCCACGAAATAGCCAAAAGCGCGGTGGTCGGTCACCAGTTTCCGGCGCTCGGCGGGAATCTGCGCCACTTGGGAACGAATCCATTCGTCGAGAGCGTGCAGTTCGGCTGCGTAGGATTCGGCATTGGCCTGGTAAGCGGCGGCATGTTCCGGGTCCGCGGCGGCGAGCGCGGCGGCGATGTTCTGCGTCCAGACGATGACGTTGTTCGGGTCGGTCCAAGTGTGTGGGTCGCCGCCCTCGTGGTGGTGCTCCCCGCCCTCAAAAGGCAGGAGTTCGATACCTTCGGACACCTCGACCAGTTTCTCGCCCGCTCCGGCGCTTTCGAGCAGCGGTTCGAGGAACTCCTCCAGCCCGGCGCCGTTGGCGAAGACGATTTGGGCCTCGGCGATGGCAGCGGCATCCTGCGGGCGCGGCTCGAAGGTGTGCGGGTCCGTACCGAGCGGCAGGAGCATCGTCACCTGGACGTAATCGCCGCCCACCTGCTGGACAACGTCGGCCACAATCGAGGTCGTGGCGAGGACCTGGAGCCTGTCACTGCTCACGGGCGGTTCCCCGCCCCCGCAGGCAGCCAGAGCGAGGGCGGCGATCGTCAGCAGAGAAAAGATGGTGAGTTTCGTTTTCATGGTTTCTCTTTTATGAAATTGATATTCTTTTTCAATAACAACGAGCATTTTTCATCGAGGCCCTCCCCTGCCTCGATGGATTCGGCAGGCCGGATTAGGAATCCGACCTGCTCACGGGTTTCAGCTCAGTTCGGGGAACTTGCTATGGAAAACTGCTGACCCAAATGCCAGGATGAGGAGGAACAGCGCCGTCAGCACAGCGAACGGGCGCAGACGCTGCGGCGGCAGGCCCTTCTTCTGCCGCGACTCGCGCTGTTTGCTGTCCAGCACAACGCCGACTGCAGCAGTAGTGGGAATGGCAGCACAAAACATGCACATAGATACCTCCGTAAGGTGGCTTTCCCAAGCCGTAAGATGGACAGGCTTTTAGCCTGTCCTGCATTCTTCACACAGGCCGTAGAGTTGCAGCCAGTGTGACTTGATCTCGAAGCCGGTCTGTTCCCCAACGCGCTCGAAAAGCGCTTCCAGGTTGTCGCCATCGAAGAGCACCGCCCGTCCGCAGCGCTCGCACAGCAGGATATGCTGGTGCCCCTCCCCGGCTTTCAGGAAAGCCTGACACTCCTGCGAGTGATGGACACGCTGGATGAGCCTCAGCGATTCGAGTTTTTCCAGCGTACGATAGACGGTGACCAGCCCCAGGCGCGGGTCGCGTTTGCGGGCCGCGTCGTAGACCTCAACCGGGGTCAGCGCCCGCTCGGCGGACTGCATCACCTCGGTCACGGCGCGGCGGGCGGCGGTAAGGCGGCAGCCGGTGGATTGGAGTTGAGCCAGCCAGGGATCAGACGGCATTCAGCGACCTTTATTGAAAATCGTTTTCGATTATACCGGCAAAAGGGAACGCGTCAAGGGTTCAGGGCCGCGTCCCTTCGATGGGGTAGCCCAGGTCGCTCCACCCGGTCACCCCGCCCTCCATGCTGGTCACATTCGTAAACCCAGCCTGGAGCAGCGTGTCTCGTCCTATAGGGCTGCGGTTGCCGGAGTTGCAGACAACGACAATCGGCTTGTCGGTGGGCACTTCCGCCAGCCGGTCCGGGAGTTCGCCTAATGGAATCAATGTGGTACCTGGAATGTGGAAGTTGTCCCACTCTTCCTGCTCACGAACATCTAGGAAGAAATAATCGCCGCTCTGGTAGTATTCATAAGCCTGCTGTACGCTGATTTCCTGCGCGCCCTGAACGGTAGCGACGGCCTCGCTCCCGCCACTTGGCTTGAAGGCAAAGGCCACGATGGCGATCAGCGCAACAACAAGGACCGCTCCGATTGCCATCCAGTTCCTAATCCGGGCAGCCCGGCGGCGGGCGCGGATAGCCTCACGGCGCGATTTGGATCCGGTGGAATAATGCTTTCTCGACATGGTTTCCTCGCAATTGGTTATTTAGGAACTTAGAAGTGAAATGCTTGTTTTTTGTGCAAGAATTTTTAAACACA
>DYKZ01000006.1 GCA_020722345.1 Anaerolinea thermophila | reverse complement strand
GCCAAATGTACCGCCGGCCTGCGGTCGGCATTGCCATACCACTTCGTGGTACTTGTACCACTTCGTGGCACTTGGCAGAGCCTGGCGCTACGATTGCCAGATAAGATTTGCACGTTCAAGACAAATGTTGCGCGGTAATACTATACACCGGAAAAAGAAGCCTCAAGAACCGCAGACTTTGCTCGGCAGTTATGCGTTTATGAAGGTACAATTGAGTCCACTGCAAAAACCTTTTTAAACACGAAGGACACAAAGGCAACGAAGGAAATTTAAGGACACTTTGAAAATGTTGAACCACGACGCAGATTATCTTGAATAATGAGTTGTGATTTTGCATTTTCCTGGCGGTCTTCGCGTGCTGCGCGGTGCAATAGCCTTTTTGCAGTAGAGTCACAATTACTTGCGAGAGAATCACTGAACTCGGATTTGAGAATGGTGAAAAGGTTATTGACGTTGAATGTCTGATATTTCCCGAGCAACAGCCCTCGCTCACCCCAACATCGCCTTCATCAAGTACTGGGGCAACCGCGACGACGCCCTGCGCCTCCCAGCCAATGGTTCCATCTCGATGGACCTGGCCGGGCTGGAGACGCGCACCACTGTCCGCTTTGACCCTGCCCTGCGCGCCGACAGCCTGAGCCTCAACAATTCAGCCATGACCGGCAAGGGGCTGGAACGCGTCTCGGCGTTCCTCGATCTGGTCCGCCGGATGGCGGGCTTCGACCTGCGCGCCGCGGTGGACAGCCGCAACAACTTTCCCTCCGGCGCGGGGATCGCTTCCTCGGCCTCGGCCTTCGCGGCGCTGGCATTGGCGGCAACGAAAGCGGCAGGGCTGGACTTGACGGAAGCAGAACTCTCCCGGCTGGCGCGGCGTGGCTCCGGGTCGGCGTGCCGCTCCGTCCCGGGCGGATTCGTCGAGTGGCTGCCCGGCTCCGGCGACGAAGACTCGTTCGCCGTCTCCATCGCCCCGCCCGAACACTGGCCGCTGGTGGACGTGGTCGCCATCCTCTCCGGCGCCCACAAGCCGACCGGTTCCACCGAGGGCCACGCCCTGGCAGGCACCAGCCCCCTGCAAGCAGCGCGGGTGGCAGACGCGCCCCGCAGGCTGGGCATTTGCCGGCAAGCCATCCTGACGCGCGACTTTGCCGCCTTTGCCGAAATCGTCGAACTCGACTCAACCCTCATGCACGCCGTGATGATGACCTCCGCTCCGCCGCTTTTCTACTGGCAGCCTGCCACGCTGGAAGTGCTGGCCGCCGTGCGCCAGGCGCGCTCGAAGGGACTGGCCGCCTGCGCCACCGTGGACGCCGGGTCGAACGTCCATGTAATCTGCGAGCAGGCTGCGGGGGAAGCAGTTGTCAAGTTAATCGGGAGCATACCGGGGGTCCGGGAAGTGCGCGCCGCGCAGGCTGGGGGTCCGGCGCGGATCGTGGAAGTGGAATAAAGTCCCTAAAAAGGATATAATCCAGCCGCTGATAAAGTCGGCGCGCCCGCGGGCGCGTGTTCTCCTTGAGAGGTAGCATGAATACTGGTTTGCTTGGCGGCATCATGTTTGTGCTGGTCTTCACCGGGATGATCCTGGTGCACGAGATCGGCCACTTCGTGGCAGCCCGCCTGATGAAAATCGAAGTCGAAGAGTTCGGAATTGGCATGCCGCCGCGCATGGTTACACTCTTCACCTGGAAAGGCACCCAATTCAGCCTCAACTGGCTGCCGCTGGGCGGGTTCAACCGCATCAAAGGCGAGGACGACCCCAGCATACCGGGCGGGATGGCGGCTGCCAACCCCTGGAAGCGGCTGGTTGTGCTGCTGGCGGGCGTGACCATGAACCTGCTGACGGCCGTGATTGCTTACAGCGTCCTGTTCAGCCAGGTCGGCATCCCCGACCACTCGGCGGCAGCCGTCTACGCGGTGGAAGAAGGCGCGCCTGCCGAGCAGGCCGGCATCCGGCCCGGGGACATCATCCGCGTGGCCGCCGGGGAGGAGATCGGCAGTGTGGATGAATTGATTGCCGTCACCCGCCAAAATCTCGGCCAACCGATGGAAATCACCCTGGAACGGGATGGGGTGGAGCAAACCCTGACCGTCACGCCGCGCAGCGAATGGCCGGAAGGCGCTGGGCCGATGGGTGTGCAGTTGACCAACCCCTTCGTCGAAGCCTCGTGGTTCGAGGCCATCCCCTACAGTTTCAAAGTGACCGGCATGGACATGGGCAACCTGCTCTCCCTGCCGGGGCGTCTCATCGCCGGCACGGCCAGCCCGGAAGAAGCCCAAATCGGCGGTCCGCGCACCATCTGGAACCTGTTCCAGGCGGCGGTGGCCAGCGACGTGCAAACCCGCCAGGACGAAAGCGGCGAGACCCCGCCCACCTATTACACGTTGAGCGTCATCATCGCCTTGAGCGTCTCACTCGGCACCTTAAACCTGCTGCCCATCCCGGCTCTCGACGGCGGGCGCATCCTCTTCCTCCTGCCCGAACTGCTTTTCCGCCGCCCCCTCCCGGCCAAATTCCAGGCTGCCGTCAACAGCGCGGCGTTTATACTCCTGCTGGTGCTGCTGATCTTCTTCTATGTCAAGGATTTCATCAATCCGATCACCTTCAATCTCCCCTGACACAGGCAGATAGACATGCAAGAAACTACTTTCGACCAAGTGACGAACGCGCTGCTAGATGAAACCAAACCCTTCCCGGCGCGCCACCTGCACCGCTTCTCGGACCTGGAGCCTGCCGACCTGACCCTCCTGCTGGAGGCGTGGCCGAAAGTTTCCCTGCGCCGCAAACTGCGTCTGCTCGAAGACCTGGAAGACCTGGCCGAAGCCGACACTCTCATGTCCTTCGACATCTTCGCCCGCGCCCTGCTCGCGGACCCGGAGGCAGGCGTCCGCACCCGCGCCATCCGCATCCTCTGGGAATGCGACGACCGCAAACTTGTGCCAACCTACCTGCACATCCTCTCCAGCGACGACAGCGAAGAGACGCGCGCCGCGGCCGCCACCGCCCTGGGGCTTTTCATCTACGAAGGCGAACTGGAGGAAATCCCTGCCTCGCTTCTCAAGCAAGTGGAGGAAGCCCTGCTGGAGGCCGCCAACCGCGCCGAGTCTGCCCTCGTGCGCCGCCGCGCTCTCGAAGCGCTGGGGGCCTCCTCGCGCCCAGAAGTGCCGCCGCTCATCGAGGAGGCCTATCACCGCAAGGAAGCCGACTGGGTGGTCAGCGCCGTATTTGCCATGGGCAAATCCGGCGACAAACGCTGGGAAAAACGAATCCTTTCCCAACTGCGCAACGCCGACGAACGCATCCACATGGAGGCCATCCGCGCCGCCGGGGAACTGGAACTGGCCTCCAGCCGCGTCTCGCTCCTCGATCAGTTGGAAGACGAGGAAGACGCCGACATCCGTCATGAGATCATCTGGGCGCTCTCCAAGGTCGGCGGCGCGGGCGTGCGCGCAAAACTGGAAGAATTGCTCGACTCCGAGATGGATGACGAAGAAGCCGAATTCCTGGAAGAAGCGCTCGACAACCTGCTCTTTACCGAGGAAATGGGACAGTTTGAGATGTTCAACTTCGAGGTAGACGAAGATGACGAGGACGAAGAGACCGGATAAGGGTCCCGCCAGGAGCCATGCCGCTGTTCACCATCTTCGCCAACAATCTCCTGCCGGTCCTGCTCCTTGCCGGGGCAGGGTTTGCGCTTGGCAAAGTCTTCAAACTCGACCCGCGCCCGCTGGGACGGGTTATTTTTTATATCTTCAGCCCCCTCCTGGTCTTCGACCTCATCACCCAGAGCCGCTTATCCTTTGGAGAGATTGGCGCCATGATGGGTTTTGCCGCTGCCGTCATGCTGGCCACCCTGGGGCTGGCCTTCCTGATCGGCAAACTCCTGCGCCTGGAGCGTACTGTCCTCACAGCCGTCCTGCTGACCAGCCTGGTGGGCAACAACGGCAATTACGGCATGCCCATCATTTCCTTTGCCTTCGGGCAGGAAGCCCTGGCCTACGCCAGCATTTACTTCGTCACCAGCGCCATCATGGTCTATACGCTGGGCGTCATGATCGCCTCCCTGGGACACCTGCCTTTCAAAGACGCCCTGGTTGGCCTCTTGAAAGTTCCGGCGATTTATGCCATCATTCTAGCGATGATCTTCGTCCGCGCCGGCTGGACGCTGCCCGAGCCGCTCCAGCGCACGGTCACGCTCGCCTCCGGTGCAGCCATCCCGTCCATGCTGGTCCTGCTGGGACTCGAACTCCAGCGCGCCGAGTGGACCCGCAACCTGCGCGCCCTGGGCATCCCCTCGTTCTGCCGCCTGGTCGCAGGTCCGCCGCTCGCCCTGGTCCTGGCGGCCCTGTTCGGGCTGCCCGTCCCGGCCCGGCAGGCGGGAGTCACCGAAGCCAGCATGCCGACTGCCGTCATGACCACCGTCCTGGCCGCCGAATACAGATTGGAGTCCTCCCTGGTCACCGCCATCGTATTCACCAGCACCCTGCTGAGCCCGCTCACGCTCACGCCCCTGTTATACTTCCTGGGGAGGTAGTATGCGCCGCTTGCCTGCCATCCTGATCAGCCTCGGCCTCCTGTTTGCTCCCGCCCTGCACGCCCGGGGGCAGTCGGGAATCCAGATCAACAATCTCTCACATAGTTACTTCTTCGGCGAGGAGATCGTCTTCTCGGCGCGGGTCGTCTCCGCTGCCCCCATCCAGGAAGCCTATCTCTTCTTCCTCGCCGAAGGCGACCAGGTGACGCGCCTCATCCCCGTCCAGCCCGATGCAGACGGCTTCATCGAGTACCGCCACCTGATCGCGCAAGGAATGGTGCGCCCGTTTGCCCGCCTCGAATACTGGTTCCAGGTCACCGACGTAAACGGCCAGTCGGCCACCAGCGAACACGGAAGTTTCCGTTACGCCGACAACCGCTACCCGTGGCAGACCCTCGAAGACGAGGAGATCCGCCTCCACTGGTACGCCGGGGATACCCTCTTTGGCCAGGCCGCCTTCGACGCCGCCCGCGCCGGCCTGCGCAAAGCCGAAAGTTACCTCGGGGCGCAAGCGGGGGAGATCATTGAAGTTTACGTTTACGCCTCTGCCACCGACGTCCAGGACGCCCTCAGCCTGGGCGGCCAGACCTGGGTGGGCGGCCACGCCAGCCCCGACCTCGGCGTGGCGCTGGTCTCGATCGAGCCGGGTGAGAACCAGGGGCTCGAAATGGCGCGCCAGATCCCGCACGAGATCGCCCATATCCTGCTCTACCGCGTGACCGGCGCCTCCTACGCCAACCTCCCCACCTGGCTGGTGGAGGGCATCGCCTCCCAGATGGAACAGGCCACCAACCAGGAGTACATCCAGGTGCTCTCCCTGGCCGGTGAAAACGACATCCTCCTGCCCATCGCCAGCCTGTGCGGCCCCTTCCCGGTGGATGTCTCCGGCGCGATCCTGGCCTACGCCGAATCCGAATCCTTCGTCCGCTACCTGCACACCACCTACGGGACCTCGGGCCTGCAACTCCTGATCCGTTCCTACGCCGACGGCCTGGACTGCGACCAGGGCGCCAGGCAGGCCCTGGGACTGCCGCTGTCGCAATTAGACGCCCGCTGGCAGCAAACCGTCCTCGGTCAGGATATCGTCAGCCTGGCGCTTCAGAATCTCTCCCCCTACCTGGCGATCCTGGCGCTCATCTTGCTCATCCCGGTATGGCGGGTGCAGGCGAAGAAAGGGGAGGCCAGTACAGATGAACGCAGGCTCAAATGAAACCCGGCCAGGGCTGGCCCGCCTTCACATCTGGGTCGCCGGGCGCGTCCAAGGCGTCGGCTTCCGTGCCTTTGTCCAGCACACGGCTTACAGCCTGAGGCTGAATGGCTGGGTACGCAACGTGGGCTACGACCACGTCGAGGTGGTGGCCGAAGGATCGCCAGCCGTCCTCGAACATTTCGCTGATATCGTTCGGGCCGGGCCGGCCGGTTCGCGCGTGGACAACTTCCGCATGGAGAGGGAAACCGCGACGGGGGAATTCACCCGCTTCGAAGTCCGCCCCAGCCGTTGAGGGCCGGACCCGACGCCTGCCCCCGCGCCCACCGACACCAGCCTCCCCTCCGCCGTTTTGCAGGGAACAGCCTCCCCCGTCCCGCCCACGCTGACGCCTCCCGCCGCGGCCCTCTCCCCCACCAGCGCACCGGTCACCGGTTCACTCGACGGGGCGGCCCTTGTCCAAGAATATTGCACCGAATGCCACACCCTCAACCGCGTCAAACGGACAAGCGGTTCGGCCGCGGAATGGGCCTCCATTATCGAAAAAATGGTTGGCGAGGGGCTGGAAGTCACCGGCCAGGAGAAACAAGCCATCCTTGCCTACCTGGCGCAAACCTACCCCTGAGAAATTTCCCTTCTCCTTAGCACGGGCCGGGACCGCCCCCTTACATGAACCCCAGGCCGCGTTCCTTTAACGAGAGCCAGCGCCCCTGGCCGATGACGATGTGGTCGAGCACGTCCACGCTGAGCAGTTTCCCGGCCTGGACGATGGCGCGGGTGACGGCCACGTCGTCTGGGCTAGGGGTCGGGTCACCGCTGGGGTGGTTGTGAGCAACGATGATGGCCGAGGCGTTGCGCCGGATGGCGGACTTGAAAAGTTCTCCCACGTGCACCTGCGAGGAATTGACCGAACCCTTGTACACCTCGACAACATCCAGCACATGGTTGCGCGTGTCGAGCAGGATAACGCGCAGATGCTCCTGTTCCAGGGCAGACATCTCGTAGGCCACCAGCGCGGCCGCGTCGGCGGGGCTGTTGATGGTGGGGCGCTCCTCCGGGGCTTCGAGCGCCAGCCGGCGGCCCAGTTCGATGGCGGCCTTGATCTGGGCGGCTTTTGCCTCGCCGATGCCGTGTTCGTGGAGCAATTCATCAAAGGGGGCGCGGTGCAGGCCAGAGATGCCGCCGAATCTTTGCAACAGGCGCTGCCCCACCTGGACGGCGTTTTCGCCCGGCACGCCAACGCGCAGCAGGATGGCGATCAATTCGGCGTTCGCCAGGGACTGCGCGCCAAGTTTCTCCAGCCTCTCGCGCGGGCGGTCAATCTCCGGCAGGTCGGTAATGCGGTAGACAGGAGGCGGGGTGGTTTCGGCCATAGGGGTTCCTCGAATTGGAATGCGTCTATTTTACAGCCAAATCCATCCGCGCGTTGCTTGACATTCCCCTCCCTGTCAGGTAGAATAGCCGTCGCCCTACGAACGGAGCGGGCCTGTAGCGCAGTTGGGAGCGCGCCTCAATCGCACTGAGGAGGTCAGGGGTTCGAATCCCCTCAGGTCCACCAGGGTTGATGATTGCCGATTTCTGATTGCTGATTTTCTACTTGACAATCAACGATCCTCAATTAACAATCAGCAATCATTATGGGCCCATAGCGCAGTTGGGAGCGCGTCTCAATGGCATTGAGAAGGTCGCGAGTTCGAATCTCGCTGGGTCCACTAAAGCGGTCAGCATCAGTATTGCCTGAAAACGCTGACCGCTTGTGATATACGAGACATCAAGGTCATAGCAGGAGTAGTAGGTCATCCCGTCAGCGAGAAGGGAGAGCGAGGTGGAAGCCCTTCGCGGCGCGAACGGGAGCGCCCAGGCCGAACTCGCCTGCCGTCCGCAAGGACAGACTGCGCCGGTGAAAATAAAGAGTAGTCGGCGCCGGGTAAGCCCGTTAGCGCGAACGAGCGATGGAGGCGAATCGTATGGCGTCTGATAGATCATCAGACTGGCGACTATTAGTCTCCATAATCCGGGTGGTACCGCGGAGGCCAGCCCCTTCGTCCCTGAGTGGATGAAGGGATTTTTTGTTCTAGACCATAGACTATCATCCGAGGCAAAAATGAGCGATTACATTCCGCAAGAAATCGAACCCAAATGGCAGCAAAAATGGGAAGCCGACGGGCTGTACCATGCCGATATTGACAAAAGCCGGCCCAAGCACTATGCCCTGACCATGTTGCCCTACCCCTCCGGCGATTTGCACATCGGCCACTGGTACGCCATGACGCCTTCCGATGCGCGCGCCCGCTTCATGCGCATGAATGGCTACAACGTCCTATTCCCGATCGGATTCGACGCCTTCGGCCTGCCCGCAGAGAACGCCGCCATCAAGGACGGTATTCACCCGATGAAGCGCACCTACGAAAACATCGAACGCATGCGCAAACAACTGCGCTCCATGGGCGCTATGTGGGACTGGCGGCGTGAGGCCATTTCCTCCGACCCCGAATACTACAAGTGGACGCAGTGGTTCTTCCTTCAACTCTACGAACACGGCCTGGCCTACCGCAAGATGGCGCCGGTGGACTTCTGCCCACACTGCAACACCACCCTGGCGCGCGAGCAGGTCTGGGGCGAGGACCGTCACTGCGAACGCTGCGGCACGCCGGTCATCAAGAAGGACCTGGAACAGTGGTTTTTCCGCACTACCCAATATGCCGAGGAAATGCTCAACTATGAAGGCATTGATTGGCCCGAACGCGTTCGCATCCTGCAGACTAATTGGATTGGCCGTTCAGAAGGCGCAAGCGTGAACTTCATCACCGAGGCCGGTGACCTGCTCGAAATCTTTACCACCCGCCCCGACACGCTCTGGGGCGCGACCTTCATGGTGCTGGCCCCCGAACACCCGCTGGTGGACAAAATCACCACGCCCGAACACAAAGCCGAAGTCGAAGCCTATAAGATGCAGGCTGCCCGCCAGTCCGACATTGATCGCGAAGCCGCCGACAAAGAAAAGACCGGCATCTTCACCGGCTGCTACGCCATCAACCCGGTCAACAACGCCAAAATCCCCATCTGGATTGCCGACTACGTCCTGATGACCTACGGCACAGGCGCTATCATGGCCGTCCCGGCCCACGACGAGCGTGACTTTGCCTTTGCCCGCAAGTACGGTCTGAAGGTCATCCCGGTCATCCAACCCGAAGGCGAACCCCTCCTGGAAGGCGAAACCATGCAAGCCGCCTACATTGGCCCTGGGCAGATGATCAACAGCGGCCACATGGACGGCGTCTACGTCAGCGGCAAAGGCCACGCCGACCCCGGCATGCAAAATGTTATTGCCTGGCTGGAAGCGCAGGGCTATGGCCAGAAAATTGTTGCCTACAAACTGCGCGACTGGCTGATCAGCCGTCAGCGCTACTGGGGCGCGCCCATCCCCATGATCCGCTGCGAAAAGTGCGGCTGGAACCCGGTCCCGGAGGCCGACCTGCCCGTCCTCCTGCCCGAAGATGTGGAGTGGAGACCAACCGGTGAAAGCCCCTTAAAACTGCATCCTACCTGGAAGAAGACCACCTGCCCGGTCTGCGGCGGTCCTGCCGAGCGCGAGACCGACACCATGGACACCTTCATGTGCTCCTCGTGGTACCATTTGCGCTACCTCAGCCCCTGGTATCACGAAGGCCCCTTTGATCCCAAAGAGTACGATTACTGGATGCCGGTAGATACCTACACCGGCGGCATCGAACATGCCACCATGCACTTGATCTACACCCGCTTCTTCCACAAAGCCTGCCGTGATATGGGCATCGTCAAGGGGAATGAACCCATGCTTCAATTGCGCAACCAGGGGATGGTGCTGGGGGAGGACCACGAAAAGATGTCCAAGAGCCGCGGCAATGTCATTGCACCGGATCTGCTCGTGGAGGCTTACGGGGCCGACGCAGTGCGCGCCTACTTGATGTTTTTCGCCCGCTGGGACATGGGCGCGCCCTGGAATTCCTCCGGCATCGAAGGCACGGTGCGCTGGCTGCGCCGGACCTGGGCAATGATCACCGAACCTGCCGGACCTGCCTCCTGCGCCGACGAAACAAAGCGGATTCTACGCCGCCGCGTCCACCAGACCCTGCGGCGCATCACGCGCGACTTCCGCCAATTCGAGTTCAACACCATCGTTTCCGGGCTGATGGAACTGCTCAACGACATGGTTAAGGCCAAAGAGGCTGGCACCTACGGTACGCCCGAATGGAACGAGGCTGTGGACATCTACCTGCGCATGATGGCGCCCGTCACCCCCCACATCGCCGAGGAACTTTGGGAACGCACCGGGCGGAAGTACTCGGTACACACCCAGCCCTGGCCGAGCGTGGACGAAGACGCCGCCCGCGAGGACGAAATCGTCATCCCGGTGCAGGTCAACGGCAAACTGCGCGACCGCATCACGGTCCCGGCAGATGCCAGCGAGGAGCAAATCCAAGCCGCAGTGCTGGCGAGCGAGGCGGTCAGGAAGTTCATGGAAGGCAAGCCGCCGAGGAAGGTCATCGTTGTGCAGAAGAAATTGGTCAATGTAGTCGTGTAACAGAACTGCGACGCACCTGCAGCGTGCGTCGCAGTTTTTTTGTTCGGCAAGCGCAAGATCACAATTGACATGACGGGCTCCTGTAGTTGGCCCTCTATCCTTTATACTGAATCGGCTCCACATCCCGTTTGGCTGATGTAGTTTTCTCCCATCCCACATGGTAGTAAAACGTCTGGCGCAGGTCGGGAGTTACCAGGCTGGAGTGCCGGTAACCCTGGTACGTACCCCAGAACTGTGCTGCCCGGAACCAGAAGATGCTTGGCCAACTGCGCCACAAGCGGCGGGCGCGGGCGGCGTGTAGCAGGTCGAAGCCAATGCTGGCAAGCAGGTTGCGGGCAAAGTCGTAGAGGCTGAAATGCGCCTCAGGGTAAATGCGCTTGAAAGCCATCCCTTCGCGCCGGTAACGGTTCAGCACGCCGCGCGGCGTCTCGTTGTGAACGTGCACCACCTCCGCTTCTGGCACATAGGCAATGGCGTGGCCTTGTTCCTGCGCCCATTTGGCCCAGGCCAGATCCTCCAGCCCGGTCAGCGTCTCATCATATGGATGTTGTTCCCAGAGCGAACGCCGGATGGCGGCGTTGGCATTGTTGCAGAAAGCATGTCCCTGTCGCGGTTGTGGCTGGTCGGGGAACCACCGGGCGAAGATCTGGTGCTCGGAGAATTTCGAGTTCTCGTCGCCGCGCTGCTTGCCGTAGGTGAGACCCACCGCCGGGTCTGCGAAGGGGGCCAGCAGGCTCTCCAGCCAGTCGGGATAGACCGGATAGACGTGGGCGCTGGCAATGGCGACCAGATCGCAGGTCGCGGCGGCCAGCCCTAGGTTCAGGGAACGCCCGAAGGTGAAGTCTGCCGGGGGGATATGTACCACTCGCGCCCCGTACTGCGCAGCAATCGGGGCTGTTGCGTCGGTAGAGCCCGAGTCCACCAGGATGACTTCCACATCCTGCACGCTCTGGCGGCGCACCCCCTCCAGCAGCCGCCCGATGTGCATTTCCTCGTTGAAGGCGCGGATAACGAGCGAACATTTCGGTAACATGAGGCGTTGTTCCATAACTGGTTGATGGGCAGGGCGGAGCCTGCGGCTAAGAAGCCAAGATCGTTCCCAAAGACATTATACTGCGCCGAGAAGTGACCTGAATGTGGAAAAGCGCCAGTCCAATGCGGTTTGCTTACAATCTGATTGCCGGCCGGTTCTGAAGAGAATTGACGCCAGGAATCGGCCTCCTGTTTCTAGCGTAACAGTGCTTCCAGCCGGATCGTCCCCTCCTGGATGGTATTGCCCAGGTAATGGCCGGGGAGGATCTGCTACAATTCTGGCTTGACAACGAATGCCCACCCGCCGGATCCTTTCCTGCGGGCAATCTGGAGACGCTTCCTGAACCCGGGACGAACAGAGATAAACAAGGTGTGCTGGATGGAGGAGCAATGAGAGGTTGGCAAATTGTCCGCGGCGTTATCGTGGAGGGACACCGCGTTGCCTCGGCGCCTTCGCAGGCGTATCCTTACGGCGCGCTGGAAAAGCAGAAGCCGTATTTCGAAGCCCTCGGCCTCAACCTGGAACGATTCTATCTCGGCACACTGAATATCAGCATCGCCCCCTTGAAATTCGAAATGGTCAGGCCGAAGTACACTTTTTCCCTTGTGGAATGGACAGATTTGCACCCACCGGAAACGTTTTCCTTCTCGCCCTGCAAGATCCGCTTCAAGGGGCGGGAATACGAGGGTATGGTTTACTATCCCCACCCAGAGACAAAAATTCGCCACTTCCAGAACCCGTCGCTGGTGGAGGCGCTGGCAGAATTTATTGAGGGAATCAGGTATGGGGCGAGGGTGGAACTGCTTCTGGATCCTCGTCAGGTTCGAGTCAGAAAATAAAAAGCAGGAGCAGCCAGCAAGACTGCCCCTGCAATTTTTTGGAGGAGGAACACGCGCTCTTGCAGGGCGTCAGGGTCCCTGCGCCCGCCTTCGGCAGCCGCGCCGGCTTACTTGCGGTTGCGCAGGAAGGTGGGGATATCCAAGTCTTCGGTGTTGAAGGTTTTCGGCTTGAACTCGGCGCTCTGGGAGGGGGCCCGCTGCGCCTCCACACTGACCGGCTCCGGGCCGTGTTCGGCGGGACGCGGCTGGAGCGACGGACGCACCGGCTGCACCACCCGGCGCGGCAGGCCGGTGCGCTCGAAACCGGTGGCGATGACCGTGATGCGGATCTCGTCGCCCATATCCGGGTCAATGACCGCCCCGAAGATCAGGTTCACGTCCGGGTGGGCGGTCTCGCGGATCAGCGCCGCAGCCTGGTTGACCTCGAACAGGGTCAGCGACGGGCCGCCGGTCACATTGAACAGGACGCCGCGCGCCCCGTCAATGGTGATGTCCAGCAACTGGCTGGAGATGGCCTGCTCGGCGGCGACACGGGCGCGCTCCTCGCCGGAAGCCCTGCCGACCGCCATCAGCGCCGCGCCGCCTTCCGACATGATTGTCTTCACGTCGGCGAAATCCAGGTTGATCAGCCCAGGTATGGTGATGAGTTCAGAGATGCCCTGAATGCCCTGGCGCAGCACGTCGTCGGCCATTTTGAAGGAATCGTTGAGGCTGGAGCGTTTGTCCATAATCTGGAGCAGGCGGTCGTTGGGGATGACGATCAGTGTGTCGGACTGTTCCTTCAACTTCTGCATGCCTTCCTCGGCATTCTGCATGCGCTTGTTGCCTTCGAAGGTGAAGGGCCGCGTCACCACGCCGATGGTCAGCGCGCCGAGTTCCCTGGCCGCCTGCGCTACGATAGGCGCCGCGCCGGTGCCGGTGCCGCCGCCCAGTCCGGCGGTGATGAAGACCATGTCCGCGCCCTTGAGCACGTTGTACAGATCCTCCGCCGATTCCTCGGCGGCCTTGCGCCCGATTTCCGGGTTCCCGCCGGAACCGAGGCCGCGCGTCAGTTTCTCGCCGATGCGCACGCGGGTGGGTGCCTTGGAAAGCATCAGCGCTTGGGCGTCGGTGTTGACGCCGATGAATTCCACGCCGTGGATACCTTCCTCGATCATCCGGTTGACGGCGTTCACGCCGCCGCCGCCAACGCCGACGACCTTGATGCGGGCAAATGATTCTGCTTGGTTTTTGCGAGCGTCCATTTGTTCCTCCTTGCAATAAGTGGAGTTGATGGATAGGATACCGATTGATGTGCGGCTTACGGCAGCAATCGCTTCAGCCAGTTCTTGACCGGGTCGAGGTTGACCCGTTCCTTGCCGGCGCGTCTCGAACTGCCGCGCGCCGGGCGGAAATCTTCTTCTGTAAGGGCGGCAGCCCAATGGAGCAGGCCGACGCTGGTGGAATATGCAGGGTCCTTCAACTGGTCAACGAGACCGACCAGGTTCTCCGGCTGGGCTGTACGTACGGGCAGGCCGAGCACTTGCGACGCCAGGTTACGAATGCCGGGCAAAGCGCTCGTACCGCCGGTGAGAACCATGCCTGCCGGTAGTAGCCCATCATACCCGGAACGTTTGATTTCTTGCAAGGTTAATTGGAAAATTTCTTCGACCCGCGACTCGATCACGTAGGCCAGGTCCTGCCGGTTGAATTCCACAGGCTGTTCCTCGCCGAACGCCTTGACCGTGAAATATTCTTCGGCGCCTACGCCAGACCTGAGCGCAAAACCATGCTTCTTCTTGATCTCCTCGGCCTGACCGAGCGGCAGGCGCAGACCGGTGGCGATGTCGTTGGTGATATGGTTTCCGCCCACCGCCAGCACCATCGTATGCCAGACGTGACCATCCACGTAGATGGCCAGATCGGTCGTCCCGCCGCCGATGTCGCAGACCACCACGCCCATGTTGCGCTCGGTGTCGGTCAGCACCACCTCGCCGGAGGCCAGCGGGTTCAAGATGAAATGCAGCACCTCCACGCCGGCCGCGCCCACGCATTCGCGCAAGTTCTCGGCGGTGGCCTGGGCGGCGGTGATGATATGCGTCTCCACCTCCAGCCGGTAGCCGTGCATGCCGATCGGCGTGCTGATGCCGTCCTGCCCGTCCACCATGTAGCCGCGCGGGACGATGTGGATGATCTCGCGGTTGTGCGGGATAGCAACGGCGCGGGCGGCGTCCATGGCGCGCTCCACGTCAATGTCGTCAATCGCATCGCCGGCCACGGCCACCACGCCGCGGCTGTTGATGGACGAGACGTGCGCCCCGGCCAGGCTGACCAGCGCGCCGGTGATCTCCACGCCCGAAGTCTGTTCGGCCTTGCGCACCGAGCGATTGATCGAATCGGAAGCCGCTGCCAGGTCCACGATGACGCCCTTCTTGATGCCCTCCGACGGCTCGATGCCCACGCCCAGGATGCGGATGGCTTCCTCCTCCAGCCGCCCTACCAGGGTGCAGATTTTTGTGGTGCCAACGTCAATTCCAACGACAATTTCGTCCATAGGTCGCTACTTGTAGATGGGGGCATCCAGGTATTCCATGCTGATGAGTGTGGGCTGGATGCCGCGGTTGATAAGTTGATCCACCAGGGCGGCATAGACGGTCAGTTTTGCCGGGATGTCCTGCGTGTTCTGGCCGAAGTACACCACCCAGCCGCGCGGGTCCTGCCAGCCGATGCCGTACTTTGGGTCGTAGATCATCGGCATCCCGCTAGGGACGTAGGGAGCGATCCCGGCGATGACCTGCACCATCTCTGGCTGGATGAAACGCTGTTCGTAGAGCGGCGTGTCCGGGTCGTTCTGGACCTCGAGCGGGACGCCGTTTGCGATTACCTGCGCCAGCCCGGGGACATCGCCGCGCGGCATGAAAGCCACGCCGTTGGCGTCAATCCAGGTCATGGCTCCGTCCTGGTACCAGGCCAGGACGGGCGCGCGCTCGACCACTTCCACCACGATGTGGTTGGGCAGTTTCACCTTCACGTTCACGTCTGCCAGGTCGGGGTAGGCCGTGCGCAGGTTGGCTTCGATCTGCGCCGGCACGGCCTTGAAGACCGGTTCGCCAATCATGCCCAGCACGGCGTTGATCTCGTTGACGCCGATGCGCTGGTTGCCCACCACCTCCGCCGCCGAGACGGTGAACACGCCCGAGTTCCACATCAGGAAGAGCGCCGCCGCCAGCAGAAGCGCCAGCAGACCGGAAACCCAGCGGCTGCTGGAGAAGTCGAGGTACGGCAGGCTGATGGCCGGGGCGCGCACGCTGGCGCCGCCCAGGCTGAAGGCGATGTCGTACTGCCGGGCGCGGCCAGACCCGCGTGCCTGCCGCGCCCGCTGGGCTGCCGGCGGGTTATGGCGCGGCGCGCCGGGCAGGTAGAGCGAGTCGGTGCGGTAGACGCTCCGGGTCGCGGAGGCAGGCTTCGAGGTCCGGGGGGAAGCGCTGCTGCGGCTGGCGCGGCGCTGGCGGACGAAATCGGAGCGGGTGAAAGTCGGTTTGATGGTCATGCAGTTCTCCGAAAACGGTGTTCGGTGCGGTCCCGGTCGGCTTTGCGTTCCAGCGCCAGTTCGATGAGACGATCCACCAGCGCGGCGTAGGGGAGACCGCTGGCTTCCCAGAGCCTCGGGTACATGCTGATGCTGGTGAAGCCGGGGATGGTATTGACTTCGTTGAGCATGATCCTGCCGCTCGATTTTTCGAGGAAGAAGTCAACGCGCGCCATGCCGGCGCAGTCAATGGCTTTGTAGGCGGTTACGGCCATGCGGCGAATCTCGGCGCCAGTTTCTTCAGGGAGGGGGGCCGGGATGAGCAGGCCGGAGGTGCCGTCCACGTATTTGGATTCGTAGGAGTAGAACTCGCGGCTCGGCAAAATCTCGCCAGGGACGGAGGCTTCGGGGGCGTCGTTGCCCAGCACCGAGACTTCGATCTCGCGTGCCTCCACGCCGCGCTCGATCAGGATGCGCCGGTCGTAGGCGGCGGCTTCCATCAGGCCCTCGGCCAGGTCGGAGCGGTTGTTGCATTTGCTGATGCCCACCGACGAGCCCAGGTTGGCGGGTTTGACGAAGAGCGGGTAGGGGGCCAGCGCTTCGGCGCGGCGGATGACGCCTTCTATGTCTTTCTCGATCTCGCTGCGCAGCACGAGGACCGACTCGACCACCGGGATGCTGTTGGCGCGCATCACGTCCTTGAAGACGCCTTTGTCCATGCCGACCGAGGAGCCGGTGACGCCCGCTCCCACGTAAGCCAGGTCGGCCAGTTCCAGCAGGCCCTGCATGGTGCCGTCTTCGCCAAAGGTGCCGTGCAGGACGGGGAAAATGACATCAATGTCGGTCAGGTGCTCCAGAATAGTCCCGTAATCTGTAACACGTAAAGCGTAGAGAGCCGGTTTGGATGGGTCGGGCAGGATGGTGCATGGCGTCAGGCCTTCGGGGTCGCCTTTTTCCAGTTTCTCGCGCGCTTGCGCGCCGGTCAGCCAGGCGCCTTCGTGTGTGATGCCGACCTCGAAGACTTCGTATTTTTCGCGGTCGAGGATAGACAGCACTGACCTAGCCGAGGTCAACGAGACCTCGTGCTCACCGGATCGTCCACCAAAAATGACTGCAATGCGTTTCTTTCCCATAGAACTGTTCTCTACTCTCTTCTCTCTAAATCTTTACCACTCACCAACCAACTCGATCTCTGGCTCCAGCATCACGCCGAACTTCTCGAAAACTGTCTTCTGCGCCAAGTCGAGCAGGGCTTTCATGTCGGCGGCGCGGGTCTGGTCGGTGTTGAGGAAGAAGTTGGCGTGCAGACTACTGATCTCGGCCCCACCGATGCGGGTGCCTTTCAGCCCGGCGGCCTCGATGAGACGGCCGGCTTTGTCGCCAGGCGGATTCTTGAACATTGAGCCCATGCTCGCTCCCGGCGGCTGGGTGCTGCGGCGGCGCTCATTATTTTCGGCCATTCTGGCGCGGATGGCTTCCGGGTCGCCGCGGGAGAGTTTCAGCGTTGCTGCCAGGATGACAATCGGCGCTCTCTCGCGCTTCAGGCTCGAGGTCCGGTAACCGTACTCCATCTTCTCCACCGGCCAGGATTGGCGTCCATGCTGGCGTTGCAGGACCTCCACCGAGATGACGTTCCCGGCCAAGTCGCCGCCGAAGGCCCCGGCGTTGCCATAGACGGCCCCGCCCAGCGACCCGGGGACGGAGGCGGCCCACTCAAAGCCGCTCAGCCCCAGCCGGGCAGCGCGTTGGGCGATGTCGTTTAGCGTTGTGCCAGACTCGGCGTGAACTGTCGGATGCTCCGACTTCGTATCGAAGCGTATCGTCCGCGCCCGGTTGAGTAGCACCACGCCGCGCACGCCGCGGTCGCTGACCAGTACGTTCGAGCCGCCGCCCAGCAGGGTGAAAGGGATATTCCTCGCCCAGAGCGCCTGCACGGCCTGCGCCAGTTCGTCCGCCGAGCGGACAGCCAGCAGGGCATCTGCCGAGCCGCCGGTGCGCGCCGACGTGTATCCGGCCAGGGGGACGTTTTCCTTCAGCCGCTCACCGAACAGTTCGCGCAGGGACGCTACGACAGCAGGTTCCATGAAATCCTACTTCTCGCTCTCTTTCAGGTGGGCGATCAACTTCTTGACCGTCTCCTGCTCCGGCTTCGAAAGTACCCGGCCCTTGTTCTTGCGGCGGCTTTCCGGGTCTGGCGCGGGGATGTCGCCCAGCACCAGCCGCAGGGGCGGCAGGGCCATCACGTCGGTCTCGTAAACGCGTTTCTTCTCAGCCATGGTTGGCCTCCTTCAGATGGGTCAGCACCTCGGCGCTGACCTGGTCGGCGTCTCCGGCGGAAAGCACCAGCAAAACGTCGCCGGAGCGGAGACGGGCGATCAAGGTATCGCGCGTCTGTTGCAGGGTATTGCTGAAATGCGCCGCAGGGTGCTTCATCGCCTCCACCACTTTCTGCGAGGAGTAATCCTGTTTCGGCTCGCGGGAGGGGTAGATCTCGGTCACCAGCACCTCGTCGGCGTCGGAAAAGGCGCCGGCAAATTCGGCGAACAGCGTCTGCGTGCGCGAGTAAGTGTGCGGCTGCCAGACGGCCCACAGGCGGCGGCCCGGATAGCGCGCCCGCGCCGCGGCCAGGGTGGCGCGAATCTCGGTCGGATGGTGGGCGTAGTCGTCAATCACCGTCACCCCGCCCGCCTCGCCGCGGACCTCGAACCTGCGTCCCGTTCCCTCGAACTCGGCCAGCGCCTGCGCGGCAGCCGTCAGGTCCAGCCCCAGCAGGCGGATGGCGGCCAGCACGGCCAGCGCGTTCGAAACATTGTGTCTGCCGGGGACTTTCAAGGCCACAATCACGGCTTCCCCGCTTACGTTGGCGGTGAAGGTGAACCCGCCGTGATGGTTGGGGGTGACCGCCTCGGCAAAGGCATCCGCCTGCGAGCCGAGATTCAGACTGTAGGCGAGGGTGTTCCTGCCGAGTTCTTTCGCTTCGAGCAGCAGACGCCGCGCCCCCGGTTCGTCGGCGCAGGCGATTAGTGTTCCATGGGCCGGCAGGCGCAACACGAAATCCATGAACGCGGCGTAGAAATCCTGCGGGGTGGGGTAGCAGTCGGGGTGGTCGTGTTCCACGCTGGTGACGATCTCGATGACCGGTTTCAGCCCCAGGAACATGCGGTCGTACTCATCGGCCTCGATGACGAACGCCGCGCCCTTGCCGGCATGGGCGTTGACGCCCAGGTTGGCCAGCGTCCCGCCGACAATGAAGGTGGGCTCCTGATCGAGAGCGGTGAGCGCCCAGGCGAGCATGGAGGTGGTGGTGGTCTTGCCGTGCGTCCCGGCCACAGCGATGCCGGTCTTACCGTCCATCAAATTGCCGAGGAAGTCGGCGCGCTTGAGCACCGGGATGTTGAAGGCGCGGGCGGCGGTCACTTCGGGGTTGTCGTCGCGGATGGCGGAGGAACGCACCACCAGGTTAGCGTCGCGGATGTTCTCCGGGCGGTGGCCGATGTAAATAGTCGCGCCCGCAGACTCCAGGTCACGCGTGAACGGGGATTCGGCGCGGTCAGAGCCGCTCACCGTGTGCCCCATTTCGAGCAGGACACGGGCGATGGCCGAAATGCCGCTACCTCCGATGCCAATCAGGTGGATGTGTGTCATGGTCCTAGATGAAAACGACGATAACGAAAATGAAGGCGATCACAACGGCGAAATAGATGCCGGGTACGCCGAGCAGTTCGGGGGGCATGTAATTCATCATGCTGTTTACTCTTTCGATCAGGTCTGCCGGAGGCGGCTGCACAACCTTGGTGAACGGATACCCTCCATTGTGCAGGTAATACCAAATACTTCCGGCAATCAGGTAGCCGTTGATGGCGCCTAGGAACGCGCCCAGCAGGATGTCCTGGATTTTTTCGCGCGTCATTTTGGAGGCAAAGCGCTGGATGTTGGGAGTCTGATAGCCGAAGAAGACCAGCATACCCAGAATGGTTGTATGGATCCAGAAATGGAGTTTTGGTTGTCCGTCCACGATTGTTTTGAAGAATTCGACATAGTTGCTAAGCAGTGTGGAGAAGGTGAGCGCCAGGATGACACTGAAGGAGACCAGCAGTTCCTTAGCCCAGCCGCGCATGCCGCCGATGATGGCAAACAGGATCACGTACATCCAGAAGACGACGATAATGTTGAGCATGGTCTATCTCCTCTTTTCTGCCAGTTCCAGCAGAAAGCGGCCGATTTCGGCGGCAGCCTGCGGATGCGCCAGGGACTTGACGGCGCTGCGCATGGCGTCCAGCCGGGCGGGGTTTTGGAGCAGGCTCCTCATCGTAGGGAGGAGTTCCTCCGCCAGGCGGGCGTCTTCGAGCAGGAGGGCCGCGCCGTTCCGGACCAGGTAATCGGCGTTGACTTTCTGGTAGCGCCAGGCGTACGGGTAGGGCGCCAGAATGGACGGCAGGCCGAAGAGCGGGTACTCGCCCAACGTGGAGGCTCCGGCGCGCGAGAGCGCCAGGTCGGCAGCAGCCAGGGCGGCGCCCATCTCCTCGTGCAGGTAGGGGGAGGGGCGGTAGCGCGGGTGATTGAGTTCCTTTGCCCGAGCCTCCACCTCCGGCCAGTCCAGTTCGCCGCTGATGTGGACGACCTGCGCCAGTTCCAGCAGGGCGGGCAGGCGCGCCAGCACGGCCTTGTTGATCGAGCGGGCGCCCTTCGAGCCGCCGAAGACCAGCAGGACGGGAGCCTCGGCGCTCAGGTTCAGGGCCCGGCGCGCCTCCTGGCGGGACCAGGCGGCCAGTTCGGGGCGGACCGGGTAGCCGGTCACCGCGACCCGTTCGCGGCGGGCAAAGTAACGGGCCGATTCTTCGGCTGTGACGGCGATCCGGTCGGCGAAACGCGCCAGGGTCTTGAGCGCCAGCCCCGGCTCGATGTCTGGGACGTAGAGCAGGATCGGCGTCCTGCCTCCGGCCAGCGCCATGGGGACGGCCACGTATCCGCCGGTGAAGAACAGCACGTCGGGCTGGAACTCGCGCAGGATGCGCCGCGAGGCGGCCGCGCCGCGCGCCAGTTTTGCCAGGTTGCCGGGCAACTGGCGCAGGCCGACGCCGTGCACGCCCGCGGCCGGGATGGCGCGGAACGGGATGCCGGCCCGTTCCACCAGACGGGCTTCCATGCCGCCTTCGCCGCCGACCCACAACGTCTGGAGGCCGGCGTGCTGCGAAGCGAGCGCCTTATGGACGGCGAGGGCGGGATACACTCCGCCGCCCGTTCCGCCTGCGCAGATCAGCAGACGCACTGTAGGACCTCCGTTCCTGAACGATGGTTTCCTGCGGTTTTTGCCCCCGCTGGCGCGAAATGCCCAGCAGGAGTCCGATGGCTGCCAGCGTGGAGAGCAGGTTCGAACCTCCGGCGCTGATGAAGGGCAGGGCGTTGCCTGCAAATGGCAGCAGGCCGACGATTACGGCCATGTTGATGAGCGCTTCGATTATGACCCAGAAGGAGAGACCACTGGCCAGCAGTTTGCCGAGCAGGTCGGGGGCGTTGGCGGCGATCTTCAGGCCGCGCCACAGGATGACGGCGTACAAGGCCACCACAAAGATGGCGCCCACCAGCCCCAGTTCCTCCACGATGACGGCGAAGATGCTGTCGGTGGCGGCCAGCGGCAAGCCTTCCACTTTCACTTTTGCCTGCCCGATGCCGACCCCGAAGAACCCGCCCGAGACAATTGATTCGAGCGCGTACAGGATGTGGTCGCTGGATTGCAGCGGGTCCTTGAGCCCGGTGATGTAAGCGGCCAGGCGGGCGCGCCCGGTGGCGCTGAACTGCACCACGATCCACCCGGCTGCCAGGGCGACGACGGTGAAGATCACGATCTGTTTCAGGTCGCCGCCTGCCAGGAAGAACAACAGGCCGCCCAGCACGAAAATGGTCGCCGCCGCGCTCAGGTCCGGCTGGAGGTAGATCAGGCCGCCGATCGTCCCCAGAATGACCGCCAGCGGCAGCAGTCCCAGTTGTACATCGTGCAGGTAATCGCGCTTGCTGTGCAGCCAGACCGCAAGGTAGATGACCGTCGCCAGTTTCGCCAGTTCCGAGGGCTGCACCGATCCGCCGAAGAACGAGCGCACCGAATTCAGGCGCTCTTCGCCGCGCAGCAGGACGGCGATGAGAAGCACAATGGTGATGCCCATCGCCGGCACAGCGACTTTCTGCACCAGGTGGTAATCGAGCCGCGAGATCACAAACACGACCAGCGCGCCGAGCGCCATCCACAGCACCTGTTTGTTGAAGATGAAGTACGGCTTGCCGTCATAATTGAACATGGAATAATCCGGGCTGGCGGAGAAGAGCATCAGCAGGCCGAAAACGCACAGCACGACCACGCCTGCGATCAGGATCAGGTCGCCACCCTTCGCCTTTACCTGCCGGGCAGGGGCCGCGCCCGTTCTGGACTGGTTCACAAAAGTTCCGATACCCATTTTCGGTAAGCCTCTCCACGTTCTTCGAAATCGCGGAACTCATCGAAACTCGTCCCGCCGGGGGAAAGCAGGACGATGTCGCCCGGACGCGCCAGGCGCGCCGCCGCGCGGACGGCCTCTTGCAGACCTTTGTACTGTTCGAGCGCGCCCGGACCTCCGGCCTGCTCCAGCGCAGCGCGAATCTTTTCCGCCGCCTCGCCGAAAAGCACCACGCGGTCCACGCGCTGGCGGACGAGTTCGGCCAGGTCATCCCAGGGCAGGTTCTTGTCGCGCCCGCCCAGGAGCAGCACGATCGGTTCGCTAAACGAGCGGATGGCGGCCATCGTCCGCTCGGGAGCGGTGGCAATCGAGTCGTTGTACCACTTCACCCCGCCGCGTTCGCAGACCAGTTCCAGCCGGTGGGGCACGCCCTGGAAGGACTCTGCCGCTTTGAGCATGGCCTCCAGGCTCAGACCGGCAGCGTCGCCGACGGCAAAGGCTGCCAGCACGTTGAGCAGGTTGTGTTCGCCGCGCAGATGCAGATGGTCGGCGCGCAGCAGACGAATGTCCACGCCATGCTGACGCAGGTGCAGGGTGCCCTTTGCCAGGTACGCGCCGTCCATTCCCGCAGGCAGGGGGCTGAGGCCAAAGGAAATGACCCTGCCGCGGGCGGCGAAGCGCAGTTTCCATGCCCCGGGATCGTCGCGGCCGAGGATGGTCACATCGTCTTCTGACTGGAAGTCAATCAGCCGCTTCTTGGCAGCCGTGTAGGCTTCCATCGTGCCGTGCCGGTCGAGGTGGTTGGGCGTGATGTTCAGGATGGCAGCCACATTAGGCGAAATGGTCATCTGCTCCAGTTGGAAACTGGAAATTTCCAGGATGGCCAAGTCATCGGCGGACATCTCGTCCACGTAATTCAGCAGCGGGTCGCCGATGTTGCCGCCAACGTGGGCGTGTGCGCCCCGGTCAGCCTTGGCCATTAGTCCAACCAGCGTGGTGGTGGTCGTCTTGCCTGCCGAGCCGGTGATGCCGAGCGTCCGGCAGGGGACAACTTCCATGAAGATCTGCGTGTCGTTGGTCAGCGGCAGGCCGCGCCGGACGGCCTCGGCGACGAGCGGGTTTTCCAGCGGCACGCCGCCGGAGAGGCACAGCACGTCGGCTGCGTCGAGGATCTCCAGCGGGTGGCCGCCCAGCACCCAGGTCACGGGCAGACCGGCAAGCGCCTCCTGCGCCGCGCCCATCTCCGTCTCGGGGCGGCGGTCGTTCAGGGTCACGACCGCGTCGTGGCGCGCCAGCCAGCGCGCCGCCGCCAAACCCTGGCGGGCCGCTCCGAGGATGAGTACGCGCTTGCCGTTCCAGTCTGCCATCCTTACACCATTGCCAATCCAACGCCCAGCATGGCGCCTATCAGGCCGATGAGCCAGAAACGCTGGACGATCTGGGTTTCGGACCAACCGAGCAGTTCGAAGTGCAAGTGCAGGGGCGCCATCTTGAACAGACGCTTGCCCCTGGTGATCTTGAAATAGCCGATTTGCAGGATGTCGGCCACGGCCTCGCTGACCGGGATGACGGCGATGATGGGCAGGAGCGCCCACTGGCCGGTCATCAGCGCCACTACGGCGATGGTGGCCCCCAGCGAGAGCGAGCCGGTGTCGCCCATGAACAACTGCGCCGGGTGGACGTTGAACCATAGGAAGCCAAACAGGGCCCCGACCAGCGTGAAGCAGAAACGGGCGATGAAGATCTGCCCCTGCATGATGGCGATAACGCCATACGCCACGAAGATGGTGGCCGAGATCAGCCCTGCCAGCCCGTCCAGCCCGTCGGTGAAGTTGACGGCGTTCGATGCGCCGACGATGATGAAGGCCGCTACCGGGATGTACACCCAGACGCTGATGGTAATCTCGCCCAGGATGCCCGGCAGGTACAGGTCTGGCACTTTGAGGATGAACTTCAGCACCCAGGCAATACCGATTGCCAGCACAATCTGGGCCAGCAGTTTGGTGCGGATGCGCATCCCCTCGCCGCGCCGCTTGCCGCGGACGCCTTCCCAGTCATCCACCGCGCCCAGCGTGGCGTAGATAAACATCACCAGCAGCGGCACCAGCACCGACTGGCCGAGGATTTCCATGCCGATCAGGCTGGCGGCGTTGAGCAGCACGGTAATAAGTGCCACCGGCAGGATGATCATCACGCCGCCCATGGTGGGCGTGCCCATCTTGGTGAAATGACGGCCCGGCTCCTCCACGCGGATCAGTTTGCCGATCTTGTAGTGGCGCAGGATGCGCAACAGCGGCCCGCCCCACACCACGGTCATCATGAAGGCCAGCGCAGCCAGGCCGATTGCCAGGGTGGGATTGTTCATTCCTCAACCTCCAGCGCCATGACGATGCGCTCCATGTGGACTCCATGCGACCCTTTCACCAGCACAACATCTTTATCGGTCAACGACTTGCGCAGGTGCGGAAGAGCATCTTCGGAAGACTCGAACTCGATTACTTTATCGGACCTCATGCCTGCCCGCCGCGCCGCGGCCGCGATCAACCTCCCGCGCGGCCCCACCGTGACCAGCGTCTCGGCCACCTGGGCGGCGCGGATGCCGACGATCTCATGCCCCTGCTTCTCGTAGGGGCCGAGTTCGAGCATGTCGCCCAGCACTGCCACCCGCCGGCCTTCCAGTTCGGCCAGCAGGTTGAGCGCCGCCAGCGTGGATTCGGGCGAGGCGTTGTAGGTGTCGTCGAGCAGGAGCGCCCCACTGGCGGCGCGCACGGCGCTGAGACGCAACTGGGTCTGCCCCATGCGCAAGCCGTCCAGGATTTCCTGCCAGGTCAGGCCCTCGGCCAGACCGGTGGCGGCAGCGCGCAGGGCGGTGTGGACCGAGTGCTGGCCGAGCATGGGCAGGCGGATGTGCAGCGTCTCGCGGTGGTAGTGCAGGCGGAAGCGGATGCCGTCCAGCCCCATGCTCTCCACCTCGTCGGCCCACAGTTCGGCGGCGGGATCGAGGCCGTAGAAGAAGACGCGCGCCTTCGTCAGGCCGGCCATTTTGCGCACCCAGGGGTCGTCGTAGTTGAGAATGGCCACCCCGTCTTCGGGCAGGGCCTGGACGAGTTCGGATTTGCCGCGGAAGATGGCTTCCTGCGAGCCGGCGCGCTCGGCGTGGACGGTGCCCACGTTGCTGATGACGCCGATCTGGGGCAGGGCAATGTCGCACAACAGGGCGATCTCGCCGGGGACGTAGAATCCCATTTCCAGGACGGCGCGCTCGTAGCCGGGGCCGAGGCGCAAGAGGGTGAGCGGCAGGCCGATCTCGTTGTTCAGGTTGCCGGGGTTCTTGAGGGTGCGGTAGCGCATGCTTAAGACCTCGGCAATGGCTTCCTTGGTGGTGGATTTGCCCACCGAGCCCGTGATGCCGACCACGCGCAGGTCCAGTTGCCGCCGCCAGAAGCGGGCAATCTGCTGGAGGGCGGAGACGGTATTCTCGACCCGCAGGCAGAGCGGCGGCGTCAATGCCTCGGCGGGGGGAAAGGCCTGCGGCGCGGCGAGCAGGTCCAGGGTCCGAAAAGCGCCGCCGGGGAGGTCGTGCTGGATGAGGGCGAAGGAGGCGCCGCGTCCAAAGGCCTCGGCGACGTACTCATGCCCGTCGGCGCGTTCCCCGGGGATGGCCACGAACAAACTGCCGGGGATGACCTGGCGCGAGTCCACGGCCGCTTCGGTGATGACGGTCTTGGCGTCTGCCGGGCGGCGGCGGGTGAGGGCTTCGAGTACGTCTGCCAGGGTGAGCATTAGTGACCTGCGAGTTGGGCGCGGACATCGTCGGGCGGGATGCCCAGGATGACGACGGTTTTTTCCACCACCTGGCGGAATACCGGGGCGGCGACCACCGAACCCCACTGGGAACTGCGCGGCTTTTCGAGCCATACGTAAACGAGGAACTGCGGGTCGTCCAGCGGACCCCAGCCGACGAAGGAGGCGTTGGTCAGTTCGGGGTCGTAGCCGTAGGGGGTGGGGATCTGGGCGGTGCCGGTCTTGCCGGCTACGCGGTAGCCGGGGACGAGCGCCTGGGAGGCCTCGGTCTCGAGGGCGTAGGCGAGCATTTCGCTGATCGTGCGGGCGGTTTCGGCGCTAACCGGGGTGCTGGCAACCTGGGTGGTCATGTTGTGCTGGTCGCCGTCCTGGAGGGTGGCGGCCAGGACGTGGGGGTAGACCATCTGCCCGTCGTTGGCCAGCGCCGAGGCGGCCATCACCATCTGAATGGGGGTGACGGAGACGCCCTGCCCGAAGGCGTTGGTGGCCAGGTCAACGGGGGCCCAGTCGTCGTCGCCGGGGAGTTTCAGGCGGCCGGTGATCTCGCCCGCCAGGTCTATGCCGGTGGGATGTCCGACGCCGAAGCGCTGCATGTAGGCGTAGAAGTTCTCGGTGCCAAGTTCGGTGGCCACCCAGGCTAGGCAGACGTTGAGCGAGTGCGCCAGGCAGCCGGTCATGTCCTGGTAGCCCCAGGCGCCGCCGTCCCAGTTGTAGATGTATTCGCCGCCGACGTTGATGACGCCGGTGTCGAGGAAGATGGTGCCGGGGGTGACCGCGCCGTTGTCGAGGGCGGCGGCCATGGTCAGGATTTTCATCACCGAGCCGGGTTCGTAGGCCTGGCTGATGGCCCGGTTGTAGGGGGTCTCGCCGGTGAACACGTCGTCAACGGATGTGTAGTTGTTGGGGTCGAACTGCGGGGTGGTGGCCATGGACAGGATCTCGCCCGTGCGCGGGTCCATGACGATGATGGTGCCCGATTCGGCGCCGGTCTCCAGGAGGGCCTGGGAGAGGATCTCCTCGACGTCGGCCTGCAACTGCCGGTCAATGGTGAGGATGATGGAGGCGCCCGGCGGGATCTGCGGCAGTTCCACTGCCCGGCGCGGGTCGGCGGGGACGAGCAGCGCCACCGGGATGCCGGACAATTGGTTGTTGTAGCGGGCTTCCACGCCGAAGTAGCCCAGTTCGTTCTGCGCCACGAAACCGAGCAGGTTGGCGGCCAGTTCGCCTTCGGGATAACTGCGGCCCAGGTGGGCGCGGAATCCCAGGGCGGCCAGCGGGTTGCCGTTCGGGTCCTCGTTCAACTGCTTCTGCATGTCCATCAGGACTGTAGCCTGCTCCGCGCTGACGTAATCGGCCAGGCGGATGGAGGTGACGTTGGCGGGCGGGTTGGTCAGCAGTTCGAGCGTGGTGGCGAAATCCCCGCCCAGGTACATCTGGGCGGCCAGGGCGATTGCCTGCGGGTCGCTGACATCCGGCAGCGAGACCGTGATTTCGTAAACGGTCACATTCCCGGCCAGCAGGCGGCCGTTGCGGTCGTAGATCTCGCCGCGCGCCGGGTAGTAGTAGCGTACCTGCCAGTCGCTGCGGCCGATCAGGTCCTGGATTTCGGGGTCGGTCTGGATGCGGACAATCTGCGCCAAGACGGCAAAGGCCACCAGCCCGAGCAGGGCGGCGGTGACCAGGTAGCGCCAACTCAGCGGTTGTTTCATGGTGTAACTCCGGCAGAGATCGTGCGGGTGAACCAGTCGAACAAAGTCTCGGAGTATTCGGGTTTTAGCAGGGAAGGCTGGGAATTAGCCTTACCGCTGGAAAGGTCAACGGGCGGCTTGCCCTGGTAGCCGGCCACGGCGATGTAGGTGATCTCGTCCGGCGATACCGGCGCGAAGCCGAGCGCCTCGGCACGCGCCCGCATATTCTCGGTGGAGGTGAGGACGGCCAGTTGGGTCACTAGGTCGGCGTTGAGGCGCTTGTTCTCTTCGATCTGGCTGGTCAGCATTTGGATCTCGCGGCCGGTGATGGAGGCGCGGACAATCACGTTTAGGTAAATGCCTGCCGCCATGGCAACCAACACCAGGCCAAGCAAAATCAGGCCAATCCACTGGCGCTGCACCCGCCAGGGGGCCTGTCTTACTTTCTGAACGATTTGTGTGATGTCGTCCATCTTTGTCATCCAATCGTTGTCTGGTTGTCTGCGATACTGCACCTCCGTTCTGAGCCAACACCCATTGGCTTATTTCTTCTCTGCAACCCGCAACTTAGCGCTTCGGGCGCGGGGATTCTGTCTGGTTTCATCCTCCGACGGCGTGACGGGCCGCCGGGTGATCTCTGTGATGGTGGCTTTATGCCCGCAGGTGCAAACCGGTTGGCGGGGCGGGCAGAGACAGTCGCGGCTTTCACGGCGGAAGAATTCCTTGACGAGCCGGTCTTCCAGCGAGTGGAAGGAGATGACTGCCAGCCGTCCGCCTGGGGCGAGGGCCTGCACCGCCAGCGGCAGGGTTTTCTCCACCGCCTCCAATTCGCCGTTGACGGCGATGCGCAGGGACTGGAAGGTCTGCGTGGCGGGGTGGTGGGGACCGCGTCGGGGGCGGGCTTTCTCGATAACGGCGGCCAGGTCGCGGGTCCCGCGCACCGGACGGGCGGCTACGATGGCGCGGGCGATGCGCCGGGCGGCAGGTTCCTCTCCGTAACGGTAGAGCAGGTTCGCCAGTTCCTCTTCCGGCCACTCGTTGACGATCTCGGCGGCGGTGAGGGGGCGGGAGGGGTCGAAACGCATGTCGAGCGGCCCGTCTTGCAAGAAGGAGAAGCCGCGCGCCGGGGTGTCGAACTGCATCGAGGAGGCGCCCAGGTCGAGCAGGATGCCGTCCACCGTGTTCCAGCCGAGGGCGGAGAGTTGGTCGGGGAGGGCGGCGAAGGAGGCCCGTTTAATGCAGGCACGCTCCCCGAAGGGAGCGAGGGTTTGGCGTGCGAGTTCGAGCGCCTGCGGGTCCACGTCCAGGCCGAGGAGAAGCCCTCCAGGCTCGCTGGCGGCGAGAAGCCCGGCGGCGTGACCGCCTGCGCCGAGCGTCCCGTCCACGTAGCGCCCTCCGCTTTTGGGGCGTAAAGCGTGTATAATCTCTTTGTAAAGTACGGGTTGGTGCGCCGGGAGCATGTCAGCGGGTCTTCAGGTCGAGTGCGGCGAAGCGCTGGGCGTTGGTCTCGGCGTCGTTGAGCAGCGTTTCCTGCTCCTTCCACAGGGCCGGCTCCCAGATCTCGAAGTAGTCGCCTTGCCCGACGAAGACGACCTCGCTTTGCAGCCCGGCATACTCGCGCAGGTTCTGAGAGATCAGGATGCGCCCGGCGGCGTCCGGAGTCACTTGCAGGGCGTTGCCGAGGATGATGCGGCGCAGCAGGCGGGCGGTCGGGTCGGTGATGCTCATGGCCATGACGCGCTCGTAGATGAGCCTGAAAACGTCTGGCGGCACGACCATCAGGTTGCGGTCGAAGCCCTGAACCACATAGGCGCCTTCTTCCGGCAAGATGCGGAACTTGGCCGGGATGGTGAGGCGGCCTTTGTCATCGAAGGAGTGGAGGTAGTGATTCAGGAACATACGTTCTATTACTCTCTATGAAGGCGGAACGCCGGAGGTTATGCCGGCGTCCCACTTCGACCCACTTTCTACCACTATTGCGCATATTTTAGCACAGATTTGGTGTGAATTGCAAGTAGTACTTTCGTCTTTTTTGCATTACAAATTCATCGGCGAATTTCCGAAATGCCTCCTGAAATCCATCTGCTCGCCTCCCCAAATTGGAAAGATTACGAACTGCTCGACAGCGGCAACGGGCTGAAACTGGAACGTTTCGGCCCCTACACCTTCGTCCGCCCGGAGGTGCAGGCGCTCTGGACCCCGGGCCTGCCGGCCGCGAAATGGGATTCTGCCCACGCTGTCTTCCAGCCCAGCGGCGAGGAGAGCGGCGGGCATTGGGTGTTCAGGAAGAAGGCGGAGGAGAGATGGGTAATGGAATATGGCTTGGGGGGAAGGGAGAAGGAGGAGGGGAAGAGGCTGAAATTCTCGGTCATGACCACCCCGGGGCGGCACCTGGGGGTCTTCCCGGAGTGCGCCGCCAACTGGGATTGGATCAGCGCGTTGATCCACCGCAGAGAACACAAAAAGCACAGAGAAGAACAAAAAGGTTTCTCTGGGGACGCCGTGGTGACAGAGTCCAGCGTCAACGTGCTCAACCTGTTCGGCTACACCGGGCTGGCCACGCTGGCGGCGGCCGCGGCCGGGGCGCGGGTCACGCACGTGGACGCCTCGAAGAAGTCCGTGTCCTGGGCGCGCGAGAACGCGGCCCTCTCCGGGCTGGCGGAGAAGCCCATCCGCTGGATCGTGGACGACGCCCTCAAGTTCGTCCAGCGTGAGGCGCGGCGGGGCGTGAAGTACGACGGCCTCTTGCTCGACCCGCCCAAGTTTGGGCGCGGGCCGAAGGGCGAGGTGTGGGAGGTGTACAAGTCCCTGCCGGACCTGCTGGCTGCCTGCCGCGAGGCGCTGAGCGACGCGCCGCTCTTCGTGGTATTGACGATGTATGCCGTCAAACTGCCCGCCGTCCATGCCTACGCGGCGCTGGAGGAGATGATGAAGGGCCTCGGCGGCGCGCTGGAGTGCGGCGAACTGGTGACGGTGGAAAAATCCGCCGGACGGATTCTCTCGCAGGCGGTGTATGCGAGGTGGTGTAGGACAAGTCTATAGACTTGTCCCGCGATGTATAACGCAACGACAGAAGATGAGCCTCGTTTTGTTGTGATTGGGCAAATCGAAGGAAAATACCGGTCGGCAGTCATTGCGTACCGGAACGAGAACATTCGCATCGTTTCGGTGCGGCGCTCACGAGAAAAGGAGATCGAATTGTATGAAAGCATCTGAATTTGATAAAAAGTTCGATGAGAACGAAGACATCGTGGACATGCTTGATTTCTCCGGCGCGCGGCGTCCCGGTGAAGAACAGAAACGGATCAATGTGGATTTCCCGGCCTGGATGGTCAAAGCGCTCGACCGCGAAGCGCGCCGGAAGGGAGTGACACGCCAATCGGTTATCAAAATGTGGCTGGCAGAACGGTTACAGGCGGGAAGGGGATGAATCTCGCCAGGCGACTACTGCCATAGGCGGTGTATGCGAGGTGGGCCGCAGATAGCCACAGATAAACACAGATGGACACAGATAGAAATTCGATAAAAATGGATTTGCTGCCACTGAAATGTAAACATGGATGAGGAGGAGACATGGCTTCTCGATCGGGTCTTTTGCTCGCTTTCCTGCTCGCTTTGATTTTCCTGGCATTTGCCGCGCCTGCCTCGGCGCAGACGGATGCCCCGCCGCCGACGGCAACGCCTGTGCCGCCTGTGCCGCCTGGTGATTTCCAGGACTTTTGGATTTGGCTGAATGCTGCGTGGGCAACGTATCGTTTGTGGTTAATCTTATTTTTAGTGTTGGCAGCCTTGATTGGATTGATATGGGCAATTGTCAAAAGCGCGAGCAATGAAGGCGGCAAGCAACTTGGAGGCTGGCTGGCTTCACGTTTTCATCGCTATCCCAACCCCATCCGCCAGTACCTGCAATGGTTTGTTGCCCAATACCAGGATCCCAAATTTAGCGCCCTTTCACTGGGCTTGTATGAGGAAAGAAAACCAGCCACCCTCAAGGATGTTTATCTGCCCATTGAGGTCAATTTTGAGTTGACCGAGCAAGAGCGCGCTGCCCGCGGCAAGGATTCTCGCCGGGGCAGGCATTTGCCTGAAATGGTTGTTCCCGAATTGGGCGAAAGAGAGCAGTCCATCGGGTTGGATGAGGCCTTGCGGCGCTCGCATGTGCTGACCATCGAGGGTATCCCGGGTTCGGGGAAAAGCACCCTTCTTCAGTGGATTGGGCTGAATTGTGCTCAGGCATTGCTCAAACAGGAGATCCCCGGTCAAAAGGCGCTGCTCAAGGCCATGGGAGGCCCTCTGTTCCCCATATTTATCCCGCTTGGCGCTTTCGACCGTTTTTGCGCGCGGGAGAACCGCGAACGCTCTGCGGCTGCCATGCTTGACTTCGTCGCTGATTGGTACAAGAAACATTATGAGCCGCAGAAGAGCAAAAGTGCTGTTCCTCAAGTTCCTGATGAATTCTTTGCCAGCAAGATAAAAAATGGTTGTCTGTTTCTCTTCGACGGCGTGGATGAAGTCGCTCCCGGATGCCGCCTGGCTGTACGCCGCGCCGTGCATGAGATGTTAACCATTCACGCCCACCCGCGCACGCGCGCCATCATTACAGCCCGACCCTCTGCCTCTGCCGAAGCGCAGACCGCCTCTGCCCGGCACGGCCGTGTCCTGCCGCTGGATGATCCGAAGCGTGACCAATTGATCCGCAACCTGTATCGTTGTTATGATCCTGCCAATGCTGAGCGGCGCAGTTCCGATCTCATCGCTCGCCTCGATGCCAGCGATGAGCGCGTACGCCGACTTGCCGAAACGCCACTCCTCACAACCATTTTCACCATCATTCACCGCCCCGGACATGAACTACCTCACCAGCGCTCTGAAGTCTACGATAGCGCCGTTGAGACTTTGTTGCGTGACCTGCATCGCAAAGATCCGCATGAAACAGGCCTGGGTGAGACAGATGCCGCCGAATTGCGCAGTCGGATCGCTTTGATTGCTTTCCAGTTACACTTGGCTGGCGTGGGCGAGGAAGGAAAAGCGGAAGACGACCTGATTGACCTGTTACTGGGGGGGTTTTCGACCACGGCTTCCGACCCCGTAAGCCGACGAGAAGAAATTCGCAATTTCTTGTATGCCGTTGCGATGCGTGGCGGCTTGCTGGAAGAACAAGACCGGGCTTTTGCCTTTCGCACACATCGCACCTTTCAGGAGTTCCTGGCTGGCTGGCATCTGGTGACCAATTATGCGCCATTCGACCTGGAAAAACAGGCGGGCTTCGTGCGCGAGCATTTGACGGATGATTGGTGGGTGGAGCCGGTGCGATTGGCAGCCGGATATCTGGCTGTGCGCGGCGAGAATCAAGCCAAGGCCTTTGTGGCAAAACTGGCCGAATTGGGCCAATCTGAGGATGAATGTGACCGGGCCGTTGCTCTGGCAGGATTGAGTTTAGCCGACCTGCCCGCCCAATCCGCCTATCGCGACTTGCGTGAAAACCTGCCGGGAAAAATGTTGACGGTCATCGAACGCAACCCGCCGACCCTGCCCCTGCGCCTGCGTCGCGAATTGGGGCTGGCGCTGAGTTCCCTCAAAGACCCCGCCAATCCCAAACGATTATTCGACCCCCGCCTGCACCCCGGCGGGATGCCTGCCCTCTCGCAAGTTATTCCCGCCGGCCCCTTTCGCATGGGCACCAACGCCGCCGATGAGGAAGTACTCAAGGCGCAGGGCGTCGAAGAACGTTACATCTGGGAGAACGAGAAAACCGGCGGGCAGGATTTGATCGTCGAAATTTCTTATGATTACCAGGTTGGCAAATACCCCGTCACCAACGCCGAGTACCGCGCCTTCGTGGAGGCCAAAGGCTACGGCGAACTGGATGGCGAGCCGCCGCCCTGGTGGAGCGAGACCGGCTGGCAGTGGCGAGTCGGTTTGTGGGACACCCAAGATTTCTCGATGTTTACAGAAGATTACCAAGAAAGATTGCGGGAGTGGCTTGCCAGACGCCCCAAAGAAAAACGCGGCCAGCCTTTCTGGTGGGAGGACCCAAAATGGAACGCCGCCAACCTGCCGGTGGTGGGCGTCTCGTGGTTCGAAGCCGAGGCCTACGCCAACTGGCTGACGGATTCTCTGCGCCGGGCCGGGCAGTTGCCGGAAAACCAGGCTTTCCGCCTGCCCAGCGAAGCCGAGTGGGAAAAGGCCGCCCGCGGCGAAAAGGGTTTTCTCTGGCCGTGGGGAAATGCCTGGGACGCGTCGAAGTGCAACAATGACGAACCCGAGGATAAGATTGGGAGTACATCGCCTGTGGGCATCTACCCGCACGGCGCCAGCCCCTGCGGCGCGCTGGATATGGCCGGCAACGTTTGGGAATGGTGTCTGGATGAATACAGCCAGGAGGCCTATTCGCAGTGGCTGAAAACGCAAGCCGTGGATCCACGCGGTCCGGCTGGCAGCGGCCTGCGCGTGGTTCGCGGCGGCTCGTGGGACGACGTTCGTAGCCTCGCCCGCTGCGCCTACCGCTACAGGAACATTCCCGTCAACTTCAACTACAATGTCGGTTTTCGGTTGGTTCTCTCTCCCATTTGATGTTTTGGTTTCTGGATTTCTGGATTCTGATTTCTGGGGGTTGGGGTCTGGGGAAGGGGCTACGCCCCTTCCCCAGCGCGTAAAAAATATTCCGCGACCCTTTGCCTGGAGCGGTGTTTTACTGCCTGATGCTTCATACAGATGAAGAATGGCATTCCCTTCCTGGGTTTCTGTATTTATCCTGATCATCGCCGTTTGAAACGGCGGCGCGGCATTGCCTTCCAGCGCCGCTTTCATCATCTGTACAGGCAGTGGGTGAACGGCGAAATCCCGGCGAAAGTAGTCGAGGAGTCCGTCCGTTCCTGGAAGGCGCACGCTTCGTGGGGCGATACGCACGGCCTGCAAGCGGCTGTCTTGGGAGGTTTCGACGCGGCATGAAAGAATCGCCCATCTTTTCCAAAATGTACGATTGCCTGCTGTGGCTGATTCCCCAGGCGCAGAAATTCCCGCGCGTCCATCGTTTTGGCGTTGGCGAGCGCGTCGTCCGCCTGGCGCTGGACTTGCAGGAAACGCTCATCGCCGCCGGGCTTTCAGCCGGGGAAAAGCGCAGAGAAAGGCTCGAAGAGGCCGATATCCAGTTGGCAAAACTGCGCCAGTTATTGCGCCTATGCAAGGATTTGGAACTTCTCGATATTGGGCAGTATGAACATGCCGCCAGGATGCTGGTCGAGATCGGGCGTTTGCTCGGCGGCTGGCAGAAATCGGCATTTCAGACGGGATGGACTGATAGAGAGGCGCGTGGTTCGCGGCGGCTCGTGGAACAACAATCGTAACAACGCCCGCTGCGCCTACCGCAACAGGAACATTCCCGACAACTACAACAACAATGTCGGTTTTCGGTTGGTTCTCTCTCACGCTTTTCGCGGCATGCCAGTAGTGTCGTCCGCTGACGGGCGGCGGCCGCGGCGAAAAATGGCCGGTCATATCCCGGCTCGGAGGAAACTCCGGGCGAATATTTAACCGCCCCATTCCCTGGGTCACGAACCCTGGAATGAGGCGTTTTTTTCAACACTTGAGTCCACTGCAAAAACCTTTTTAAACACGACAGACACAAAGGCAACGAAGGAAATTTAAGGACGCTTTGAAAATGTTGAACCACGACGCAGATTATCTTGAATAATGAGTTGTGATTTTGCATTTTCCTGGCGGTCTTCGCGTGCTGCGCGGTGCAATAGCCTTTTTTGCAGGAGAGTCAACACTTCGCAAGATTTGCTTGCCTTCTCCCGGAGGGACTGACGACCAACGAACTAGCGACTGACGACTAACGACTAGCGACTAACAACTAACGCCTGCTTTTGGTACAATATCCCTGATGACTGCCAACCTCGAAAAACCCTCCCGGCTGGATACGCCGCTCAAGAAGTGGATTCCCGCCAATTACGAAACCCTGCTGGTCGTGCTGATCCTCGTCGCCGCGCTCGTCTCGCGCTTCTACGACCTGGGGGCGCGCGCCATGAGCCACGACGAGATCAACCACGTGGTGCCCACCTACAGCCTCTACACCGGCTACGGTTACGCCTACGATCCGATGAGCCACGGGCCGCTCCAGTTCCACGAGATCGCCCTCTCCTACATCCTCTTCGGCGACAACGACTTCACCACCCGCATCCCGGCCGCCCTCTACGGGGTGGCGACCGTGGCGCTCGGCCTGCTCCTCTTCCGCCGCTACCTGGGACGCGTGGGCGCCATCGCCGCCGGGATCATGCTGCTCATCTCTCCCTACCTGCTCTATTACGGACGCTACGCCCGTAACGAGATCTTCATCGTCCTGTGGGCCATGCTGCTTATCTACTCGGCGCTGCGCTACCTGGAGCGCGGCGAGCGCTGGAGCCTGTACCTGTTCGTGCTGGCCAACGCCTTCCACTTCACCGACAAGGCCACCTCCTATATGTTCGCCGGGGGCATCTTCATCTTCCTGTTCTTCTACTTTGTGGATCACGTCTCGCGCCGCGAGTGGTCCGGCCGGAATCTGCGCGCCGCCTTCCTCGGCGGGCTGGCGGCCGGGATTGCCCTGCTGGCGGCTGCCCTGCTCGTCTATCTCAAGATGAAAGCGGCTGCGGAGGCGGACGCGCTGCTGCAGGAATTGGCCGAGCCAAAACCGCTTTCGACGGGCGTCCTGTTCACGGTTGGCGTGCTGGCCCTCTTCGGGGTGGCCGGGCTGGTCGCTGCGGCGGTGAGCGCCGTCCGGGGGTTCGGCTGGGCAGGCCTCCGGTCCGAGCGGGCGCTCGACCTGACGCTTCTCATCGGCACGCTCATCCTGCCGCTCCTGTCGGCCATCCCCATCCAACTGCTCGGTTTCGTCCCGCAGGATTACACCCTGGCCGGCAACCTGCGCATCCTGATTGCGGTGTTGGCGCTGGGCGGAATCGGCGTTGCGCTGGGACTGTGGTGGTTCGGAAAACGCTGGCTGCCGATGGCGGCGGCGTTCTTCCTGCCGACCCTGCTCCTGTACACCACCTTCTTCACCAACCCGGCCATGCTGGGCAGCGGCTTCGTCGGCTCGTTCGCCTACTGGCTGGGCCAGCACGGGGAGGGCCGCGGCGGCCAGCCGCTCTTCTACTACGCGCTGGTGCAGGTGCCGATGTACGAGTTCCTGCCCGCCCTGGGGACGCTGGCGGCGGCGCTGATTGCTGCTTTTGGGAAACTGTGGCGCTCTGCCCCCGGCAAGCCTTTCGAGAGCGCGGTTGCCGACGAAGGCGAGGAACAACCCGCCCCGATTGCCGCGCTGGTCGTCTTTTGGGCGCTCTTCAGCCTGGCAATCTTCTCCTACGCGGGGGAGCGCATGCCCTGGCTGACCTGCCACATCACCCTGCCGATGATCCTGGCCACGGCCTGGGCCATCGGCTGGCTGGTGGAGACGCGCCCGTGGACGAAATTCCCGCGCCGGGACTGGCGCCTGTGGACGCGCGCCATCTGGCTGGGGCTGTTCGGCCTGCTGGCGGTGGCGACTGCCCGCTCCGCCTACCGCGCCGCCTACGTCAACTACGATTACCCCTTCGAGTACCTGGTCTATGCCCACGGCACGCCCGACCCAAAGGCGCTCTTCGAGCAGATCGAGGAACTCTCCTACCGCATCACGGGCGGCAACGACCTGGTGGTGGCCTACGACAACATGGTGCGCTATCCCTACTGGTGGTACATGCGCCGCTACCCGAACAAGATTGACTTCGACGTCAACCCCTCGCGGGACGTGGGCCGGGCGCTCATCATCGCCGTCGGCACCGAGAACTACGCCAAACTCGCCCCGGTGGTGCAGGCCAACTACGTCGAGATGGACGGCATGCGCATGTGGTGGCAGAACCAGGATTACTGGAGCCTGAAGTGGGACAACATTGCCTACGAGCGCCGCGCCGACCTGGCGGCTGAGTACGCCGAACGAGGCGAGGAACTCCCCGAAATGACCGTCTTCGGCTACCTCGAATACGCCTGGCCGCACATCAAACCCATCTTCACCGACCGCGCCGTGCAGAGCGCCGTCTGGCAGATCTGGTTCAACCGCGACTTCACCGAATGGGGGAAACTGCGCGGCGACCCAGACTCCTACACCCTCACCAACTGGGGCGTGGCCGACCGGATGAAGATCTACGTCCGCCGTGACCTGGCCGCCCAGTTATGGCCCTACGGCGCGCCCGCCCAGGCCATCGAAGAGCCGGTGGACCCCTACGAGGGCATCGTGGTCACGGCCGTCCCGGACCTGGTGCTTGGCCTGCCCGGCGAGGAGGTGGGCTACTTCCAGGCGCCGCGCCAGATCGCCCTGGCTCCCGACGGTACGCTCTACATCGCCGATTCGCTCAACCACCGCATCCAGCACATCGGGCAGGATGGAGAAATTCTGCATGTCTGGGGTAGTTTTGCCGACGCCAACACCGGCGACGCCCCCGGCGGGACGTTCTACGAGCCCTGGGGGGTGGCCGTCTCGCCCGATGGCGAATTCGTCTACGTGGCCGACACGTGGAACTTCCGCATCCAGAAATTCACCAGCGAAGGCCAGTTCCTGCAAATGTGGAATTCCTATCCCTCCTTCGGCGTGGAGACCGGCCTTTACGGTCCGCGCGGGTTGGCCGTGGACCGTCAGGGGCGTCTGTTCGTGGCCGACACCGGCAACAAGAAGATCGTCATCTTCGACCCGGACGGCAACTACCTGGGCGAAGTGGGCGCGCCGGGCATGCTGCTCGGCCAGTTCGACGAGCCGGTGGCGGTCGCCTTCGACGATTTCGGCAACCTGTACGTGACCGATACCTGGAACCAGCGCGTGCAGGTCTTCGCGCCCGATCAAAGCGGCTTGTTCTTCACCCCGCTGGCCGAGTGGCCGGTCTATGGCTGGTACGGGCAATCGCTGGAGAACAAACCTTTCATTGCGGTTGGGCCGGGAGGCAGCGTCTTTGTCAGCGACCCGGAGATGTGCCGCCTGATCGAGTTCTCCCCGGTCGGCGAGCCGCTACACGTCTGGGATGGCTGCGCGGGCGGCTCGTTCCAGGCGCCCTCCGGCCTCGTCGCCGACGGGCAGGGCGGGCTGTGGGTGGCCGACGCCGCCAACGGCGCGCTGGCGCATTTTATCCCGGCTGCGCCGTAAGCCTGAAAAAGCAAAACCACAGGAATTCCAGTAGGGCGGGATTCGAATCCCGCCCTACTTTGTTGCCAGGTCGCGCTGCGGGCGCGGCCTTTTTGTTATCTTCTCCCAGATGAATTTCACCAGCAGCCCGGCGCGCCAGAACGAGACTGCTGCCATCCCATGCGCCAGCACTGCAAACAGCGGCGGCGTCTGGTAGGTGTAATAGGTCCAGCACTGGCGCGTGGTGCCCCACAGTTCGAGGAAATAACCGAGGGCGGAGCCTGCGATGAAGGTCAGCACGGCCATGCGGGGATCGGTCGGCGTGACGATGAGCAGGACGACCAGCGCGGTCGCCATCAACGTGTAGGACTTGTCAAAGGTCGGGGCTACGAAGACCAGCATCAGGGTCAGGAAGGCGGCGAAGATGCACCAGTAGAGGATTTTGAAGGATGTGTTGAGACCTTCGTGGAACTTTGTGCCCTTCGCGTTTAATCTTTTCCCGCTCCAGTTCAACAGCCGCGTGAGGCGGTCAATCGAAAGGCTGGCAATCGGCCAGGCCGGGATGATCCACAGCGGCGGGCGCTCGGCAGTGTAATAGAACCACAGGTTGGTTTGCGTGCCCCACGATTCGATCACCAGCCCGCCCAGCGTGCCAACGAAGACGATCAGCGCGTCGGCGCGCAGGTCGGCGCGGCTCATGATGGTCAGCGTCATGAACAGGAAGATGCCCAGCAGCAGCCAGTCCATGTAGCGCCACCAGCGGCCGCCCCAGTCCACGTAGGCCAGCACTTCCTCGGCCAGCGGCCACCAGACGTAAATAATGAGGAGGACGGTCAGCAGGAACCCGCCCAGCAGGACGGTGCTGTGCTTCGTCCAGCCGAAGAGGTCCAGAAAGCGGCGCAGAGGAGGGCGGGGCAACTCGGACATGCGGGCGATTATACTCTGTGCGCTAGCCGTTCCCTGTGGTAAAAAAGGGGCATGACCAACAAACTCCGCTGGGGATTCCTCTCCACTGCCGACATCAACAAAGCCCTGCTCGAACCGCTGCGCAAATCGAACTGGAACACGCTGCTGGCGGTCGCCAGCCGGGACCGGTCGAAGGCCGAGGCCTACGCCCGCAGGAACAAGGTCCCGCGCGCCTACGGCTCGTATGCGGACCTGCTGGCCGATCCCGATATAGACGTCATCTACAACCCCCTGCCCAACCACCTGCACGCCGAGTGGACGGTGAAAGCCGTCGAAGCCGGGAAGCACGTCCTGTGCGAGAAGCCGCTGGCGCTCTCGGTGGAGGAAGTGGACGCCATGTCCGCCGCGGCGGAGAAGAATGGCCGGGTGGTGGCCGAGGCGCTGATGTACCGCTCGCACGCGCAGACGATGAAGGTGCGCGAAATCGTCCAGGGCGGCAAACTGGGACGCGTGCGGGTGGTGCGCGGCACATTCTCTTATCCCGGCGCGCCGGACGGCAACTACCGCCTGAAGCCCGAAATGGGCGGCGGCGCACTGTGGGACGTGGGCGTCTATCCGCTCAGTTTCACCCGCTTTGCCCTCGGCGCGGATCCGCTCGAAGTTTTTGGCTGGCAGGTGACCGGTCCCACCGGCGTGGACGAATCTTTTGCCGCCCAGTTGCGTTTTCCCAATGACGTTGTCCTCCAGATGGACGTCAGCATGGCGCGGCCGTATCACGTGTTCATGGAGATCGTCGGCGACGAGGCCGCCCTGGTCATCCCCCAGCCGTTCAGCCCCGGCCCGAAGGAAGCGCTCTACCTGACCCGCAAGGGGATGACCGAGACAATCAAGGTCAACGGCGCTGGGACCTACGCCGGCGAGGTGGAGGCCATGGCCGACGCTATTCTTGACGGCGCGCCTCCCGCCGTTCCGCTGGCCGACAGCCGCGCCACGGTGGGCATCATCCAGGCGCTGTTCGAGTCGGCGCGGACGGGGAAGCCGGCGGCCTTGTAGTGAACATGGGGTAAAGCGGCTGGGCTGCTGTCCGCTTTTACGGCATACACAATGGCCGGGTAACTACCTACCCTGTTTTCAAGAAAACCGCTATATGTGACGTTTTAGGCCACATTTTGGCGATAACCGCCAGATATAGGAATGGCATATATGGAAAAATCCCTGCTTTCAGAAACATTTGCGCCAGATATATGGGTACTCCAATAATGGGTAGGTAGTTACGATTCCTGTTTCTTGGGACGCATTGTTGGGCAGTTTTTCGCTTGTAAGACTCCTTGGTTTATGACAAGCGCATAAACACATCAGGCTTTTGCTCTGCAATCCGCAATAACGCCACTGCAGGACCGCTTGGTTTGCGTCGTCCTTGTTCC
>DYKZ01000110.1 GCA_020722345.1 Anaerolinea thermophila | reverse complement strand
TGTTGCCTTTGTGTCCTTCGTGTTTAAAAAGGTTTTTGCAGTGGACTCATTATTCCTCCCGGAGATTGCTGGCCTCCGGGAGAAGGCAGATCAGTGAAATCTCTGGATCGCCTGATACACTGCCCGAGCGCCAAACTCCACCGCCTCCACCGGGACACGCTCGTCGGCGGCATGGACGGTGGTAACAAAGTTGAAGTTCTCCGGCAGTTTGAGTGGGGTGAAGCCGTAAGTTTGGATGCCCAGCAGGGAGAAGAAGCGCGCGTCTGTGACACCCGACATAACGTAGGGCAGGGGAATCCCATCCGAATCGAATTGTTTCAGAACGTCGCCCAGTGTGTCGAACAGGCTCAGGTCCACCTTCGCCGGACCGGGTTCGTGTTTGAAGACCTCGATTTCCAGATCATTCCCAAGCAGGGTGCGAAGTTCGTTCAACATATCTTCGGGCGTTGCGCCGGGAACGAGACGCCCGTCGAGGCCGAGGCTCACCTCCGCCGGGATGACATTGGCCTTTTCGCTGGCTTTGAGCATGGTTGGGCTGACGGTGTTACGCACCAGCGGGGCAAAAAGTTTGCCGCGTTCGCCGAGCAGGTTCAGGGTCGGGTTCGTCAGCGCCGGATTAAGAATCTGCCGGATAATCAGGCCGGTCGCCCCGCCGAGGGATTTGGCAAGCGTCTCCATCATCATGCGCACCGGCGGCGTGATGTGGACCGGCAGGGGCTTCTCGTCCAGCAGGCGCAGGGCGCGGCCCAGTTTGGCCATGGCCTGTCCCTTGAGCGGCATCGAACCGTGACCGGCGCGGCCGCGGAAGGTGGCTTTCATCCAGCAGACCTGCTTTTCGGCAATCATGATAGGGTAGAAGCGCTTGCCGCTGATGGACAGGTTGAAGCCGCCGAATTCGCCCAACGCGTAACGCACTCCCTCAAAAAGGTGCGGATGCTCGCTGACCAGGTAGCGGGCTCCGTACACATCCCCGGCTTCCTCGTCGGCGAGGGCGGCGAAGATAACGTCGCCGGGCAGGGGCAGGTTCTCAGCTTTGGCCTTGAGGAAAGCGGATAGGTACATGGCGACGCCGCTTTTCATGTCCAGCGCGCCGCGGCCCCAGATATAGCCATCTACGAGGCGCGCTTCGAACGGCGGATAGGTCCACTTCTGCCCCTCGGTGGTGACCACGTCCACGTGGCCGTAGAGCAGGAGCGGCGGGGCGTCGCCGCGCCCTTTCAGGCGGGCAATCAGGTTCGGGCGGTCGGGGTGTTTGCCGACCAGCGTGGTTTCGATGCCGGCGCCTTTAAGCAGGCCGTTGATGTACTCGATGCACGGGCGCTCGTTGCCGGGCGGGTTGGTGGTGTCGAAACGGATCAGGGATTGCAGGATTTGAGCAGGATGTTCATACAGCGGGGACGACATGGAACCTCCAAACGAAAAACGCGGCGCGGTTTGCATTGATGATAGTGCAGAACCGGCGCGGCGTCAATTCGCCGGCGCAGATTACAGCCGCAGATTACACAGATTCCACAGAGGCGAGTCGTTGCCGCAGACTGCTCGCTCCCCGCCGGACAGCCGGGATGCGCAGGACGAGCAGCAGGATCACCAGCAGGCCCCAGAACTGGCTCATACTGCTCATGCCTTCGATGAAATCGTTCTTGATTAGAAACCCCTAACAATATTTCATTGGGGGAGTGGAGATAACTATAATAGAGCCGTAACCAATCAAACCCGCAAGGACAAGGCATGGGAAAAGCCGATCTTCACATTCACAGCGTCTACTCATACGACGCCACCACCACTGTCCGGGCAATTCTCAAACATGCCGCTGATATCGGCCTGGATGTGATTGCCATTACCGACCACGATGACCTGCGCGGTTCCCTCGAAGCCTGCCAGATGGCTCCCCGTTACGGCATCGAAGTTATCCCGGCGGCCGAGGTCTCGACCCGCGACGGCCACCTGCTGACCCTCTTCATTCAGAGCCTCCCCCCGGCAGGGATGTCGCTGGCAGACACCCTGCTCCACACCGGCCGGCAGGGCGGGATCGCCATCCTGCCGCATCCCTTCAGTAATCTTCCGAATAGTTTGCAGGAAGAATCGGTCTTTGCCGCCTTGGCCGACCCGCGCATCAAGGGCGTGTTGAAGGGCATCGAAACGGACAACATGGGCACTCAATCCATGAACAGCAGGGCGCAAAAACTCTCGATCTACCTCCCGCTAGCCAAAATTGCCGCCAGTGATGCCCACGTGTATTGGGCTATCGGCGCAGCGCGGATCGAATTTCCGGGCAAGTCTGCCCAGGATTTGCGCAAGGCCCTCGAATGTAACCTGACCACCCCCGTCCCTTATCAGGGGAAATTCCTCCCTAAGGGCATCATGAGCTGGCTGCGCTATATTTTTCTGCGCAAGTTCGGCTACGCAGTGGACGTTCAGGCTGGCCAGCAAGTGGATACCCAGCGTCTTTCCAGCGAGTATATCCGCTACATCCGCAACAAATTTGCCGAGAAAAAATAACCCTGTCCTGCAATCAATTTAGGCATTGACTTCCACCCCGCTTTTCTTTACAATGCCTTTATGGACAAAACTTATCAACAATACTCCGTCCCGTTGACCTATTATGGGGGATTCTTCCGGCCTGATCACGATCCGCCTCGTCTGCCGGACCGTTGGCCTGTTTCCGCGCAATGGGACTGAGTCCCGTCTGGCAACGTTTACTGTTTCGCCCCCTTTACCCGTTCACTTGAGTAATCTCTCCGGAGGAAAAATGACCGCACTTCCTTTCCCTTCCAAGCGCGCCCCTGCCTTTGCAGATGTCCCTGACGAAAAGTGGAACGATTGGCGCTGGCAGTTGAGCCATCGCCTGAACACAGCAGAGGAGATTGGCAAAATCATCCAATTGACCGAGTCTGAGCGCAAAGCCCTCAATGCCCCCAACCTTTTCCGCGTCGATATCACCCCCTACTTTATCTCGTTAATTGATCCCGATGACCCCGACGACCCGATCCGCAAACAGGTCATCCCCACCGACCGCGAGATGGTGCCCTTCACTGCCATGATGGAAGACTCGCTGGCCGAAGACCGCCACTCGCCGGTGCCGGGCCTCGTCCACCGCTACCCCGACCGGGTGCTGATGCTCGTCACCACGCAGTGCGCCTCCTACTGCCGCTACTGCACCCGCGCCCGCATCGTTGGCGATCCGGCGGCCACGTTCAACCGCCAGGAGTTCGAGATGCAGATCGAGTATCTCAAACGCACGCCCCAGGTCCGGGACGTGCTGCTCTCCGGCGGCGACCCGCTGGTGCTGGCGCCCAAAGTCCTGGAGGAGTTGATCTCCCGCCTGCGCGAGATCCCGCACATCGAGATCATCCGCATCGGCTCGCGCGTCCCGGTCTTCCTGCCTATGCGCGTGACGCAGGAATTGACCGACATGCTCCAGAAATATCACCCGTTGTGGATGAACATCCACGTCAACCACTCGAACGAGATCAGCCGCGAACTTGCCGAAGCCTGCGACCGGCTGACCCGCGCCGGCATCCCGCTGGGCAACCAGTCGGTGCTGCTGGCGGGCGTGAACGACAACGTGCATGTCCAGCGCAAACTGGTGCAGGACCTGGTGCGCATCCGCGTCCGCCCATATTACCTGTACCAGTGCGACCTGGTGGCAGGCGCCGGCCACTTCCGCACGCCGGTGGCAAAGGGCATTGAGATCATGGAGGGGCTGCGCGGGCACACTTCCGGTTTCGCCGTGCCGCAGTTCGTGGTGGATGCCCCCGGCGGCGGCGGGAAAATCCCGGTCATGCCGAATTACCTGCTGAGCATGTCGGATCACAAAGTTGTGCTGCGTAACTTCGAGGGATACATTACCACCTACGAAGAGCCGACCGATTACGACCCGGCCATGGCTGCCAAGTACAAGGGCCTGAAGCGCCCCGAACCCGGCCAGGAGGGGCTGACAGCCCTGTTGGATGGGGAAAAGATGTTCATCAAAAGCGAGGGCTTTGACGAAGTTCACGATCGGCACGGCATCCGGCACCGTCTGAAGGACGAATCCAAGTGGAAGCCGCTGGGGATTGGGCCGGGGAAGGAAGAAGCATGAACTATCGTCGCCTTGGCCGTTCTGGTTTGAAAGTGAGTGAATTGTCGCTGGGTTCCTGGGTCACCTTTGGCATCCAGATGGACGAAACCCTGGCGCGCGAGTGCATGGCTGCCGCGTACGACGCCGGCGTCAATTTCTTTGACAACGCCGAGGTGTATGCCGGCGGTAAATCCGAAAGTGTGATGGGGGCGGCCCTGAAGAAGTTGGGCTGGCGGCGTGGTAGTTACATCGTCTCGACGAAGTTCTTCTGGGGCTTGCATAACGGCCCCAACGAGAAAAATACACTGAACCGAAAACGCCTGCTGGAGGCAATAGACGGCTCGCTTCAGCGCCTGCAACTCGATTACGTGGATCTGGTCTTCTGTCACCGCTCCGACCCAGAGACGCCCATCGAAGAGACCGTCTGGGCTATGCACGACATCATCGCGCGCGGCAAGGCGTTCTACTGGGGCACGTCTGAGTGGAGCGCGGCTGAAATTATGGAGGCCTGGCAGGTTGCCGAAAGACATCACCTGCACAAGCCGGTGATGGAGCAGCCGCAGTACAACATGCTTCACCGCGACCGCGTGGAACGGGAGTATGCCCGCCTCTACAAGGACATCGGTCTAGGCACGACGGTTTGGAGTCCGCTGGCCTCCGGGCTGCTGACCGGCAAATACAACAACGGCACCCCCGCCGACAGCCGCGCCAACCTGAAAGGCTATGAGTGGCTGCGTCCGCAGATCACCGACCCGGCGCGCCTCGAAACGGTGAAACGTCTTACTCCCATTGCCGCCGACCTGGGTGTCAGTATGGCGCAGATGGCGCTGGCGTGGTGTCTCAAGAATCCCAATGTCAGCACGGTTATCACCGGAGCCAGCCGCGTGGAGCAGGTGAAGGAAAACATGAAGGCTTTGGAGGTGGTGGAAAAGTTGACGCCGGAGGTGATGCAGCGCATCGAAGAGGCGCTCGGCAATAAGCCCGACGGGGATGAAAATTAAACGAGCCCCCGGCATCAAGCAGGTGCCGGGGGTTGTTTTTGGAATAAGTTATGAGGCAGGCGGGAGCGGTTCGTCGGGCGGCAGAACCTCCACCTTGGCTTCCTTCTTCTTGCGCAGGGTTAGCACGGGGACAACGACGGCGATGGCAATGAAGATGAGCGACACGCAAAGAGTCGCAAAGCCAACCCACGAAGGAATATATTCGGTGTAGTAGTACGATGTTTCATAGGGGATTGTGCCTGTTGCCATGATCGCGCCACCGAGGCACATCGTCAGGCCGGGGCAGCCGCATAGAAGGATGGCCGCGACAGTGGCGATGATCGCGCCGGTCTTTTTCTGTTTCTGTTCCATGTTTTTTCTCCTCTTGTCTTTTTTTGCATTCAGTATACAGGCGATGGGAGTCAAATGCAAGCGCCAGGCGAATGATTCCGCCGGCTTTCCTAAAGTTGTCACTGTGCCTCTTCGGACCAGCAGGATGATCCTGGGCCTGGGGCTGGCAATCCTGCCGGCAACCAGCGCCTCAGCAGCCGCCGGAACCCGCGACGAAGGTACACCCCCTTGACAGACAAACCAACTGGAGGTCCTGTGCGGACCTCCAGTTGGTTTTAACCCCCGGCGGGTTACAACTTCGGCGAGCGCTTCTGGATGCGCTCCTTTGCCCGGGCGATGAAATCTGCCAGCGGGATGTTGTCCTGACGCGAGCCGTCACGGACGCGCAGTGAAACGGTCCCGGCTGCGGCTTCGTTCTCGCCGACAACCAGCATGTACGGAACTTTCATCAGTTGCGCCTCGCGGATCTTGGCGTTCATGCGCTGGGCGCTCATGTCGGCGCTGACGCGGATGCCCTGCCCCCGCAACTGGCTGACGATGCTCTCCGCGTAGGCGTTCTGGTTGTCCGTGATGGGAATGACGCGGGCGTGCTCGGGCGAGAGCCAGACCGGGAAGTTGCCGGCGTAATGCTCGAGGAGGAAGCCAACCATGCGTTCGTGCGTGCTTAGCGGCGCGCGATGGATGCAGAGCGGTATCTCCTCGACTCCGTCCTTGCTCATGTACTTTAGGTCGAAGCGTTCTGGCACGGCGAAGTCCACCTGGTTTGTGGCCAGCGAGAATTCACGCCCGATGGCCGACCAGATCTGGACGTCAATCTTGGGCCCGTAGAAGGCGGCCTCGTCCTCGGCCTCAACGTAGGGGACTCCACCGTTATCCATGGCGTGGCGCACCATATCTTCGGTTTTGAGCCACAGGCGTTCGTTATCCACGTATTTCTTACCCAGGCCAGCCTTGCTATGCAGGCTGAGGCGCATTACGTATTTCTCAATGCCGAACAGTTTGAAATACTTCTTATAGAGTTCAACTACGCCCATGAATTCCTGTTCGAACTGTTCTTCCGTGCAGTAGATGTGGGCGTCGTTCATCTGCATCGAGCGGACGCGCATCAGCCCGAAGAGTTCGCCCGATTTCTCGTAGCGATAGCATGTACCATACTCGGCCAGGCGTATGGGCAGGTCGCGATAGGAACGCGGCTTGGAGGCGAAAATCTTGTGGTGCATTGGGCAGTTCATCGGCTTGACGTAATATTTGACGCCCTCGATCTCCATCGGCGGGTACATGGACTCGGCGTAATAGGGCAGGTGACCGGAGCGGATGAACAGGTCTTCCTTGGTCAGGTGCGGGGTCCGGACGCGGAGGTAGCCCGCGGCTTCCTCCGTTTCTTTTGCCAGCGCCTCGAGTTCTTCGATGATCACGCCGCCGCGCGGCAACCAGAGCGGCAGGCCGGGACCGACCTCGTCTTCGTAGATAAAAATTTCCAGTTCTTTGCCGAGTTTGCGGTGGTCGCGCTTCTTGGCTTCTTCGATCATGTTGAGGTACTCTTTCAATTCCTCAGCCGTGCGCCAGGCCGTGCCGTAGATGCGAGTCAGCATCTTGTTCTTTTCGTCGCCGCGCCAGTAGGCCCCGGCGATGGACGTGAGTTTGATCGCTGAGGGGTTGATCTGGCGCGTTGTTTCCACGTGCGGGCCGCGGCACAGGTCCGTGAACGTATCGTGCTGGTAGATGGAAATCTCCGGCTTTTCGGTCAGCGGGTTGCCGTCTTCATCAAAAGCGCCTTTTTCCAGGCCTTCGATCAGTTCAAGTTTATATGGTTGGTCTTTGAAGATCTGGCGCGCTTCATCTGCCGAGACCACTTTCTTTATGAATGGATGGCCTCCGGCAATGATCTGACGCATGCGCTTTTCGATCTTCTCGAGGTCTTCGAGAGTGATTGGCTGGGGTAGGTCGAAATCGTAGTAGAAGCCGTTTTCCACCGGCGGGCCGATGGTGTACTTGGCTTCGGGATAGAATTCGAGCACTGCCTGCGCCATAATATGAGCAGCCGAATGGCGGATGCGATACAGTTGCGACTCTTCGTAGCGTTCTTCAGGTTGGTTGGACATTTTGGCTCCTTTTCCTTCTCCTGCCATGGGAGAGTGAATAATGGCGAAATAAAAGACTCTCGCCCGAAATTCGGGGCGAGAGCGCTGGCGCGATCACGCGGTTCCACCCGATTTGCCCGTGCGGAGCATGGGCATCTCATTGGGCTGATAACGGGGCCGGCCGTTCTGCTTACTTCGTCGGACGGATGCAATCCGTTCCTGCGGTTCTGCTTCACGCTCGCGGGTGGTTTTCGTTGGGGCTGCCTGAGCAGATTCTCAGTCTTCGATCTGCTCTCCCTGTTGGCTTGCCTACCGAACTACTCTTCCCGGTCAAAGCATTTGTTTCCGTACAATACCGCTCTGTGGGCGGAATAGGGCTCGAACCTACGACCTCTGCTATGTCAAAGCAGTGCTCTAACCAACTGAGCTACCCGCCCAAACGGGGCTATTATAACGAGGCTGCCAAAAATTAGCAAGCGGATTTCGCGAATGAAATGCTCCCGGAAGTTGTAGATGTCTCGGCGTGCAAGAAATATGTGACACCGCTTCATTGCCACCGCGTTTCACTGAAATTGGCAATTCTTGACTCTACTGCAAAAAGGCTATTGCACCGCGCAGCACGCGAAGACCGCCAGGA
>DYKZ01000109.1 GCA_020722345.1 Anaerolinea thermophila | reverse complement strand
TTCCTGTGTCAAGTGTTTCGGTGTCACGTGATACTGGATCACGTGACACAGGAGAACGTTAAACGGGTTTGACCCAAATCTGCGCGGCCTGGTCTTTGCGCAAAGCAATCAGGGTCCCTCGCACACGATACGCGCGCGGATCGCCAAAGAAGTTTTTCAGTTCGGGATAGATGACGGTACCGGGAGTCAGCCCGAGGTCGAGAAAGCGGCGGCGGGTGAAACCCTGCACGGCTTCATCGAGCATCACGATTTCCGCGCTCCGGTCGTGGGGCAGTTCGGTCAGCGGGACGGCTTCGCGTTTGAGCAGTTCGCTTTCAGGCAGGGCGGCCACGTGGACATTCGAGGCGATGGCAGGCGCCAGGCGGTATTCGTTCTCCCCGTCGCTTAGGACGACGCGCTGCGGGGTCCGTTCCAGGATGCGGACATCCTGCCCGAGGCGGAGTCCCGCCGCCAGGATTTGTTCATACGCGATGACCGGTTCATCCTCCAGGTGCACGATGCGCGCCGGACGGTCGGCCTGCCACGCGGTCACGGGCGTTCCCTCCGCTTTGGGTAACATCCCCTCGCGCGTCGGGATGGGGTCGCCGTGCGGGTCGCGGCTCGGGTGACCGAGGGCGGCGTCCAGTTCATCGAGTTGTGCGTCGGAGAGTTTGTGCTCGCGGCGGTGCGCCTCGCTGTGGATCTGCCTGAGGGGCATGCGCGCTTCATCTGCCAGGTAACGTTCCCACAGGCGGTGAGCGCGTACCACGTGCAGCGCCCAGCGTTCGCCGTCGGCGGTGAGATGCAGTTCCGCGCCGCGTGTTTCCACCAGCCCCTGGACTTCCATTTTCTCGATGAGTTTTGTGGTTTTTGGCCGCGACAGGCCGAGGGTCCCGGCCAGGGATTCGGGCGAGGCGTGGCGTCCCTGCTGTTCGCGGTCGAGCAGGTGTTTCAGGGCGTCTTCTGCCGCTTCACGGTCCTGGGCGGCGCGATAGTTCCTGAAAAGCGCCAGTGCTCCGATGCGCGGCAGGAAGAGAAGAAACAATACAACTACCAGTAAAACGATCCAAAGCGTTATGTTCATTTTTTCTTTTTACACTCCGTTGCTTTCTGATTTGGGAGATGTGGTCGTACATTACACTCCAGGACTTACCCAACTCCAGGTCTTGGTCAATTATTGGGTGGAAATGACTGTTTCGGACAAGGCGTCCTCTTCACAGGCGTTCGATGAAAATCTGGCTGCAAATCGCCGGGCCGACAACAGCAGGCGGGCGGCCGGCCACTTGCAGGGTCAGGTTGCCGTCGAAAGGCGAATGAGCCAGCGCGGTCACCCCGGCTCCCGGCACCAATCCCAGCCCTTCCAGGTGGCGCAGCAGGGGCGCATCCTTGCAACCCACCCGCCGGACGACGGCTTTTTCCCCTTCCCGCAGGCTGGTCAAGGGGATGTCGTTCGTGGAGGGCATGACGAGGTCTGCCGAGGGGATGGGGTCCCCGTGCGGGTCGCGGACCGGGTGGCCGAGCGCGGCGGCGATGCGCGTCTCGAACTCCTCCGAGATGACGTGTTCCAGTTTGCAAGCCTCTTCGTGGACGGCGTCCCAGGAGTAGCCGAGACTCTCGACCAGCCAGGCTTCGAGCAGGCGGTGGCGGCGGATGACCTCCAGGGCGGCTTTTTCGCCTTCCGGGGTCAGGGCGGCGCCCTGGTGTTTCCTGTAGATCACCAGCGGCGGGGTGAGGGAGGCCAGTTTTTGCAGCATCCCGGTCACAGAAGCCGGAGCAATTCCCAGCCGCGCTGCCAGGGCGGTGGTGGAGGCTTCCTCACCGTTGCTGGTCAGTCCGTAGATGGTTTTCAGGTAATCCTGGATGTTGGGAGTGATATTATCAGCCATAATAATTTAGGTATGCCTAAATTATTTTATAACCACCCCTTATTTTCGTCAAGAGGGCAAAGCGCGCCAGGCAGGGCGTTCGAAAAGTCGCCTTATCTCGCGCCATATCATTGCAAAACCGGCGTTCTTGGCCGGTTGACATCGTACCCGTAGGGTAAGCAATCCCCTCGCTATATGCAGAGATTGTTTCGGCGAAAAACGCCTCGCAATGACACTACAAACAGACTTTGAAAAGCCGTGGCGCGCCGGGTCAAACCGGGCGCTCGGAGGCAATTTTCTTGATGAACACCCTGCGCCGTTTGTGCTGGCGGCGCTGGTAGTATTTCCATTGTCCTTGCACGTTGGCGTTGGTTTCCAATTCGGGGTTGGACTCGACCTTCTTCACGCCCAGGCGGTTGAAGACCTGATTCATGCGGTCCATCAGGATGGCGTTGATTCCCTTGCCTTGATATTCCTGCCGGACGGCCACCAGATACAAATCGAATGTGTCAAAGGTCTTCAGCGCTTTGAGCAGATGCAGGAAGCCGAAGGGGAACAGTTCGCCGCGCGACCTTTGCAGGGCTTTCGACAGGGAGGGCATGGTGATGCCGAATCCCACCATCCTGCCGGCCTCGTCCAGTACCACAGGCACGAAATCGGGCTGGATGAAGCCAAAGTATTGCCGGACGTAGGCCTCCACCTGCTGCCTGGTGAGCGGAACGGTGCCGTACAGGTGGGCGTAGGATTCATCCAGGATGTCGAAGAGTTCGTTGGCGTAATTCAGCAATTCTCGTTTATTCTTGGCTTCCAGCAAGTGCAGTTTGTAGCGGCGTTTGGCAAGGTCGGCGATGCGGGCGATGGTGGCGTCCGGCTCGTCCGGGACCGTCATCTCGTATTCCACCCAGTCGGTGTCTTTGGCGTAGCCGAGGCGTTCCATGTGTTTGGGGTAGTAGGGGAAATTGTAATTCGTGGAGAGGGTGGCAATCTCCTCGAAGCCCTCGACGAGCATCCCCTCCCGGTCCAGGTCGGTGAAGCCGAGCGGCCCGTGGACGGCCTCCATGCCTTTCTCGCGCGCCCAGGTCTCGACCGCGCCGAGCAGCGCGGCGGAGACTTCGGGGTCGTCAACGAAGTCGAGCCAGCCGAAGCGCAGGTATTTCTGTCCCCACTTCTCGATATGTTTGCGGTTCAGGATGGCGGCCACACGTCCGGCCAGTTTCCCATCCTTATAGGCCAGCCAGTAGCGCGCTTCGCAATGCTCGAAGGCGGGATTGCGGTCGCGGCGCAGGGTGTTGAGTTCATCGAAGAACAGCGCCGGGACGTAATATGGGCTGCCCCGGTAGAGTTTTGCCGGGAAGCGGATGAAGGCGCGCAGATCCCTGCCGCTGGATACTTCCTGAAGGACGATGTTCATGATTGCTCCTTGTAACAAGAGACGCTTTCTACTCAACCCTGTAATGTAGTCAAACCAGGCTGGAGTCTCATGGCGTCTTCTCTTTTTCTAGAAAGTTGCGGATCAATTCCTCGATACCGCTAAGCGGATGGCCGCCGGCCTCGAACCAGTGGATGGACGGGTCGTCTGCTTTGAACCAGTTGGCCTGCCGCCGCACGAAGAGGCGCGTCCTGCGCCGCATGCCGGCTTTGGCCTCCTCGACCGTCAGCCTGCCTGCCAGCGCTGCTACGCATTCTCCGTAGCCGATGGAGGTCATTGCCGGCAGGGTGGGGGAGACTCCCGCCTCGAGCAGACGGCGGACTTCCTCCAGCAGACCGGCGGCGAACATGGCCTCGATGCGGGCGTCCAGGCGGGCGTACAACTCGGCGCGCGGGCGCGTCAACCCGATTGTCAGCGTGCGGTATGGACCCTCAGCCTGTCCTCGCTGCTCGGAAAATTTCCTCCCCGTCAAGCGGATCACCTCCAGCGCCCGGATTGTGCGGCGGAGGTTGCGCGGGTCAATTTTTTCGGCTGCGGCGGGGTCGAGTTTTTGCAGTTCTTCGTATAGCCAATAAGGGCCTTTTGCCTCTGCCTGCGCCTGCAACTCGGCGCGCAGGGAGGCGTCTGGCGCGGCGGCGGGGGGCGTCCAGCCGCGCGTCACAGCGTGGATGTACTGCCCGCTCCCGCCGACCAGGAAGGGGGTCCGGCCGCGGGCGTGAATGGCGGCAATGGCCTCGGCGGCGGCCTTCTGGAACAGGGCCAGGCTCCAGGTCTCGCGCGGATCGGCCACGTCAACCAGGTGATGAGGGACGCGGGCGCGTTCCTCCGGCGTTGGCTTGGCAGTGCCGATGTCCATGTCCCGGTAGAAGAGGCGCGAATCTGCCGAGACGATTTCCCCGTTCAGCCGTTCGGCGAGTTGGATGGAGAGTTCGGTCTTGCCGACTGCCGTCGGCCCGACGATGACGACCAGAGACGTTCGACCTTTGACCTTCGGCATATTACCCGATGACATTCTCGAAATGCTCAATCTCCGGCTGCGCGCCGGGGCGGCGGGTAATGGCGATGATGTCGAACTGCCAGGTTTCGGGGCTGTCGGGGTGCTGCTCGAAATAGGCCTCGGCGGCAGAGACCAGGTGCGCCTGCTTGCGCGGGCTGACGGCCTCCTCGGGGAAGCCGTAGGCGTTGGAGGAGCGCATCTTCACTTCGACAAAGATGATGGCATTGTCCTTGCCGGCCACGATGTCTAGTTCGCCGTGCGCCGTGTGGAGGTTGCGCGCCAGGATGGTGTAGCCACGCTGTTCGAGGTAGCGGACGGCGGTCTCTTCGCCCCAGCGGCCGAGCGCCTGGCGGCGGTTTGTCACGCCCGGAACCTTTCGAGCAGGCTGCGGAACCGATACTTCAGCCCGCGCTGGCGCTGGTGGCCGTCGAAGACGAGCGCCTCATAGTGTGAGAGCATGATCTGGGTGGTGCGTTTGATGTCATATTTCTGGGAGGCTGCGCGGGCGGCGGCGCCCATGCGGCGGCAAAGTGCCGGGTCGAGACATAGGCGGGTAAGTTTGGCGGCAAAGGCGGCTGGGTCTGGGCGCGCCAGGAAGCCGGTCACGCCGTCTTCAACCGTATCCCCCACGCCGACCGAGTGGATGCCCACCACCGGCAGGCCGGAGGCCATTGCCTCGATGACCGAGAGCGGGTGGACCTCGCTGACCGAGGCGGTGACAAAGGCGTTGCACATGGCCAGGTAGCGCGGCAGGTCGTCGTAGGGGATCATGCCGGTGAAGTGGATGCGGTTGGCCGCGCTGGTCTGCGCAGCCAGTTTGCGCAGATTCTCCTCCTCCGGGCCGCCGCCGATGAACAGGAGGTGGATATTGTCCACGGCTTCGGCCGCGCCGGCGAAGGCGTTGAGCAGGAACTCAAGGTTCTTTTCGGGGGCCAGCCTGCCGGAATAGACCAGCAGGAAGTCGTCGGGCTGGAAGTTAAAGTCGGCGCGGCAATCGCCGCCGTTATCATGGAAGCGCGTCAAATCCACGCCGTTTGGGACAATTTCGATGGGGGTTGTGACGCCTAACTGCTGGAGGATCTTTGCCATGCCCGCCGAGGGGGAAATGACCAGGTCCACCGCAGCGCAAAAAGGCGGCATGTAGGTTTGCAGGAAAGTCTCGCTAATCTCCTCCGGCAGGAGCGGCAGGTAGGTCTGGGCGTAGAGGTCGTAGCGGGTGTGGTTTGTGAAGACGATTGGGATGCGCATCGGGCGGCAATAGCGCAGCGCCAACCTCCCGCTGAGGAAGGGGTGATGGACATGCACGATGTCCATCGTCTGGAGCAGGGCTTTGGCCTTGCGCGAGTAGTGGAAACTCAAATAGTAGCCCGTGTCGGTGAGCGGCAGCCCCGGCGTGCGCATCACGTTCGTTTCGTCGTCTGCAAATTCATGGTCCCCAAACGTGAAGATGAATACCTCGTGCCCGGCCGCTTCGAGATAGCGTTTGTTCAGGCTGACGTAGTTCGTGATCCCGCTGACGTGCGGTTTATAGAGATCGGCCATCATTCCGATGCGCATCTTGTACCTCCGCACATAATCGTAAGTCAAGCAGGATGGGCTGTCAAGGTGGGGTATAATATCCCCGCTTAAATTCCACATTATTCGGGCTTGCCCGCCCATTCAGCAGACAGGATTTTATGGCTAACGATCCTCTTACATTGCCCCCCGACTATTGGAGGGATTTTTCCCTCTCCAAAGCCGACCTTGAGTTCATCAGCAACTACCTCTTTGAGAAGGAAACCCCGCTTACTGAAAAAGAGATCATCCCCGCTCTCGTGGAGGAGCGTATTCGCCGCGAGCGTTTGGCCCTGACGGCGAAACAGCAGGCAGACAGCAAAACCTACCTGCCGATAGGGAAATTCAAAGTTGGCGAGAAACTCTCCTTCCCGGCCTTGGGAAGGCAAAAGGGGAAAGTGACGCACGTGCGCCCCGGCGTCAACCCGAACGTGGGCGCGTTCGAGGTGATCAGCGTTGAATTTGCCGACGGCGTGAAGAAGGAATTTGCCGCCGGGCTGGCCGAACACAAACTCAATAATCCACCAGAGGTTGCGGTGGAAGACGAACAACTTGTTCCGGAGATTGTCCTCGCTCGTTACGGCGCGGACCTGGAGGCGGCCCTCAGGCGGAGCCTCGAGAAGGATGCCACCCTGGTGCGGATTGCCGGGCGCTGGTTCCCGCGCGCCCTCCTCGTAAACGTGAATGTCGGTCATCTGAATCTGGCGGAGGCTGTCCTGGACGAGGAGAAAGGTGGCCCCTTGCCCGCTTCCGCGCTCATCGAACAAGTGGCGCCGCCCGCCGGGGTGAACCCAAAACTGGTTGAGTTCTCGATGAACTATGCCTTGCAAGAAGACGAGCGTTTCGACGAGGTTGGTCCGGCCGGGGAGGTATTGTGGTATCTGCGGAGACTGGAACCGCTCGACGTCCAGCAGATTCCGCCTCCGCTGCGCTATACTGAGGTGCCCTGCGACCGCGCCGCCCTGACGAAGGAAATGCTGGCCCTCGAAGCCTCGCTGGACGACGAGTTGTCCGGAGACAACCTGCCGGTCCAGAATGTGCCGGAAGTGACGATTGCCCTGACGTATCCCCATTGGCGCGCCGGCACCCTGCCTGTTTCGGCGCGCACGCGTTCGCTCTTCCCAACAGCCTACGAATCGCCGCGCGTCCGTTTCACTGTGGTGGACGCGCACTCGAAAGAGGAGATTCCGGCCTGGGTGGTGCGCTCGCACGGCTACGTGGCCGGAGTGGGCGGCCTCTACCAGAAATACGGCTTGCTGCCCGGCAGTCTGGTGACGCTGCGCCGCGGCTCCAAACCCGGGCAGGTGGTCGTCGAAGCCCGCACCCGCCGGCCGGTGCGCGACTGGGTGCGCACAGTGCTGGTTGGCTCCGATGGCGGCATCGTCTTTGCCACCCTCAAGCAGAATCTGACCAGCGAGTTCAATGAACGCATGATCATCGTTGTCCCGGATGTCGGCAGTGTGGACGCCGCCTGCGAGCAGATTGCCAAACAGCGCCCGCCGTTCGAGAAACTTGTTGCCGACATGATGCAGGAGTTGACCAAACTCAACGTTCAGGGACACGTCCATGCGCTGGAATTGTATTCGGCCCTGAACGTGATCCGCCGCTGCCCGCCGGCCCCGCTGCTCGCCTTCCTGGCGCAGACTCCCGGCTACAAGCACGTTGGCGACTTGCACTTCCGCATGACCGGCGTGGAGGACAGCCATGAGTGACCCGACGAAATTCAGCCTGCTCAAACCCACCCTCCAGACCCCCTTCCACGTTGACTTTGACTGGTGGCGTTCGATGGACAACAACTGGCGTGTGGCGCTGCACGATATGCTCTGCCCCCAGCACCAGGGCGCCTTCGCCGACTCGACCGAAGAGCAAATGATTGACTGGATAGACCCGGAGACCGCCGAGGTGCATTCCATGGATAGCATGCAGGCCACCATCATCGGCCATTGCGCCCGCCAGCCCGAATTCCTCACTTCGCAAACGATGCTGGTGGAGGCCATCTTTCGGCTTTTCCTTTCCAGCGGCAATACGCCCATGTCTGCCGAAGAACTCGGCCGCCGCCTCAATCGGCCGGCAGAGCTGATCTTGAAGACCATATCCGGCCCGCGTATTTACAAGGGATTGAGACCTTTCAATCCGTAGCGCCGACCTACGGCCGGCCTTGCCATGCCACTTTGTGGCACTTGCGGAGCCTGGCAGTACGATGAGCATCGTGCAAAATCTTCGCGGTTGCGATAGATTTCCAAGAGTAATATTGACTCTACTGCAAAAAGGCTATTGCACCGCGCAGCATGCGAAGACCGCCAGGA
>DYKZ01000343.1 GCA_020722345.1 Anaerolinea thermophila | reverse complement strand
GGTTCATCCGAGAAGTTCCTGTCTGGAGTCATGCAGACTCAAGAGTCTGAGGACGAGGTAGCGTTCATCGCGCAGGCCATAGGTCTGGCGAAGGAGGGTCTTGATCTTGTTGTTGATTCCCTCCATCCGCCCATTATTGATCCGGTGTTTCCACCACGACAGGATGCCACTCTTATGGCTGAGGAGGGTCCGGGCCATCTGCCGCATTTGGGGGATGGCCGATTCGTCGGCCCAGGCACACCACTCGCTGAGGAAGGACCTCATCTGCCCGTAGGTGGGCTGCTCCCAGAGCAGGACCAGAGCCTCCTTGAGCAGATAGCTGGTGAACAGGGGTTCGTTGTGCTTGAGCGCCTCGTCCAAGCGGGGCAGTTTCTCCTCCTGGACGTTCTCGCGGCGCATCAGCAGCAGATAACGAATCCCTTTGACGGTCTGCTTCATGGGGCCGGTGGCTTCGTGGACCATCGCCCGGCGCAAGTCGTCCAGTTTCTCGCTCATGAGCTTCATGATGTGGAAGCGGTCGAATACAATGGCCGCCTCCGGCAGGTGCTCCATCACGGCCGCCCAGTAGGCCGCGCTCATGTCCATGGCGACCGCTTCGATCCGGGCCTGACTGCGACGCAAAGCCCGCCAGAATGGACTCAAAGCCTCTCCCCCCTTTCCCTTGGCCACCCAGACGATCTGGCCGGTGTCCAGGTCAATGACCAGCGTATAGAACTTCTTGTGCCGGCCAAAGTAGATCTCGTCGATGGACAAACGTTCCAGCGGCCGGAGGCGAGGGTGTCCGTAGTCCTTCTCCAGCCGGCCCTTGATGATGTTCTTGACCGTATCCCATCCCAGGCCGCTCACGGCTGCCAGATCGGTCACTGTCATCATCCCCCAGAGGTCTTCGACCAAGCCCTGGAGTTGGTGCGTGTACGACGCATACGCCGGGGCAAAGGGGGGGAGATTTCGAAGCTCTGCCCGCACGTTCGACACTGGCACTGCGGCACCTCCGTGATCAGCCAGACGGGCTTGAGACCAATGGGCACTGTCCGCAACTGGCGAAAGCGTCGGCCCTTGCGGCTGACTTCGGCGCTCTTGCACTTTGGACATACGAACCACTCTGGTCGCACCATCAGCACGAATCGGATGCAACCATCCTCATAGAATGTTCGAACGTAATCATACCCTTTCCTCACCCCGAACGCATGATACAGCAGGCTTTGACTCATTCACTACCATGCCACAGTCGCCTTTCCAGACAGGAACTTTCCGGAAGAACC